>NZ_JBJMBF010000003.1:0-302422 GCF_046640325.1 Loktanella agnita | reverse complement strand
GATACGAATCTCGACTGGAGACCAACGCCGCACAGCCTGAAGCACACGGCCATCACTTGGGCCATCCAGAACGGCGCCTCGATCGTCGATGCGGCAGGGTTCTTTGCCACCAGCACCGCAACGATAGAGCGGACATATTGGCACCTTTCGCCCCATTTTCAGAGCGGTGCAGTGGCTGCAATCGAGGGGAAACGAGGGCGAAACAGGGGCGCGTAAATCGTCAGATTTCTCAAACGCCTTGTTTTATTGGTGCACCCGAGAGGATTCGAACCTCTGGCCTCTGCCTTCGGAGGGCAGCGCTCTATCCAGCTGAGCTACGGGTGCGGCAGCGCTGTCCTAGCATCCTGCCCCGCGTGCCGCAATGGGCAATCTGTCCTGCCAGATCTGGTTTCTGCCCCCGAGCTACACCCGATAATGCAAAGCATATCAGAGAAGATCACCGCCGATAACTCCGTCTAAATCTGCACCGCCAGACCCCCGAAAAATGGCGCGCTTGATCGGAACAGAAAGAAAAGCTAGGCTTTACGCATTATAACGTCCGACTTTCATTGGTAATTCTGTATGACCAGCACGACACACACAATGTTTGGCTTTGCCCGTCTGATGGCGAAACCCGCACGATTATCCACACACCAGCGCCAAATCGACATAGCCTGAGACGCTGTGCGTCCACACCCGTCATCTGGGTCATTACCCCGCAGAGCACACAGCAGGTCCTGCGCGCGGATCATCACGCAACAATAAGCGGAGCTGAGCATGGGCATTGACCATATCATCGTACACGACACGCGATTGCGGGGCACCGTGCATCCACGCTCGAATACCCGCATTATTCGGACCCATTGCGAACCGCTCAGCGCGATAACCGCCCGGATTACCCGCGCGACCCGACGCCAGTCACGACCGACGATGGCCAATCAGGCTGCCACCCATGACGGCCCGGTGCCGGTCATTTCGTTGTTGGGACATGGGACCGACATTGCCACTGGCCCTGTCGCATGGGCCATGCAAATTGGCATGGAATATATTCACCAGGATAACGCCCGCGCGTTCGGCAGCGGGATCAGGCGATGCGTGTCCAATCGCATCCGAGTTTTGTGCTGCAATGGCGCCAATTCCGCCGATGCGCGCCAGGCCTGTAGCGAACTTGCCGTTAGTGCCGGTGTGAATGTCTTTGCCGCGACCACAGTGCAGCAATACCACCAGATCGGAACGGGCAGCCAGCTGAACGGGCCGATGGGCGGCTGGATCAATTTTGGCCGCTGGGAAGGGACTGTTGTGCGCTACGGCCCTGACGGGTCCGAGACGATTGCGTTTGAAGGCGACCCGCTGATCGAGACATCAGGCACCACAAATGGTCCTGACGTCACCGATCCCTATCAAGTCAGCTGTTAAACCAGATCGCCTAGCCAAACAGATCGTGGCACAGTTCTAACGCATCAATCAGCGCGTCGACTTCGGCGTTGGTGTTATACATGGCGAATGACGCCCGGCAGGTGGCGCCGACGCCCATATGCTCCATCAATGGCATCGCACAATGGGTCCCTGCCCGCACCGCGACGCCCTTTTTGTCCAGCACGGTCGAAATATCATGGGCATGCGCAGCCCCCTCCAGCGTGAAGGAAAAGATCGCGCCTTTGGTGGCCGAGACCCCCTGCACGTTCAGCCAGTTCAACCCGTCAAGCCGTTGCCGCGCATAGGTACAAAGCGCCGCCTCATGGGCTGCAATCTGGTCCATCCCGTGGCCTATCATGTAATCCAACGCCACGCCCATTCCGATCATCTGCACAATGCCTGGCGTGCCAGCCTCGAACTTCATCGGCGGATCATTCCAGGTGACCGCATCGCGGGTGACATCGCGGATCATGTCACCGCCCCCCAAAAAGGGGCGCATCTGCGCCATACGCTCCTTGGTCACGTAGATCGCGCCCGATCCGGAAGGGCCGTAAAGTTTGTGCCCGGTGATTGCATAGAAATCGCAGCCGATATCCTGCACATCCACCGGCATGTGGACAGCCGCTTGCGACCCGTCAATCAGCACTGGCACGCCCTTGGCATGGGCTCCTGCGGTGATCGCTTTCACATCCACCACCGTGCCCAGCACATTTGACATATGGGTGACCGCAACCAGCTTTGTTTTGGGCCCGATTGCATCAATCACCTTTTGCGGGTCCAGATCGCCATTGGCATCCACATCGACCCATTTGATCACCACGCCCTGCCGTTCGCGCAGAAAATGCCAAGGGACGATATTGGCGTGATGTTCCATGATCGACAGGACGATCTCATCCCCTGCTTCCAACCGCGGCATGGCCCAACCATAGGCCACCATATTGATGCCCTCGGTGGTGCCAGAGTTCATGATGATCTCATCCTCCGACCCGGCATTCAGGAATGTCGCAATCGTGCCGCGCACACCTTCGTATTTTTCGGTGGCGAGGTTGCTCAGGAAATGCAGGCCGCGATGCACATTGGCGTATTCCTCTGCATAGGCGCGGGTAATCGCATCAATCACCACCTGCGGTTTCTGGGCAGAGGCACCGTTATCAAGATAAACCAGCGGCTTGCCATTCACCTCGCGCGCGAGGATCGGGAAATCGGCGCGGATCGCGGCTACATCATAACTCATATCGGACCTCCGGGCAGGTTCAGCCCAAGTAGCGAATAGAACGGCAGCCCGGCGGCAACCGCGCCGATAAGTGCCATGAATGCCGTGCCAAACGCCTTTGGCAGGCTATCGAACCGGTGCAAGACATCAACGAAATGGACCATGCAACGCAGCAACATCATGAAAGAGGCAAGCGCAAATACAACCGCCAGCAACGGCATCACCAGCATCAGCAGGAATTGCGCAACGCTGAAGGTCAGGCTGATCAACTGAAACCAGACCATCAGTGTCAGCGTTTCGTCAAAATTGCCGGTCCCGCCCATGGCTTTGCCGATCACATAGGTCAGCCAAGCGTTCAACGCCAGAAACCCGTACATCAGCGCGCCATAGATCAAGGCGGGCGGCATCCAGTTTTGCTCTGCCTCTGCGGGGATCATCAGTTGTAAAACGCCTTGCAGAATGGCGCTTAGCACGGCGACCAGCGCAAAGCCGGTCCACAATATATTGCGGTCCCAGCGCATGTCTCGGATGCCTTGGGCGACCGGGACCGGGTCCGTTACACTGCGCCAGACGAGCGCCAGAAAATGCGGGGCATCAAGGGTCATGGCGCTTGTTCCGCCTCTCGCAGGGTCTGGACCCAGATCACCGCAAAGGCGCCCAGCCAGAGAAATCCAATCAGTTGGGTTTGCGGGCCCGGCCCGATCAGCCCGGCCGTCAGCCCATGTAGCAACAGCAACGGGACCGTGGCTAGCAGGCTCCAGAACAGGGCGAGCCTTGCGCCATACCAACTGCCCTTCCCGCCAAAGAGCTTGGCCACCAGATGCGACAGTGCCGCCAGCACATATAGGATCAGCGGCCAGAGCATCAGCCAGGCCAGAAATTCATAGGACACAAGGCGGTCAAACGCAGACCAGCCGTCCAGAAAAGCGGTCATCTGCTCTTCGGTCATGACCGTGGGCATCGCGTCACTGGAGTAAGCCTCGCGGCGCAATCGCGGCCACTGGGCCACAAAGACCAGCAGGCAGGCGGTCAACAGATAGGCAATCGCCCGATCCTCGCGCTGGCCTGCATCCAGCAGCCGCCGGATAACCGCACGCGGCGCACGCCACGTGCGGGCAATATCCGTTGTCACCGCCATCAGCTATGACGCTGCAGCCAGCCATCCAGCCGGTCGCGCAGATCATCGGCAAGCACCGCATCGTCGATCTCTTCCAGTGCCTCGGCCAAAAACGCCAGTGTCAGCAGGCTTGTCGCGGCCTGATGCGGCACACCGCGCGACCGCAGATAGAACAGCGCCGTTTCATCAATCGCGCCCGAGGTCGAGCCATGCGAACAAGCCACATCATCGGCGTAGATTTCGAGTTCCGGCTTGGCAAGGAACTGGCTGTCATCATCCAGCAGCAACGACTGGCTGATCTGATAGCCATCCGTCTTTTGCGCGCCGGCCTTGACCAGAATCTTACCCTGAAACACGCCTGTCGCGCCGTTGCGCAAGACCTTCTTGAACACCTGACGGCTTTCGCAATTCACCGCATCATGGGTGATGAACACCGTGTCATCATGATGGAAATCCTTGCCATCGCCAACACAGGCCCCCGCCACATGGGCGGTCGCATCATCACCAACGATCTCGATCACGCATTCATTGCGGGTCAGGACACCATTGAAGGTCAGAGTGAAGGATTTAAACGTGGATTCCTGACCGATGCGCGCAAAGCAATGGGTCACCGCACGGCGTTCATGATCGCGCCCTTGCGCACGCACATGGTGGAAGGTGCCACCATCAGCCACATCAACCTCCAGCACTTGTGAAAACCGCGCCGCTGCCGGGCCGGTTTCAAGCACAGTCACCTCAGCACCGGCTTCCACCTTGACCAAATTATGCAGGGCCGCGTCAGACCCAACATCGCCATGCAGGTAGATCAGATTGATCGGTTTCGCAGCTTTCGCCGTCGCGCGGATGACCACACCATCTGTTGCGATGGCTGTGTTCAGCGTCGCCAGCGGGCGCTCTACCGGTTTCTGACCACGGGCTTCCAGCACACCATAAAGGTCCTTTGCCCAGTGAATATCGGCCTGCATCGCATCTGACAGACGGGCGATTTCGACGCCTTCGGCCTGCAAATCATCCGATGCATCCGCATCAAACACACCATCGACGAACACGATTTTCACCCGGCCCACAGCGTCAAACAGCGGGCCATCATCCTCGGAAAACAGCGCCGCTTCGGGCGCATCCACCGCAGTCAGCGCGGTCGGGTCCGTATATTTCCAATACTCATCGCGCTTCGTCGGCAGGCCCATCTGGCGCACCCGGTCCAGCGCATCAGCGCGGGCGGCATTCGCCCAAGCTGCCGCTTCGGGCAAGCGCAGATCTGCCAGCCGCGCATCCGTTGTATCCGCTTTCAGTTTCGCCAATGCCATCAGGCCACCTCTGCCAGAATGTCAGTGTATCCGTTATTCTCGACCTCAAGCGCCAGTTCAGGGCCGCCGGTTTTCACGATACGCCCGTCTGACATGATATGCACAACATCGGGCTGGATATGATTCAACAGGCGCTGATAGTGCGTGATCACAAGGAACGACCGCCCTTCGGACCGCAGCGCATTCACGCCTTCGGCAACCAGTTTCATCGCATCCACGTCCAGACCGGAATCCGTCTCATCCAGCACGCACATCTTCGGTTCCAGCATCGCCATCTGCAAGATTTCGTTGCGCTTCTTCTCACCACCGGAAAAGCCGACGTTGACCGGGCGCTTCAACATTTCGGCGTCGATCTTCAGGCTCTTGGCCTTCTCACGCACGACTTTCAGGAAATCCGCCGCGCTCAGTTCTTCCTCACCGCGCGCTTTGCGCTGTGCATTCACCGCCGTGCGCAGGAACGTCATGTTGCCCACACCGGGAATTTCCACCGGGTATTGAAACGCCAGAAACAGACCCGCCGCCGCGCGCTCTTCCGGCTCCATATCCAGCAGTTCGACACCTTCCAGTGCGGCAGAGCCGTCGGTTACGGTATAGCCGTCCTTGCCAGACAGAACATAAGACAGCGTCGATTTACCTGACCCGTTCGGCCCCATGATCGCGTGCACCTGACCCGCCTCTACGGTCAGATCGACACCTTTGAGGATATCCTTGTCCTCTTCTTCCAGTTTGACCTTCAGGCCTTTGATTTCCAACATATTTACGTCCTCTTACTCAAGGCAAAGCCTGTTTGCGTTCTCTCTTCCTACCAGCAAGATCAGCGCAGATGCGCCGAAACCGCACCCCGAAGGGGCGCGGTTATCTGACCGATTGGAAATGTGATTTGTGTGTTGCGATTTACATCCGCGCCGCAGCGAGCACGCGATGAATGATGACCGAAACCGACGTCACATTGATCTAGTTTTGCGCCGCGCGAAACTGCTCTTGATCGGGCATCACAAAGACCCTTTCGCCCACGACCAGCGAAATCGGCGCGGTGCGGGCCTGCACTTCTTCGACATAGGCCATAGTGTAAAGAATGCCCATCTCGTCCGGCCAGCGCCAGATCAGATTGTGCCCGCCCACGACCATCGCGGCGATGCCTGTGACCTGCGCGAACCGGGCGCTGAACTTGCGCCGCCGCATCATCGCCGACAACATCCCCACGATCCAGAGAGCCACCAGAACGTCGATGAACAGGGCCGTATTCCCCGCGCCCGACACCTCGAAATAGCGATAGCGCACGGCCTGCGCGATCATCAGACCAAAGCCGCCCACGATCATCGACACAAGAAATGCCGAAAACGCGGAATCCTGCTGTTTCTTGGCGTTCTTCTTGATCTTGTCGCGGGACACCCGCTTGGGCACATGCATGCCCATGTCGTGATCGTAATAGGCATTGTTGCGCGGATCGTTGATACGCTTGATCCGTGCGTTGAAATCGTTGATGTCCTGCTTTTGCGCCATGTGTGATTTTACCGTTTTGCAACTGCGCAAAACCTCGCACCCAATCGGGGCAAGATCGGGGCCAAGCAGTGACCCTCTCGCGACAATATGCTTCGGACATGGCGAACATGATCAACCGACAGAGCCTTCCAGCGAAATCGCCACAAGTGCCTGAGCTTCCATCGCGAATTCCATCGGCAGCGCCTGCAGCACATCCTTGCAGAACCCGTTCACAACCAGCGCGACCGCCTCTTCCTCATCCATCCCACGGCTACGGCAATAGAACAGCTGGTCATCATCCACTTTGGATGTGGTCGCCTCATGCTCCACCCGTGAAGAATTGTTCTTCACCTCAATATAAGGCACCGTATGGGCGCCGCATTTGTCGCCGATCAGCAGGCTGTCGCATTGGGTATAATTGCGGCTGTCCTTCGCCTTGGGATGCATGGACACAAGCCCGCGATAGGTGTTCTGCGCCTTCCCGGCACTGATCCCCTTGGACACGATCCGCGACTTGGTGTTCTTGCCCAAATGCACCATCTTCGTGCCGGTATCAGCCTGCTGCATGTTATTAGCAATGGCGATGGAATAGAACTCACCCTGGCTGTCATCACCGCGTAGAATGCAGGATGGGTATTTCCACGTCACGGCAGAGCCTGTCTCGACCTGAGTCCACATCACCTTGGCACGATCACCCCGGCAATCGGCACGTTTGGTGACAAAGTTGTAAATCCCGCCCTGCCCGTTCTCATCGCCCGGATACCAGTTCTGCACGGTGGAATATTTCACCTCTGCATCTTCCTCGATGATGATTTCAACCACTGCAGCATGCAGCTGCGCCGTATCACGCTTTGGCGCGGTGCAGCCTTCCAGATAGGACACGTAAGATCCCTTATCAGCGATGATCAACGTCCGCTCAAACTGGCCAGTATTCTCGGCGTTGATACGGAAATAGGTGGACAGCTCCATCGGGCAGCGCACACCGGGGGGGACATAAACAAACGACCCATCCGAAAACACGGCAGAGTTCAGCGTCGCATAGAAATTATCCGATGGGGGCACAACGGTGCCAAGGTATTTCTTCACCAGCTCCGGATGCTTTTCAATCGCTTCAGAGATTGAACAAAAGATCACACCGGCCTTTTCCAATTCTTTCTGGAACGTCGTGCCCACGGAAACAGAATCAAACACCGCATCCACAGCAACCTTGCGACCTTCGGCAGGAGCATTTTTTGCGCCCTCTACACCAGCCAAAATCATCTGTTCTTTCAGCGGGATACCCAGCTTTTCATAGGTCGCCAGCAACTTGGGATCGACCTCATCCAGCGATTTCGGCTTCACTTCCATGCTCTTGGGGCGGGCATAATAATAGATATCCTGAAAATCGATCTTCGGATACTCCACCATCGCCCATGTGGGCTCGTCCATCTTTTCCCAGCGCTGAAAGGCAGACAAACGCCATTCGGTCATCCACTCCGGCTCGTTATTCTTGTCGGAAATCAGACGCACGATATCGGGGTTCACGCCCTTGGGGGCGTAATCCATCTCAATCTCTGTCTCCCAGCCGTATTTATACGTCCCCGAGAGCTCCTTGACCGCGTCAACAGTCTCCTGATCAACGCCTTCTTTGACTTCTACCACATCGATGGAATTCATCTCTACACCTCTCAGGCGACCCGTCGCCGCACTCTTTTCTCTGTCCAGGCCCGCACAAAGCGCATGACCTCATCTTCTGTTGTCTCAATCCCCAGCGACACGCGCAGCGCACCGGCCGCAGCCGCATCATCCAGCCCCAGCGCCCGCAGCACGCGGGGCACCTTCACCTTGCCGCTGGAACAGGCAGAACCGGCTGACACCGCAAAACCCGCCAAATCCATTGCCATCACCTGCGTCTCGCCCTTCCATCCGGGCGTGACGAAGCAACTGGTATTCGGCAATCGCATGAGATCTTTCCCGACGAAAATAGTCTCGTTTTCGGCAGCCTCAATACCCTTTTCTAGAATATTTCTAAGTTTCGCGATCCGATCCCATTTTCCGGCGGCCAAATCGGCCTGCGCAGCCAAGGCCGCAGCGCCCATCCCGGCAATCGCCACCACATTCTCAGTGCCGGACCGGCGACCCATCTCCTGCCCGCCACCTTTGATCCGGGCGGCCACATCGGTGCCTTGGGGAAAGATCAACGCCCCCACACCTTTGGGGCCGCCGAATTTATGGGCCGACAAAAACACCATCTGCACCCCGGCCCAGCTAAAGGCAAAGGGCACACGACCAAACCCTTGGGTAATATCCGACACAGCAAGGCCCTGCGGCAAATTCTGCACGATCCCGGTTTCGGAATTGGCCAGCTGCACGGTCGAGCGCGCAGGCTCATCCACCACAACCGCGCCATCCACCACCGGCAGCGACGGATCGACCCAGGCATGCACCGCGTCATGCTCAACCGGGGCGGCGCGCAGACCACGGCCCGCCAGCGCCAGCGCCGCCGCTTCCGTCGCGCCAGAGGTAAAGACAACATCAGCCCCAGACGCCCCCACAGCCTCAGCCACCTGCGCCCGCGCGGTCTCGATCAACCCCTTCGCCACGCGACCTTCCGCATGCACGGATGACGGGTTGCCCACCACATCCATGGCCGCAATCATCGCTGCGCGCGCCTCGGCCCGCAGGGGGCTGGTGGCATTATGATCCAGATAGGTTCTCATCTCTTCTTTTGGCCAAAAATATCCCGGGGGAGGCCCGCAAGGGCCGGGGGCAGCGCCCCTGCAAAACATGTCTTGCGGCGCAGCCGCTCCGCCAGATCACGATTCATCGACAACCTCAAACAAGGCGGGCACCGCAGGGCATGGGGCCAGATCATTGCCGACGACGTCCGACAGGCGGGCCTGATGCAGGAACACATAGACATGGGCGGACAGGCCTTCCCACAAGCGGTTAGTCATTGATTGCGCACGGCTGCCAGACGCCGCACCAGACGCGCCCGCGCCCTTGTGCATGGCCGACACAGTTTCATCCACAGCGCCCAGAATTTCAGACACACGGATATCGGATGCAGGGCGGGACAGCCGATAACCGCCTCCCGGCCCGCGCACCGAATCCACAAGCCCCGCACGGCGCAGTTTCACAAAAAGCTGCTCCAGATAGGGCAAAGAGATATCCTGCCGCTTTGAAATCTCGGTCAGGTTCACCAGCGCACCATCGGGCTGCAATGCCAGATCTGCCAGCGCCACCATCGCATAGCGGCCTTTCGTGCTTAACTTCATTCTCTCTCCCCTACCCGCAACAGGCACAACTTCATTGACACATAGGCCAGCGCAATATCATTGACGACACAGGCCAGCACGATTACTTGACCAAAAGCTAGAAACTTAGGCCCGTGCGCCAAGTTTAGAATCTTTCTAAAGTGCCCAAGCATTTCCGTCAAGAATGCCGTGGGCCCACAGCAGTAACGGATTGTGAATGCCCGAAGTTATCTTCCCCGGACCCGAAGGACGTCTCGAAGGGCGTTATCACCCGCAAAAAGACCGTGATGCCCCCATCGCCATCGTCTTGCACCCGCACCCGCAATTTGGCGGCACTATGAACAACCGGGTCGTCTATAACCTGCATTACGCTTTCTACAAGATGGGGTTCACCGTCCTGCGTTTCAACTTCCGTGGCGTCGGGCGCAGCCAGGGCGAATATGATCAAGGTGTGGGCGAACTCTCTGATGCAGCCTCGGCGCTCGACTACCTGCAATCAATGAACAACAACTCCAAACATTGCTGGGTTGCCGGCTTTAGCTTTGGGGCATGGATTGGGATGCAACTGCTGATGCGGCGGCCAGAGATCACCGGCTTCATCTCGGTCAGCCCGCCCGCCAATATGTATGATTTCAGCTTCCTTGCCCCCTGCCCGTCTTCGGGTCTGGTGATCAACGGCAGCAATGACCGCGTCGCACCGCCACAGGACACGGTCAACCTTGTGCAAAAACTGCACGAACAAAAAGGCATCACCGTCACCCACGACCAGATGGACGGGGCCGGGCACTTTTTCGAAGACCCCTATATGGAACCGATGATCGACAGGGTCAGCGGCTACGTCAAACAGCGCCTGACCGAAAACACGAGGTAAGCCATGGTCGATCCCTATGTGCAGCGTGTGGCGGGCGAACTGGCGGACCTCGCTCTCGCCGACCAAAAACGGACGGGTGACATCGCAATCACTGACCAGATCGGCGAGATTCTCGGTGCGTCCTCGCAGACGCTGCAGGAAAGCTTCCTGACTGCCGTGCGTGTGCGACGGGCCGAGGAACGCGCCCGTGCATTGCTCTCTGAACGCGCGGGCAAACCCGTCGTGCCCGACGCGGAACTGATCGAAGATCAGCGCGCCGCCGCACCAAAGCCCGAAGTGGAAGAGGCCGAAATCGCGCCCGAGCCAAAACCTGAGCCCGAACCAGAGTCACAGCCGGAACCCGAAAAACCCAGCGGCATGCCGCGTCGGGTCGTGCGCTGAATGGCCAACCGGATTGATGCGCAGCTCGCCTTTCTGACAGAGGCTTGCAAGCTCAAATCCGTGTTGCGCGGCACCACCCTCTGCGATGGGTCGCGGCGGGAAAACTCAGGCGAACATAGCTGGCATATCGCGCTCTATGCGCTGATCATGGCAGAGCACGCGCACCGGCCAATCAACATCGACCGGGTCATCCGGATGCTGTTGATCCATGATTTGGTAGAGATTGACGCAGGCGACAATCCGATCCACGGCGATCACGACCCCGCCGCGATAGAGGTGATCGAACAAGCCGCCGCCGCGCGGATCTTTGGGCTCCTGCCCGCCGATCAGGCTGCCGCCTTCCGCGCGCTCTGGGACGAATTCGAAGCGGCCACAACAGATGACGCCATCTTCGCCAAATCCATTGATCGGGTACAGCCCGTGGTCTCCAATCTCGCAAGCGGCGGTGGCACATGGCCGGTATACAAGGTCACGGCCGAACAGCTTTACAGCCGGGTCGGATCAAAGGTCGAACGCGGCGCCCCGGCGATCTGGCACGCATTGAAAGCCCGAATTGATGCGTGGTTCGCATCCACACCCAATTCTTGACAGCACATTTACGTTTTCACAGTACGCTGCATTAAGCCCGCCCACCGCGCGATTGGGTCCGACGTTTGTCCGATAACAGTCCGATGCGCGCTCGACCGCCTGAAACAGCATCTTTTCCTGCGTTAACCATCGATTCGCGCGGCATCCACGCCCCACTGTGCCGCAACACCACCCGAACGTTGCAATAGCCCCTATACAAACGCTCGCGACAGGCGTAGTGCGCGTGGCTTACCCGACCGAAGGCCGACTCAATGATCCCCACCCTCGCCGAAGCCCTTGCCAAACAAGGCTATGACCAACTCACGCCCGTGCAGACCGCCGTGACCGACCCCGCGCTTGAAGGGCAGGATCTGCTGGTCTCCGCGCAAACAGGGTCCGGCAAGACAGTGGGCTTCGGGCTTGCGATCGGGCCGACAATTTTGAATGAAAACGGGATGTTGGATGGGGCCACCCAACCACTCGCCCTGATCATCGCCCCGACACGGGAACTCGCGCTTCAGGTCAAACGCGAACTGCAATGGCTCTATGCCGGGGCGGGCGCGATCCTTGCCTCTTGCGTGGGTGGCATGGATTTTCGGGACGAACGGCGCAGCCTGGAACGCGGCGCGCATATCGTTGTCGCCACACCGGGACGGCTGCGCGACCACATCATGCGCGGCACAATAGATCTGAGCGAAATCAAAGCAGTCGTGCTGGATGAAGCCGATGAAATGCTTGATCTGGGCTTCCGCGAAGATCTCGAATTCATCCTTGATCAGGCCCCAGAAACGCGGCGCACCCTGCTTTTCTCCGCCACCGTGCCGCCGATGATCGCGACGCTGGCAAAATCCTATCAGCGCGACGCACAGCGGATCACCACGACCAGCAAGGAAAGCCAGCATTCGGATATCGAATACCATGCTTTCAACGTGGCCAACCACGATGCAGATGCGGCCATTATCAATACGTTACGCTATTACGACGCGCCGAATTCCATCGTCTTTGCCAACACCCGCGCAATGGTCACACGGCTGACAACGCGGCTGTCAAATCGGGGCTTTTCGGTCGTGGCGCTGTCGGGCGAGTTGACGCAATCGGAACGTTCTAACGCGCTGCAAGCCATGCGCGACGGGCGGGCGCGGGTCTGCGTGGCCACCGATGTGGCCGCACGCGGAATCGACCTGCCCAATCTGGAACTGGTTATTCACGCCGAACTGCCCACCAACGCTGAAACGCTACTGCACCGCTCCGGGCGGACCGGGCGCGCCGGACGCAAGGGTATCTCGGCCATGATCGTCCCTGCCAAGATGTTGCGGCGCGGTCAAAATTTGCTGAAATGGGGCAAGCTGAATGCCACATGGGGCAAGCCCCCCAGCGCCGACCAAATTCAGGAAAAAGACGAAGAGCGGCTGTTGAACGATCCGGTCTGGGCCGAGGAATTCACCGACAAACAACAGGCCTTCGCCGCGCGTCTTCTGGAACAGCACGGCGCGGAAAAAATCGCCGCCGCCTATGTGCGCCTTTATACAGGTCAGCAATCAGCCCCCGAAGATCTGAGCGATATCAAGGACATTCCGCAAAGCGAGCGCAAACCACGCGAACATGCGCCCTTTGGGCCGTCGCGCTGGTTCGCGCTTGATATCGGTCGCGAAGGTAAAGCCGAAGCGCGCTGGATCATGCCCATGCTCTGCAAGGCTGGCGCGATCACCAAGAAAGAAATCGGCGCCATCCGCATTCAGCCGAACGAGACGTTCATAGAAATTTCAGAGCCTGCGGTGCAAGGTTTCCTGAAATCTGTCGGCCCTGACATGTCGCTTGAAAACCAGACAACGCTGCGCGAACTCGACGGCCCGCCACAACTTGGCGAACGCGGTCCGCGCAAAACGAAACGTGATTACGACGACAATCGCCCGGCCCCCGCCGGCAAACCAGCGTGGAAGGACCGGCCAGCACAGGCCGAAAAGCCCGCACGCCGGGAAAAACCAAAAACGACTCAGACTGTACACGACACCGAAAGCGTCACGCCAAAGCCGCGCAAACCGCGGCAAGATCATGGCAAGCCCTTCGAAAAGCGGGAAAAACCACCATTCCGCGCCAAAACCGGCGGCAAAAAACCGTCGAAATCCGGTGAACGCGATTACAAATCTGACACAAAACCCCGCAAACCGAGAGCGGGAGACAAACCCGCAAGTAACGCAAATGCTGCGCAAGACACGTCGAAACGCTTCACGCCGCCGGGGGGAAAACCAAGCAAATCCAAAGGCTTGAACCGTGGCAGTCAAGCAAAACCATACCGGGGAAAAAAGTAAAATCGGACAGGCAGGTCGCAATTTCGACACATCACGACCACGCGAAGCCGCACGGACTATGTTCTATTTAAGCCTATGTCAGCTATGATGACGCCACAGGCAGCAAGGACCAAAGACATGGCCAGATCCAAACCAAACGGCGACGAAAACCAATCGCCCGCCCCGCGTCAACAGACCGCCCCGTCAGAGACGCCCTACCAAACGACCCAGCAACCCGCGCCCGTTTTCACGGATTTCGCAAGCATTTGATATCAGTGGGCACCCTGCCCGCTGACCCTGCAAAATGCGGCTTTGGCGCTGGTGTTTTAATATAACCGGGTTACGCTGGCACCATGACAGCGCTGACCAGCATCAGAAATATCGGCCCATCCTTCGCCGCATCGTTCAAAGCAGCCGGGATCACGACGGCAGAAGAACTCCGCGAACTGGGTGCAGACGCGGCCTATACAAGGCTCTTGGAAAACGGCGCAAGGCCGCATTTCATCGGATACTACGTCCTGCATATGGCGTTGCAGGGGCGTCCATGGAATGACTGCAAGGGCAAAGAGAAGAAAGCATTGCGCAAGCAATTTGACGCGATCAAAGCGCAATCCTTCGATGCGGACCGTTCAGAATTGGAACGGATTCTCGATCAGATCGGCGTCGTAACGCCACAACAACGCTAGCCCGGTACAGCCGCATTAATCATTGCAAAACAATCACATCCGTCGCGATTACGCGCAAAAAGTAAATACCCTTCACATACGGATCAAAATCGTGTATGTTAACCGTATGAACATATCACATGACATAGATTTTGAACTCTCCCGCATCCGCCGGGTCGCCTATCGAATGGATGCGATTTTCTTTATACCCGGAACCAATATTTCCATCGGTTTCGACACGCTGCTTGGGCTTATCCCGGTCGTGGGCGATGCTATAGCCGCGCTGCCCGCGCTCTGGATGATCCGGCAAGCACATCAGCTTGGCGCAAGCCCCGGCACCCTGGCTTATATGACGCTGAACACAACGCTGGATTTCGCCATCGGCTCCATCCCCATCGCAGGCGATATTTTTGATGCGCTCTACAAAGCAAATATACGCAATTACAAGGCCTTGGCCCGCAACTTGGAAAAACGCGCCGCCAGCGCCCGCGAAGTGAAAGAGCCTGATCCGCATCTGCTCGGCACCATCTGACGGGAACCAACCATGGGTTCATGCATTATGGTGTCAACAGAAGCAATTACGAAAGGCTACCGTCATGGACCTCATTCGCATCATTCTCGCCATTATCCTCCCGCCACTGGGTGTGTTCTTACAGGAAGGGCTGGGCAAGCACTTCTGGATTAACATCTTGCTGACCATTCTGGGCTATATCCCCGGTATCGTTCACGCCGTTTATATCATTGCACGGGACGAACCTGTCCGTGTCTGAGACTGCTGAAATCGAACAATTGGAACGGGTTGCCCATCGGATGGACAGCCTGTTCCGCCTGCCAATCATCGGCGTGCGCGTCGGGCTCGATTCCATCCTGGGACTACTGCCGGGCGTGGGCGATGTCGCCGCACTCGGACCTGCAGGATACATTATCTATCGCGCGCACAACATGGGGGCTTCGCGCCCACTTTTGGCGCGCATGATGTGGAATACCGGCGTTGATGCCGCCATCGGGACCATCCCTTTGGTCGGCGATATCTTTGACATCGGAAACAAGGCGAATAAGAAGAACGTCGCTTTACTGCGCAAACATCTAGAAAAGAAAAAGGGCGCCGCTACGGACGCCCTTCCGAATGGTGTAAGCGGCTGATTTAGCCGACCAATTCCAGACCGGAAAAGAAGAAAGCGATTTCTTCCGCAGCGGTTTCAGGTGCATCAGACCCATGAACCGAGTTTTCGCCGATGGACAGCGCGAATTCTTTACGGATCGTGCCGGGTGCCGCATCTTCAGGGTTGGTTGCGCCCATGACTTCACGGTTTTTCGCAATCGCATCTTCACCTTCCAGAACCTGAACAACAATCGGCTCGGAAATCATGAACTCGCACAATTCGCCAAAGAACGGGCGCTCTTTGTGGACGCCATAAAATTGCTGCGCTTGGGCCAAGGTCAGCTGAATACGCTTTGAAGCGACAATGCGCAGACCAGCCTCTTCGAATTTGGCAACGATCTGCCCGGTCAGGTTCCGCTTGGTTGCGTCAGGTTTGATGATGGAAAATGTGCGTTGGATCGCCATTGTGAGCCTCTTGTGGATGGGAACAGGCAGGTGGCCTGCGTTCCCGCGCCTGCTAGCATCCTTGAACACGCATGAAAAGGCCCTGCACGCTTACCTTCGATTATAGATTGACAGTGAAGCAGCCAGCGAGGCAATAATTAGCCCACAGGCTAACCATACGGAGAGAATCGTTATGTTGCGTCATCCTCTTCCTGCCATCTGCGCCTTGGCTGTTTACGCCAGCGGCGTTATCGCCCAAGATAATTTAGCGGGCATTCCGCAACAGACTTTTACGCTTGATCCGTCGCATACCAGTGTGCTGTTTACGGTTAATCACCTAGGTTTCTCGCAGTATACTGGCGGTTTCGACAATGTGACTGGTACGCTGCAGCTTGACCCCGCCGATCCAGCAAACGCCATGTTGGAAATTAATATTGATGTCTCATCCATTGATGTTCCTAGCCCACCGGATGGGTTTCGCGATGAATTATTAGGGCCCAACTTTTTTGATGCCGCCGCACATCCGACAATCACCTTCACCAGCGACGAGGTCACGCTCACCGACAATCATAGCGCTGTTGTCACTGGCACCCTGTCATTGCATGGCGTGTCACAGCAGGTGGATCTCGACGTCCAGTTCAATGGCAATTCGCAGGCGAATGTCTTCGAACCTTGGGCACGGTTCGGTTTCAGCGGTCAAACGACTATATCACGCACAGCGTTCGACATGGGATACGGCGTTCCACCAGAGGGTAGCCTGATCGGTGTAGGCGATGCCGTGACGGTGCACATCGAAACCGAATGGACGGGTGAGGTTAAGGAGTAGCATTGAACACGGATCATCGGGTAAGTTTCCCGCATGATCCGATTACTACGGCATCCCGTTTTTGGCAGGCTCTTCGCGGCCCAGATTGTTGCGCTGACCGGCACGGGGCTATTGACCGTGGCGCTTGGGCTGCTGGCGTATGATCTGGCCGGCGCCGCAGCGGGGACTGTGCTGGGCACCGCCTACGCGATCAAAATGGTTGCCTATGTGGGCCTATCGCCGATTGCTGCCGCGCTGTTTGCCAAGGCATGTCGGAAGCAAGTTCTCATTGGGGCTGACCTGATCCGCGCGGCCATTGCGCTCTCCCTGCCGTTTATCAGTGAAATCTGGCAGGTTTATCTGACCATTTTCGCCCTGCAAACCGCATCAGCGACCTTCACACCGACATTTCAGGCAACGATCCCCGACGTATTACCGGATGAGGACGACTACGCACGCGCACTGTCGCTGTCACGCCTTGCCTATGATCTTGAAAACCTGATCAGCCCGGCTTTGGCGGGTCTGCTTTTGCTAGTGATCAGTTATCATTGGCTATTTGGCGGCACCGTGATCGGTTTTGTGATCTCTGCCCTGCTGATCCGATCAGCCACCCTGCCAACGCGCCAGCCAAGCAAAGATCGCCCCTTTCGCGACCGGCTTACGCGCGGGCTGCGTATCTATCTCGCTACGCCGCGCCTGCGCGGTCTATTGGCCCTGACGCTAAGCGCCGCAGCGGCAAGTGCCTTTGTCCTCATCAACACCGTCGTGGTCGTGCGTGAAATCTATGATGGCAGCGACCGGGATGTGGGCCTGGCGCTCGCTGCATTTGGGGGCGGGTCCATGCTTGCAGCCTTAGCCTTGCCCGCCCTGTTGAACCGGCTGAGCGACCGAAGCGTGATGATCTCTGGCGCGTTGCTACTGACGTTCCTGATGGGCGCCTATGCTTTTGCCAGTCCGGGCTGGCCTACGTTTCTGGCAATTTGGCTGCTGACCGGGATCGGCTACTCTGCCACGCTGACGCCGCAGGGGCGGCTTTTGCGGCGTTCGGCCCATAGTTCGGATCGGCCCGCAGTCTTTACCGCGCAGTTTGCCTTGTCGCACGGCTGCTGGTTGGTCACCTATCCTTTGGCGGGTCAGTTGATGACCGCCTATGGTGCAGGGTCGACATTAGGTGTTCTTGCCATTCTCAGCGGCATTGGCGTCGCAATGGCGCTGCTGGTCTGGCCCGAAGGTGACCCGGTGGTGGTGCCGCACCGTCATGACGACCTGCCCCCCGCGCATCCACATCTACAGGGGCGCGGGCCGTTCCATACTCATGCGCTGATCATTGACGATGAACATCATGAATGGCCAACCAAGGGCTAACATTTCACTGCCGCGCACCGCCGCAGTGTCATAGAAATCGCAACCAGTGGCGGCTATTAGATGAGCGCCATCCGCTCTGCCCGTTCCGGATCGGGAAACGGGCGGAATAGCGTGATTTCAAGTTCCCCGACCATTTGATGCACCGGTGTATGCAGACGCTCGACCTCTTCATCGCCTTTGCCGGTGAAACGAAACGCCTGATCAAGCTGGGTCAGGTCGCGCACCTCGACCTCTAGCAGGAAGTCACGCGTGTGCAGCGACCCGAACCCCAGTTTACGCCGGTACAACCGCCAGGACATGATGACACCGTTACTCTGCAAATGGTTCATCCAGGCATCAAGCGCGCTGGCAAAGGGCACAGCCTTTGCATCGTCGCGTAGATCAATCGCGCAGTGATAAAGGTTCATAGTGGCCCCTCAGGTTTGCTGACAGGCGTTACAGTGTCAAATCGGGGTTACAAAACGGTTAGCCCGCAAGAAATCATGTCTGAAACGCAATGACCCCACCGTTTCGGGCAGGGTCAGATTGTGAATATTCGACGCGCAGCCGTTAGTCAGCCAAGTCATCCAGCGCAAAGAACATCGTCTCGCCAGAGTGGTCATCAACGCCGTCATTATCCGTGGCGACCCAAGCGCGCCCATCGGGTGTAAATGCCAGACCTTCCACCTTATCAAGCACATAGCCACCGGTGCTGCGCAGATCAGGGAGCAGATCGCGTACGACTTCCTTGGTGACAACAGACAGTTCCCAACCCAGCGGCGCAGGCACCATCTGGTCCAGCGGCACGCGGGTGATCTGCTTGGTCACCGCAGCAGCACCGATCTGATTGTCGCGTTCGACAAGGTAGATATAATCGCCGTGCGCCACGATCTCGGACAGGCCAACCCAGCCCGCAGTCGGGGCATCCAGCGGGTAATGGACCGCGCCCCATTCTGCGGTTTCGGTGTCATAGGCGACCAGTTTGACCAAACCTTCGGGATCGTCGGCCCATTCACGCTGCACGGCCAGCCAGAGCGTATCCCCGACCAAGGTGACGCCCTCAAAACCAAAGCGGTCCTGCACTGCTAGCAAGGCATTTGGCAGCCCGATTTCCTGATCAATTTCGCCATCCGCATCAACGTGATAGATCCCGTGCGGTACCATCCGGTCGATCCGCCCCTCGGACGCGATCCAATAGCCGCCATCACGGTCCGCTGCGATCCCTTCCATGTCCAGCTTTTGCGCAGGCTGACCAGCGCGCGTCACCGGCGTGGCCGTCGTAATACGCGCGGGTGTCGCGCTGACATCAATGGTAAAAATCATGGGCTGATAGCCGTAAAAGCTGTCGTTCACAGCGACAATGGTACGCTCATCGACCGCCGAAAGCCCCGAAATCGCACCCCAGCCAATCAGCGCATCAGCTCCGGCAGAGGTGAGATACGGGTAGGTCGGATCAGCGTCAGAATATTGATAAATCATCACGTGGCTGCGTACACCGCCATCACCGATCAGGTCGGTTTCATTGGCCGATACCAGCAGGTTACGGTCCGGGATGGTCACGTAGCCCTCTGGTCCGATGCCTGAAGGAAGCAGTTGTAGCAGTGCAGGTGCGGCCAGATCAGTTGCGTCATAGACGCCGACGATCGACCCGCGCTCTGACCCGACAAAAATCATCCGGGTCCCGCCAAAAGTCGCGGTCTCGATTGATTCAGGTTCCACACCTTTTGCGTCAGAGCGTTTGTCCGGATAATGCCCCGCCTGAATGACCGCATGTTCAAAACTGGTGCCGCTATCATACACAACGCTGCCGTCGCGGTGGAAGATCGTCCAACCACGCGAGCCGCCATCCATGTCGCCCTCATTCGCCGTGGCAAAATGATCGCCATCGATCCACTTTACGGCGTCAGGTTCGCGCACCACGCCTGCCTTGCTTTCCGTGAAAAGCAGCGCGCCGCGTTCATCCGTGGCGTCGATCCCGTCCAGATCGACCGCACCGGCGCTGAAGGACGATGTGATCTCGCCCGCGCGGTTCACCACGATCATGTGATTGTTTTCTTGCAAGCTGATGACCACATCACCGGCGGCGTTGATATCCACAAATTCTGGCTCTGGATCGTCCGGGGCAATGTCAGCCTGACCGGTCAGATCGACGAACTTTAGCATGTCGCAAGCGGCCAGACCATCCGCGATGCCAACCAGCACAAGCGATCCGGCAGGCATCTGGCCCACACGGCCATCGCCCAGATCCTCGTCACGCTCATTTTCGATGGTAACAGCGACAAAGCTGTCGTCCTTGGCGACCGCGATGCTGTCAGGCTGGCCGCCCAGATCACAACGCCCCAGCTCTTCCCCGCTGGCAATGTCGATCACGGTCAAATGACCAGAGGGGGCGGTATAGCTTTCGGATGTGTTCACCCCGACAAATGCGGTCTGCCCGATGATGCCCACTGATGTCGGCTCACCTTCTAGCGCGATATTGCCCAGCGGGGCCGGGTTGGCGGGATCGGCGATATCAATCAGCCCCAGAACACCAAGCGGGCTGTCGGTATAGACCAGCGTCATCCCGTCAGCCGTGGCAGCGATAATCTCGGCCGAGGTTTCGACGTTCTGATCGCCTGCGCCGATATTCAGATGGGTTGGAAATGATGCGATGCGGTTGAACGCATCTGCATGGGCGAACCCGGCGGTCAGCGCCAGAACCGAAGTCAGGCAGCAGATCGGTCTTTTCATTGTTATCCCCTCAAATTCAGATGTCGATCCAATGCATCGCGCCGGTAACAGGCAGATGACAGCCAGTTGCGATTGACCCCGCCCGCGGTATCAGGCAAAGCCCGCCCATGTTGAAAATTTCCGATATCACCTATTCCGTCGAAGGCCGCACGCTGGTCGAACACGCGACTGTCACCATCCCCACCGGCCACAAGGTCGGGCTTGTGGGGCGCAATGGCTCTGGCAAGACGACGCTGTTCAAGATTATCCGTGGTGAAATGGTGCTCGACACCGGTTCTGTCAGTATTCCGCAAGGCTGGAAAATCGGCGGCGTCAGCCAGGAGGTGCCCGGAAATGAGGTGAGCCTGGTCGACACGGTGCTCGCGGCGGATACCGAACGGGCTGAGCTTCTGGCCGAAGCTGAGACGGTGACGGACCCTGACCGGATCGCCGATGTCCAGACGCGGCTGGCCGATATTGACGCTTGGTCGGCAGAGGCACGAGCCGCGACAATCCTGCGCGGGTTGGGTTTCACCAATGATGAACAGAAAATGCCCTGTTCGGCCTTCTCTGGCGGGTGGCGGATGCGGGTGGCATTGGCTGCTGTGCTTTTCTCGGAACCTGACCTGCTGCTGTTGGACGAACCAACCAACTATCTTGATCTTGAAGGTGCGTTGTGGCTGGAGGCTTACCTTGTCCGCTACCCGCATACGGTGCTGATCGTCAGCCACGACCGGGAGCTCCTGAACCGCTCGGTCGGGGGGATCCTGCATTTGGAAGACAAGGGGCTGATTTATTACACTGGCCCATACGACACCTTTGCCAAACAGCGCGCGGCCAATCGGGCGGTACAAGCAGCCGCCGCGAAAAAGCAGGGCGCGCAGCGTGAGCATTTGCAGGCCTTTGTCGATCGGTTCAAGGCCAAGGCTTCCAAGGCGAAACAGGCGCAGTCCCGTGTGAAGATGCTGGAAAAGATGGAAACGATCCGCGCCCCCGAAGATGCGGCGCGCACGGTCTTTACCTTCCCAGAGCCAGAGGAATTGTCGCCCCCGATCATTGCCACAGAAGGCGTCGCCGTGGGCTATGGCAATCACATCGTGCTGCATGACCTAAACCTGCGGATTGATCAGGACGACCGGATCGCACTGCTGGGCCGCAATGGTGAAGGCAAATCGACCCTGTCGAAAATGCTGTCAGACCGGCTGCCCGTCGCACGCGGCAAGATGGTGACATCCAACAAGCTGCGGATCGGGTTCTTTGCGCAGCATCAGGTGGATGAGTTGCGGATTGAGGAAACCCCCCTTGATCACCTGTTCCGCGAGCGCCCAAATGAAGGTCAGGCCAAACTGCGCGCCCGGCTGGCGGGCTTTGGGCTGGGCGCTGATCAGGCGGATACAGAGGTCGGGCGGCTGTCCGGCGGGCAAAAGGCGCGCCTGTCACTTCTGCTGGCCACCCTGCCCGCGCCACATCTGCTGATCCTCGATGAGCCAACCAACCACCTTGATATTGAATCGCGCGAAGCGCTGGTGGAGGCATTGACCGCCTATTCCGGCGCGGTGATCCTTGTCAGCCACGACATGCACCTGCTGTCGATGGTCGCCGACCGGCTGTGGCTGGTCAAGGACGGGCGGGTGAAACCCTATGACGAGGACTTGCAGGCCTATCGCAAAATGCTGCTGACGCCCGAGAAACCGGCCGAGAAGGACAAGCCGAAACCAGAGAAAGCCCAGCGGCCCAGCCAAGAGGCGATCAAGGCCCTGCGCGCCGATGTCCGCAAGAACGAAGAGCGCGTCGCGAAGATCAACGGGATGCGCGACAAACTGGCCAAAAAGCTCGCCGATCCCGCGCTTTATGAAGACGGCAAAAAAGGCGAGCTGGAGACTTGGAACAAGAAATACGCCGAGGTCATGGAAGGGCTGGAGCGGGCCGAAGCGATGTGGATGGCATCGCTTGAGAAGTTGGAGAAGGCCGAAAAGAGTTGAATGCAAGTTCCGTGAGTGCAATTGAGTTAATAAAATATCAGTACAAACCCTATTATCATAGAATCCGGCGTTACGGATGATGTGTCAATATTTTGGCAACCAATGTTCATTATCTGTGGCCACAATGTTTGCGTTTTGTGTAGCCCTAGCGTATACACGTTTATTGACACTTGTACGTACGCAAGTTGACACTCGTAACCTAGTGAAGGTCGCTATGAGCAAATGCAAGAATCAAGTCTGTGCTGACTGCACCTGCGGTCGCAAGCGTGACCGTACGACGATTGCAATGGCTGCTAATGCGAACTTTGCGACGACCGAAAAACCCAAGCGCATTGTTCGGCAATCCGTGCGGGAGTCGGCTGTTCGCCTTGAAATCCAGCTGAAGGAATCCATGCAAATTCTCGCATGATTTTTGAAGCAAATTTGGAGGAAGACGGTGAAATTGTCTTCCTCACCTTCGAAGATATAGAATTCATCCATAATCTGGCCCTGATTGAAGGAGGCAGAACTGGTGAGTTAAAGACTTCTGATTTGCAAAGCGCCTTAGGTCGCCCGCTAAACTACCATCAATACGACAATCAAAATGACCTAATACGCCTTGCGGCTGTTCTATGGCACGGCGTGTCCGAGGCGCACGGCTTTGTTGATGGCAACAAAAGAACCGCAATGCTAGCCGCCCTCGCTTTCCTCGAAGCCAACGGCATAGAACTTGATAGCAAAATCAGCAGTTGGCAGCCGGGTTTTTTTGTCGATACAAGTTACCAACAGCGAAAGTTCAACATAGATACCTTAGATCACTATTTGCGGACCCATTGCCGTTGGATTGCCGAATGATCTGTGCCAATCAGTGGCACGATCAAAAATCAAGAAAATCAGAGTAATGACAGAAATCCCTGCCCTCATCGCCGCCTTCACCACGATGTTCATCATCATGGACCCGCCTGGGCTGGCGCCTGTGTTCATTGCGCTGACCCAAGGCATGCCTGCCGCCCAACGCCGGGCGATTGCCGTGCGGGCTTGTGTCGTCTCTGCTGGTCTAATGCTGCTCTTTCTGGGGCTTGGTGAGGCCGTCCTTGGATTTATTGGCATCTCTATGGACGCTTTCCGCATTGCGGGCGGCATCCTGCTGTTTCTGACAGCCCTTGATATGCTGTTCCAAAAACGTCAGGCCCGACGCGAGGAAAATGCAGCCGAAGGTCAGGCAGAACATCATGATGACCCTTCAGTCTTTCCTTTGGCCCTGCCACTGATTGTTGGCCCCGGTGCAATCACTACGATTATCCTGCTCGCGGGTCAGGCTGAAGGTATGGCCGATTTCGCGGCCATTAGCGCTGTACTTCTGGCCGTGCTGTCGATCACCTTTTTATCTTTTCTTGCGGCACCCGCGATTGAGCGTGCCTTGGGCAAGACCGGGTTGAACATCGTAACCCGCGTATTGGGGATGCTTCTGGCCGCGTTGGCCGTGCAATTCGTGCTCGACGGATTGCGGGGTTTCGGGATCGGCGGCTAGCGCCTATATATGGGTCATGAGTACAGACCAATATATGCAACTCACCTATCTGGTGTTACTGGCTGCCGCGATTGGCGGGTCCTATGTCGTGTCGCATAGTGCCAATCTGGGCAAGCTGGCCCAGCAGGCGGCCCTGTGGTTTTTGATCTTTGTCGGGGTCGTCGGCGCCTATGGTCTGTGGGAAGATATCAGTCGCGATGTGAACCCGCGTCAGGCCGTTGTCAGTGATACCCGGATCGAAGTGCCCCGCAGCTTTGACGGCCATTATTACCTGACGCTTGACATCAACCAGACGCCTGTGCGGTTTGTTATTGATACCGGGGCAACGCAAATGGTGCTGAGCCAGCAGGACGCAGATCGCATTGGCATCAAAACCGAAAAGCTGGATTTCTTCAGTTCTGCCAATACCGCCAATGGTGTGGTCCAAACGGCCCCGGTCGTGTTAGACGCAGTGGCGCTTGGAGCGATACGCGATACGCAGGTGCCCGCTGTCATCAACGGTGGCCCAATGGATGAGTCACTGCTTGGAATGACCTATCTGCAGCTTTATGACCGCATCGAAATCGCCAATGATCAGTTGATCCTAAGCCGATGATACGCGCCCTGCCCTTTGTGCTGTTGTTTGCCGCCTGCACCCCGGCCCCAACCGAACTGCCCGAAGATTTCGACCCGAGCTTTGCCTTTTTCATCGCACCGGATTGATTTGGGGTTCATCGGTGGCGTGACGGGGCGACATGTACGAGTTCGCAGATTCATAAGCGCAGTTAAGACACGCCTGTTTTCTCTGCCTTTTTGGCCCAACGCCCATCCTCTTGCGCCCAATATTGCGCAGCACAGCCTGCATCCGTCAGCATCTTCCACTGCCCGCGCGCGTGCTGCAATGCGGCCCCGTCATGGCCGTCAAAAAGGATGCAAACCCGTTCCAGGTTCGTGACTTCGCCGGCGTCCACATCCGCGCCGCCGATGCTCATCACACAACTAAACCCGTCGCTGGGCACATCGCCCAGCAGAACAGGCTGATCAGCATCATGTGGTCCACCGGCCAGACCATGCGGCAAAAACCCGTCATCTCGGCCCGTCCACAGCAGATCATCCAGCCGTTTCAGCAGATCAGGGTGCGAGCCGCGCACCAACACCCGCCAGCCGACGTCGCGCGCCTTGCCGATCAGCATCGGCAAGGTCGTCTCTAGCGGGCTGTCCGTCAGGTGATAGAAATAGGCCGCGCCCATGCTCAGCTTTCGTATTTATCCGCGATCAGCCGGTTCAGGGTCATCACACCCCAGCCTGTCGCGCCCGCAGGGGCCAAAGCTGTTTCCTTTTTCACGCTTGCTGTGCCCGCAATGTCCAGATGGCACCACGGCACATCATCTTTGACGAAGCGTTGCAGGAACTGTGCAGCGGTAATCGACCCCGCATTGCGCCCACCCACGTTCTTCATGTCGGCGATATTGGATTTTATCAGCGCATCATATGCCTTGCTCATCGGCATCCGCCACGCGCCTTCGCCCTCGGACCCTGCGGCCTTGAGCAGCGCATCGCTGAGATCGTCAGAGTTTGAAAACACACCGGCGTTTTCATTGCCCAAAGCCACCAGAATGGCCCCGGTCAGTGTGGCCAGATTGATCATTCCGGTGGGTTTGAAACGCTCTTGCGCATACCAAAGCACGTCGGCCAGCACGAGCCGCCCCTCGGCGTCTGTGTTGATGATCTCAACCGTGTCACCTTTCATCGAGCGGACCACATCGCCGGGACGGGTTGCAGTGCCAGACGGCATGTTTTCCACCAGCCCGACAAGACCGACTACATTCGCCTTTGCCTTGCGCAATGCCAGCGTGCGCATCACGCCCGCGACGACACCGGCACCGCCCATATCCATGGTCATGTCTTCCATGCCCCCGGCGGGTTTCAGGCTGATCCCGCCTGTATCAAAGACCACGCCCTTGCCCACCAGCGCAAAAGGCGCGTCACCTTTGGTACCGCCATTCCAAGACATCACTACCACTTTGGATGGGCTGGCCGACCCTTGGCCGACGCTGAGCAAGGTGCGCATGCCCAGCTTTTCCAGTTCATCCTCTTCAAGGATTTCAACGTCCAGCCCCAGCTCCTGCATCGCAGCCAGACGGGCGGCGAAATCGTCAGTTGTCAGGATATTGGCCGGTTCATTAGTCAGGTCGCGGGTAAAGAACACACCTTCGGCAATGGCAGCCATCGGCTCGGCGGATTTTGCGACCTCTTCGGGTTTTGACACCATAAAGGCGATCTTGCCGATTGGCTTCTTTTCCCCAGTCTTGTGAGCGTCGAATTTGTAGTTGCGCAGCGCCAGCCCCAAGGCGATCTCATCAGCGCGGTTGATGGTGCCGGCAAGGACCAGCAGCTCTGCATTCCCTTGCGCTTTGGCAATTTGTGCGCCGGCCTTGCGGGCGGCCTGACTGTCGGGGCGGCGGCCCAGCTTGACCACCAGCACAGCAGAGGCGTCCATGCCCACCGGGTAATTCAATGCCACCACATCGCCGGGCGCGCTTTTTTCAAAGACATCGCCTTCGACTAGCCGGGCAACGGCCTTGCGGGTCAGCGTGTTGACCTTGCGCGCGCCCGCATCCAGCTTTCCATCTGCATCGACGAAAACGACAACCTTGCCCGACGCCTGTGCCACGGTATCAAGATCGACCTCTTTGAATTGAATCTCTGCAGGCGTTGTCATGACGGCTCCTTCATGTCGGTGAAACGTGTTTCAGCCATAGGTAGCCTGCCCGCCCCCGGATTGCCAGATAGCTGTTCAATCCGCCGCAGCGATAGGATAGCTTGCCGCAAATCGCGTATGCATCATGACAAAGGACATCTGGGTGGCAAGATTTGACAGATACATGCTGTCCCAACTGATGGTGATCTTTGGGTTTTTCAGCCTTGTGCTGGTCATGGTCTATTGGATCAACCGAGCGGTGGTGCTGTTTGATCAACTGATCGCTGACGGGCAATCGGCCGTCGTGTTTCTGGAGTTCACAGCGCTAACACTGCCTGCGGTGATCCGGCTTGCCCTTCCGCTCGCCGCCTTTGCGGCCTCAGTTTACGTGACCAACCGGATGACGACCGAGTCCGAACTGATCGTGGTGCAGGCCACAGGGTATTCATCATTTCGGATGGCCCGGCCTGTTCTTTATTTCGGGATCGTCGTAGCGCTGTTGATGTCGGTGCTGATGCATTTTCTGGTGCCGCTCAGCGCCTCGCGGCTGGCAGACCGGCAGGCTGATATCGCGCAAAACGTCTCTTCCCGATTACTGACAGAAGGGCAGTTTCTTGAACCCATTCGCGGTGTGACCTTTTATATCCGCGAGATTACACCTGCCGGGGAGCTATTGGATATCTTCCTGTCTGATACCCGCGACGCGGATGAACAGGTCACATACACGGCATCGCAGGCCTTTCTGGTGCGGGATGATGAAAAGACCCAATTGGTGATGATCGACGGGCTGGCACAATCGCTGCGGACCGCTGATCAGCGGCTCTTTGTGACGTCGTTTGATGATTTCGCTTATAATATCGACGGGCTTATCGCGACTGGCAGCAGCAAAGGGCGGCGGGATTCAGAGCTGTCCACTTGGGAACTGCTTAACCCGACCCCGGCACTGGAAGAGGAGACCGGGCGCAGCGCGGCGCGGATGATATCGCGCGGGCATGATCGGTTCAGCCAGTCGCTGCTGGGCACTGTTGCGGCGCTGCTCGGCTTCGCGGCGCTGCTGGTGGGTGGCTACAGCCGGTTCGGGGTTTGGCGTCAGATCGTCGCTGCAATCCTTTTGATCATATTGGTCAAGGCGATGGAAACCGTCGGTTTGAACCTCGCCCGGCGGAACGAACAGCTTTGGTTTGCCACCTACCTGCCCAGCGTGGTTGGTTTCGTCATCATCTGGGCCCTGCTCTTTGCCGCAAGCCGCCCATATTTATTCAAACGGCGGATCAAGGAGGTCGCAACACCATGATCCTGCACAGCTATTTTGCCCGCCGTTTTCTAAAGACGTTTCTAGGCGTCTTTGGTGTCTTCTTTATGATCATGATGTTTCTGGACCTTGTGGAGCAGTTACGGCGCTACTCCGGGGCCGACGCAAATTTCATTGAAATCCTGACGCTGACCCTGCTCAACATCCCGCAGGGCATTTATATCATCCTGCCACTGATCATGATCCTTGCGACGATTGCGCTGTTTCTGGGGCTTGCGCGATCATCAGAAATGGTTGTCACGCGCGCTTCGGGCCGGTCGGCGCTAAAGGCTTTGCTGGCACCACTGGCCGTCGCGCTAATGATCGGGGTGTTGTCTGTGGGGGTCCTTAACCCGATTGTTGCAGGCACATCGAAAGAATACGAAGCCCGTGGCGATGCGCTGCGCGGGGACAGTTCGGTTTTGTCCATCGGCTCTACCGGGCTGTGGTTGCGGCAAGGGGGCGAGGAAGGCCAGACCGTGATCCGCGCTCAAAGTGCCAATCTGGACGGGACAGAGCTGAACCAGGTGACCTTCATCACCTTCGGGCCCGGTGGCGTGCCCGCACAACGGGTCAATGCAACAAGCGCGCGGCTGATCGCTGGTGCATGGGTTCTGACCGAAGCGAAATCCTGGCAGTTGCAGGGAGACACCACGCCCGAAGCAGAGGCAGAGCAGTTCGACAGCCTGCGCATCCAGTCCACGCTGACGCCTGATCAAATCAGGGATAGTTTCGGCACGCCGTCTTCTATTCCGATCTGGGAACTGCCCGCCTTTATCGAACGGCTGCGGGCTGCGGGGTTTTCCGCGCAGCGGCATCTGGTTTGGCTGCACACCGAATTGGCCCTGCCGGTATTTCTGGTGTCCATGGTCATGATCGGTGCGAGCTTTACCCTGCGCCACCAGCGCGGCGGACGAACCGGGCTGATGGTGATGTTTGCCATCATGCTGGCGTTTGCCATCTATTTCATCCGGAACTTTGCCCAGGTCTTGGGCGAAAACGGACAGTTGCCCGCGATCCTGGCCGCTTGGGCACCGCCACTGGCCGCTATCGGGCTGTCACTGGGGTTTTTGTTGCATAATGAGGACGGCTGATGCGGTTACTTTTGCTGATCCTGATGCTGCTGCCGCAGCTTGGTCGGGCGCAGGGTGCGGCGACCCTCGTCGCGGATGACGTGATCCTAACTGCGGATGAACAGTTGATCGCATCGGGCAATGTTGAAGTACTGTATGACGGTACAACGCTGCGCGCCGCACGGATCATCTATGATAGCGAAGGTGATCGGCTGACAATTGAGGGGCCGATTGTTATTCGGGCGGCAGACGGTACGCTACTGACGGCCAACCGCGCGGAACTGGACCCCACACTGGAAAACGGCATTTTGCTGGGCGCACGACTGGTGCTTGACCAGAAATTACAAATGGCCGCCAATCAGATCGACAGGCGCGAAGGGCGATATTCACAGCTTTACAAGACCGTCGCCACCTCCTGCCAAATTTGCGGGGACAGCGCGCCATTGTGGGAAATCCGGGCTGAACGGGTGGTGCACGATGATGTGGAGCGCCAGCTGTACTTTGAGAATGCGACATTTCACATCAAAGGTCTGCCCCTTCTTTGGCTGCCGCGAATGCGTTTGCCCGATCCGCAATTGAATCGCGCAAACGGGCTTCTGATCCCAGAGCAACGCAACACATCGCAACTGGGCAGCGGGCTGAAAATCCCCTATTTCATCACGTTAGGCGATCATCGCGATGTCACGCTGACGCCCTATATCTCGGCCGAGACCCGGACGTTGGAACTGATCTATCGCCAAGCTTTCGTGAATGGTGATCTGCGGGTTGAGGGCGCAGTCAGCGATGACACGCTGCTCCCCGAAAACCGTTCCTATCTTTTTGCAAATGGTCGTTTCGCCCTGCCCCGTGCTTATCAACTGACCTTCGATATCGAGGCGGTCAGCGATCCTGCCTATCTGCTGGATTACGGGTATTCTGACAAGGACCGGCTTGATAGTGCCATCAGCCTACTGCGGGTCACCGACACCACGCTGTTCGAAACACGCTTCACCTATCATCAGACCTTGCGTGATGATGAATCCAACGCCTCGCTCCCGCCTATTGTTGCCGACGTGACTTATGAAACAAGGCTGCGCCCGGCTTTCGGCGGTACGCTGACGCTTGGTGCGGATTTCGACACCGCCTACCGCTATAGTGACACCGACGGTGATGCAGGGCGAGACGTCAGCCGTGCCGGCGGTCAGGCCCGATGGCAAGATAGCTGGCTTTTTGACGGGGGCGTTGTCGCCAAGTTTCAGACCGCGCTGCGCGCAGATTACTACAATGTTGAAGATGACAGCGCCTATACGGAAAACGATGTCAGGGTCGCGCCCGCCATTGGGGCCGAACTGCGCTGGCCGCTTGGCCGGCAGATGCCCAGCGGGACAGCCCATCTGATTGAACCGGTCATGGCCGTTAGCGGGGCCGAGACTTTTGGCAGCACGCCCCCGAATGAAGACAGCACCCGAACAGAATTCGGTCCGGCCAACCTGACCGCCCTGTCACGTTTTCCGGGTGAGGATGCCGTGGAAACAGACAGTCAGGCAGCGCTTGGCGTCACATGGACCCGTACAGGGGCGGAAGGCCTGACATCGCTGCTGAGCTTTGGGCGCGTGGTGCGCGGCCGTGAGATTACGGAATACAGCCGGTCATCGGGGTTGGATGGGCTAAGGTCGGATTGGCTGATTGCCGGGCAAATCACCACGCCGGATGGTTTTATCATTGATGCGCAAGCGCTTGTTGATGAAGACCGGGGCCTGAACCGTGCCACAGGCCGGATCGCTTGGCAAAATGATGAGGTGGCGTTAAGGGCCGACTATATTTGGCAGGGCAAGGACGCCGCGGAGGACCGGCCCGATACGATTTCGGAATGGACATTGGAAAGTGAGTTCACCCTCACTGATGCGTGGTCGCTGGGTCTCGATGCCCGCTACGACGTGGCCGCTGATCGTCCGGTCCGTGGAGAGATCGGTCTGCAATGGCGAAACGAATGTGTGACCGTCGACGTTTCGGCCTCGCGCCGCTACACGTCTTCCACTACGGTTGATCCAACCACGACTTTTGGGCTAAGCGCCTCTCTGAGCGGATTTTCCAGCAACCGGTCAGGCGGCCCTGCCGCCGGATGTACAAACTGAACGAATGACGAGGACAGGCATGCGCGCAATTTCAAGACTGGCCGTTTTCACGGCTTGGGCACTGACCCTCAGTCTGGGCAGCGCGGCGTTCGGCCAGGGACAGCTGACCCCCGCGATCACAGTGAATGACCGGGTCATCACCCGCTACGAGCTGGATCAGCGCAAGCGGCTGTTACAGGTGTTCCGCACGCCGGGCGATCTAGATGAACAGGCACGCGACGGGCTGATCGAAGATCGGCTGAAGCAGCAGGAACTTGACCGGGTCGGCCTGCAACTCAGCGAAGACGATGTGCAAACCGCGATGTCGGAATTCGCAAGCCGCGCAGATATGAGCCTGACACAGTTCACCCGCGTTCTGGGGCAAAGCGGTGTAGACCAAACGGCACTGCGGGATTTCGTAAAGGTGGGCACCGGGTGGCGCGAATATATCCGGGCCCGGTTTAACCGGCAGGTGACCATCACCGACGCGGATGTGGAACGTGCAAAGAATGCACAAGGTACCAGCACCAGCGAAGTAGAGGTGCTGTTGAGCGAGATCATCATCGCCGCCCCGCCACAACAAGCCGCACGCGCGGCAGCCGTCGCCGATCAGATTTCACGGATACGCTCTTTGTCAGAGTTTGAGGCGGCTGCGCGCCAAGTCTCTGCACTGCCATCGCGCGATAATGGCGGCCGTCTTGGCTGGCTGCCGCTGTCCAACTATCCGCCGCAGATTGGCCAGATCCTGCTTGGGCTTCGTCCGGGGCAAGTGACCGAACCGATCAATATTCCCAACGGGATCGCCCTGTTTCAGATGCGTGCTGTGCGCGAAGCGACCCGCCGCGCCCCGCCTGCCGCACAGATCGAATATGCCGCCTATTACATCCCCGGCGGTCGTTCCGAGGACGCACTACGCACAGCAGCCGAAGTACGCGATCAGGTTGATACCTGTAATGACCTTTACGGCGTTGCACAGAACCAACCGGCCGAGGTGTTGGACCGAAACACACTGGCCCCCGCTGCTATTCCCGATGATGTCGCGCTGGAACTTGCACGGCTTGACGCGGGTGAAGTGTCTTACAACCTGACCCGCAATGACGGGCAAACGTTGGTATTTCTGATGCTTTGCAATCGCAGCAGCACAGCACAGGCTGGTCAAAGTGACGACGCGGTCCGTAATCAGATCCGCAGCCAGCGGCTTGCAGGTTTGGCGGACGCGCTGTTGGAAGACCTGCGCGCCTCTGCCGTGATTATCGCCCGATGAAACCGGTTGCGATCAGCTGTGGCGAACCGGCAGGGATCGGTCCGGAAATCGCAGTGGCCGCATGGCGGGAACTGAAGGGCGAACTGCCTTTGATCTGGATCGGTGATCCCGCACATCTGCCCGCAGGCACCCCGTTTCAGCCGGTCGGCAAGGCAGAGAACGCCAAATCAGTCTGCGCCCATGCCTTTCCGGTCATGGTGCGTAATTTCGTTGGCCCGGCAACACCGGGCATTGCCAATCCGGCCCATGCCAAAGGCGTGATTGACGCGATTTCCACCGGGGTTGAGCTTGTTGTGAATGGTCAGGCCAGCGCGCTCTGCACCGCCCCCATCCACAAGGCCGCACTGATCGACGGGGCGGGTTTTGAATACCCCGGCCATACGGAATACCTTGCCGCACTTGCCGATCTGGACCGTGTTGTCATGATGCTGGCCTGTGACGCGCTGCGCGTCGTGCCCGCAACGATCCACATCCCACTGGCAGAGGTTCCATCGCAGCTTACCCCTGCGCTGCTGACCGAAACATTGCAGATCACCCATGCGGCGCTGCAACGCGATTTCGGGATCGCCAATCCACGCATCGCTGTGGCCGGGCTTAACCCGCATGCGGGCGAAGGCGGCAAGATGGGCACGCAAGAGATCGACATTATCTCACCGGTGCTCAGCACGCTGCGCCTTCAGGGTATGGACATAGTCGGCCCGCTTTCTGCTGACACAATGTTCCACGCGGCTGCACGTGCAAATTATGATGTAGCCTTGTGCATGTATCACGATCAGGCGCTGATTCCGATCAAGACGCTGGATTTCTCTGGCGGGGTTAATGTCACGCTTGGCCTGCCCTTTATCCGCACGTCGCCCGATCACGGGACGGCCTTTGACATTGCAGGCAAAGGCGAAGCGGATGCAACGTCGATGGTTGCCGCGATCCGGATGGCAGCAGAGATGGCCGCGACACGGGGATGAGCGGGATCGACAACCTGCCCCCCCTGCGAGAAGTTATCGCGACCCATGATCTGGCGGCCAAAAAATCGCTTGGTCAGAACTTTCTGCTCGACCTGAACCTGACGGCCAAGATCGCCCGGCTGGCTGGCGATCTTTCCCAATCCGATGTGCTTGAGATCGGCCCCGGCCCCGGCGGCCTGACACGTGGGTTGCTGGCCGAAGGCGCGCGGCGGGTGCTTGCCATTGAAAAGGATCCGCGCTGTGTCCCTGCATTGGCCGAGATTGCAGACGCCTATCCGGGGCAGTTGCAGATCATCAATGGCGATGCGCTGGATGTGAACCCGCTGGAACATCTGACAAGCCCGATCAAGATTGCGGCCAATCTGCCCTATAATGTCGGGACAGAGCTGCTGGTCCGTTGGCTGACCCCTCCGGCTTGGCCGCCTTTTTGGGAAAGCCTGACACTCATGTTCCAGCGTGAGGTCGCACAGCGGATCGTGGCACAGCCCGGCGGCAAGGCGTATGGGCGGCTCGCGTTATTGGCCCAGTGGCGCACCGACCCGCGGATCGTCATGGAATTGCCGCCCGAGGCATTCAGCCCACCACCCAAGGTCAGCTCTGCCGTTGTGCACCTGTCCGCCCTGCCCGCCCCGCGCTATCCGGCCAACCCTGCAACATTAAACCGGGTTGTGGCGGCTGCGTTCAATCAACGCCGCAAGATGCTGCGCTCTGCGCTTAAATCGCTGGATCCGGCGATTGAGGATCATTTGCATGCGGCCGGGATCAAGCCCACGGAACGGGCTGAACAGGTCCATCTGGAAGCTTTCTGCGCATTGGCGCGCAGCCTTGATAGCTGACAGGTCGGTTACGCGATCTGGTCCAGAAAATGCGTGACCTCTGCGGGCGTCGTTAAACGGATTATGGCTACATTTGTGTTCGCCAGCCCCGCTGCAATCGCTGATCGAAACGCATCATCTTTGTGGATTGCATCCCAAGCAAATCGCCACTGACGGAACCCCGGCCAGTCGCGGTTGCCCGGCGGATGCTCTGGCCGTACCCGCCCCAGATACCGCAGACTGCGCCATAGAATGCGACGGAACCGCAATCCCGCCGGAAAGTCCAACCAGACTACCAGATTAGCGCGCGTCAGAACCTCTGGCAGCAGAATAGAAGGGCCGCCTTCAAGCACCCATGCCTCTGCCGCGACTGCATCAAGAACTTTGGCCTGCACCTCGGCCCTGTCGCGCTGCGCCCATCCTGTCGTCAGCGCCAGTGCATCCTTACTGATACCGGGCAAACCTCGCCACTGCGCAATCCGCTGCGCCAGCCATGTCTTGCCCGCGCCGTTTGCACCAACAATCACCACCCGCGAAAAACAAAGCCCCCCGAAATCGGAGGGCTTTTCATTCACTCGGCGGCCTCTGGAGAGGCGGCGCTGCCATCCCCATCCGGGCTCGGTTTGGGTTTGCGCGGGCTGCGGGGTTTACGCGCACGCGGCTTTGGTTTTTCCTCTGGTGTATCGACCAGACCGGTATCATCGCCGTCGTTCATATCCATCACGTCCTCACCCACAGCGGGTTGATCAGACGATCCCGGATCGTTCGACGCCGCCTCTTGCGCTTTCAGACGTTCCTGACGCTCGCGGTCGCGCTCCACCTGTCGCTGGCGGTTTTGCTCTTCCTGCTCTTCGCGGCGCGTTTCGACTTCACGCTGCGCCTCGGCCAGCAGGCGAGTATAGTGTTCGGCGTGCTGGGCAAAGTTTTCTGCATCAACGCGGTCACCAGCAAGAACGGCATCCCGGTGCAACTGATTGTATTTTTCAATAATCTGCTGCGGAGTTCCGCGCACCTTGCCATCTGGACCAGAGCTGTCGAACACCCGGTTAATGATGTTGCCACCCGAAGGGCGATTATTGCGGTTCTTATTCCGCGATCGTGACTTCGATGATCTCATAAATTGCTCTCAAGCCTTTGGCTATCGTTGCGCTGGCCGTACATCACGCTTAATGCGTGTCTTAAATATTTGGCCTTGCGATGTTTTGGCGACTGATCAGGGGAAGAGCCAAAGGGCTCTTTGACCGCATGATGGTTATGATTAAACATCTGCTTGCCGCTAAGACAAGTCCTAAGTGAATAGAATGCTACATTTTTGCGCCTGATCGGCAACTTTATGCCATTGCAACAGCGATTTGTCCCATCACCACCCGATCGCGGCCATCCAAATCCGGCATGACAACAACATCTTGCAGACCCGCCGCGCGCGCCATAGCGGTCACATCCGTCCCCTGTGTTGGGCCAATTTCCAGCAGCAACGCCCCGCCGGGCATCAGCGCAGGCACAGATTGCTGAATGATCACCCGATAGGCGCTGAGCCCGTCATCTTCATCCGTCAGAGCCATGCGCGGTTCCCATTGTCTGACCTCAGGCGACAAGCCCGCCATTTCCGCAGCCGCGATGTAAGGAGGATTCGATACGATCAAGTCAAAGCGTTGCTGGATCGCGCCCATCCAGTCGCTTTGTACAAATGTGGCGCGTTGATCGACACCGTGCCGTGTCGCGTTACGACGCGCAACGGCCAAAGCCTTAGCCGAGGCATCACCACCAACACCCAGCGCGCCCACCCTCTCGGTCAGGAGTGTGACCAGAATACAGCCTGACCCTGTGCCCAGATCCAACACACGGCGAAACGGGCGACGCAAAGCAAGTTCAATCAGGGTTTCGGTTTCTGGTCGAGGGTCGAGCACGTCCGGGGTGACCGCGAAACTGCGCCCGTAAAAATCGCGTGTACCGATCAGATGCGACACCGGCTCGCGCGCGGCGCGTCGTGCAATCAGGGTGGAAAAACGGGTCTTCGTTTCGGGTAGAACAGGCTCTGGTAAAGTCAGCGTTAGCCTCCACGCCTCTACCTCAGACGCATAAGCGAAAAGCTTGCGCGCATCCCGCGCCGGATCGGGCACGCCTGCCTTAGCCAAGGTCTTGATGGCGGCCTGCAAAAGTGCGGTGCCTGTTTCCTCCCCGCTCACGCCCCCATCTCGGCCAGTAAGGTGGCCTGGGCATCAGACTGCAACGCATCAATGACTTCCCCCAGATCACCCTGCATGATTTGGCCAAGCGAATAAAGTGTCAGGTTGATCCGGTGGTCCGTCATGCGGCCCTGCGGGAAATTATAGGTGCGGATACGTTCAGACCGGTCACCCGATCCTACCTGTGCCTTACGGTCAGCAGAGCGTTCACTATCAACCCGCTGCCGTTCCATGTCGAACAGCCGGGTCTTAAGCACCTGCATCGCGATTTCACGGTTACGGTGTTGCGATTTTTCGGCGCTGACGACCATGATCCCCGTCGGCACGTGCAGAATACGCACCGCCGAATCCGTTGTGTTTACGTGCTGGCCGCCAGAGCCGGAGGCGCGCATCGTATCAATGCGCAGATCACCGGGGGCGATCTGGATATCAACATCCTGTGCCTCTGGCAGGACAGCCACCGTCGCGGCAGATGTATGGATGCGCCCGCCGCTTTCGGTTTCTGGTACGCGCTGCACCCGGTGGACACCGCTTTCATATTTCAGCTTGGCAAACACGCCATCGCCGGCCACACGCGCGACGACCTCTTTGATCCCGCCTAGCTCTGTCTGGCTTTCTTCGAGGATTTCGAACCGCCAGCCCTGCTTTTCAGAATAGCGCTGATACATCCGCAACAGGTCTGCCGCGAAAAGAGAGGCCTCTTCCCCCCCTGTCCCAGGGCGGATTTCGACCAGCGCAGGGCGCGCATCGGCGGCATCCTTGGGAAGCAGCGCCAGTTGCACCTCATGCTCGGACACTTCCAGCTTTTCCTGCAATTCCGGCAATTCCATCTCTGCCAGTTCGCGCATTTCGGGATCGGCCAACATCTCTTTCGCTTGGGCGATCTGGCTTAGCAGGTCCTGATAGGCGGTGACCGTTTCAACAACCGGGCGCAATTCAGCATATTCGCGGCCGAGGGTCGCAATCTCAGAGCCACTGGCCCCCTCTGCCATCTTCGCTTCCAGAAACTGAAAGCGGTCGATGAGCTGCGCAATCTTTTCTTGTGCAATCATAGCGCAGGAAGTGTCTGATCACAGCGGCTCGGTCAAGGGGCCAAGCGCATCCAGCCAGCTTTCGACACGGGCGCGGTTCACGCCCACATCGGACCAGCCAAACCGCAGCCGACCGTAGATAATCAGTGTGTCATCTACGATGGCAATGGTCGTATAGTCTGGAAAGCCCATGATCCGGGACCGGGTGAGGAATGTCATCATACCCGCCGCAGCGCGACCCGCCAAAAGATGGGTGCGCGGAGTCGCTTTGGCGATCTGTTCAACCGCCGCCATGACTTCATCCCGTGGGGCCGTGATCCGACGCACAGCGCGAAAACCGCCCGCTTCGGGGTAGTCCCCGGGCCCCGCGGGCGTGGGTGAGACATGCCAACGCTCTGCCGGTGATGGCGCTAAACGCACATAGGCGATGGTGCCGATCAACAGCAAGATAATAACAGCCACAGTACGGGTGAACATCACGCGGTCCTTTTTTTGCACGTCTCAAGACATGGACCCCGGACCGCCCGACGGCAAGCCCCGTAACGTTAGGGCAACTTGAAATCGGCTAGAACTGGATAATGGTCCGTCGGCCATTCACCCGCAAACCGGTCACGGATCACCACCGGCGCGCCAACGCCTGTTGCGCCGCCTGTCGCCCCGATATGGTCAATGGCCCCGAACAGGTTCAACCCACGGTTCAGGTGGTAGGTCGCGCCGTCAACGGGGGAAAAACGCAGCCCTGCCGCTTCCAATATCCGGTGGGTGCGCGACCCTAGCCTTGCGTTCAAGTCACCGATCAGGAACACGGTCTCTCCCGCCGCGATCCAAGGCGCTATGCGTTCGACCACAAGCTCTGCCGATAGCCGCCGATTTGACCCGCTGGAATATTCGAAATGCACATTGACCACGCGAAAATCGCTGCCATCGCTACGGATGAACGATGCCCAAGAGGCAAAGGCAGGATAGGACCCGTTGAAAGTCCGCGAATAAATCACGTCAGGCGTCTCTGAAAAGAAGAACCAGCCCTGATCACGCAGTGTCAGCCCTTCTGTTTGATAGAGGATTGGCTGGGTCGATGGAAATTCCCGCCAGTCACCAACAGCCGCCGCCGCATAGCCGGGGTTCTGCGCCAAAAGCCAGTCCAGCGTGAGATTTGCAGACCCGTCGCTGCCCCGCTGAAAGCTTTCCATCTCTTGAAAGCCAACAACATCTGCATCCAGCGCTTTAAACGCAAGATCCAGCGGCGCCTTGCGGCGTTCCCAATCACCAAGGGACCAAGGACCGGTTGCTTTGCTCAAAATGATGTAGTGGACATTATAGGTCGCCAAACGCAGCGTATCAGGCGACCGAGCAGGCACCGGTTCATCGCCGGAATTGCGGATCAGCTGCACACAGGCTGCCAGCGTCAACACACCCAGCACCCCAAGCGATAGACGCAAGACAGATCGCCATTTGCTCCGTTTCATATGAATACCATGCCCGACCAGATAACATTCCCTAAGAACGGCTTAGCACAGGGCTTTGCGGCTCAGCCAGCTTAGACTTACTTGTGGCGAACTTGCAGCAAACAGGTTATCTGCCCTCAACCCTTTCGGATCATGATCCCAAGATCCGCCACATTCGTTCCCGTCGCCCCCGTCATCAGCAAATCACCCGCGAGCGTCAGCGCAGCGTAGCTGTCATTCTCGGTAAGAAGCGCCTGAAGATCGCCGCCTTTCGCATTGATCTTATGCAGCGTTTCCGCATCCACCAATCCACCCGCTGCATCCGTGGGACCGTCCCGCCCGTCGCTGCCACCTTGAAGGCAGACCCAGTCAGGCCAGCCACGGGTAGAGGCCTCCATCGCGATCCGCAAGGCGAGTTCCTGATTGCGTCCACCCCTGCCAGCCCCTCGCAATTGCACAGTCGTCTCACCCCCCCAAAGTGTTACGCCCGGCCTGGCCTGATCGCAGATCAGCCGTGCAGCGTCGGCCACGTCACCTTCGACCGGCGCTGCAAGCAGATGCGCACCCGGTGCGGCAGCCGCCATTGCGTTCACGCTCTGGCCGTTTGACCCGACGAGGATGTTTACCGCCTGCGGCACCACCGGCTGCGCGCGCGGGGTCTTCAGATGCAAACGCACTGCATCGGGCATTTGATCCCAGATACCGGCACTGCGCAGCAGCGCCACGGCGTCCTCTGCGGTTCCAAGCGGCGCGACAGTTGGGCCGCTGGCGATTGCCGCAAGGTCGTCGCCAATGACATCCGACAACAGCAGCGCGGTGACCGGATAATGGGCCGCGTGGCGTAGAAAGCCGCCCCCCTTAATGTCAGATAGCTGTTGTCGGATCAGGTTCATCTGCCCAATGGCGAGCCCCGCGCCCAACAGGATCCTATTGACTGCCGCCTTATCGGCAAGGGTCAGGTCCCCCGCTGGCGCAGGTAGCAAGGCAGAGCCGCCGCCCGAAATCAGCGCCAGCACCGGACCATCCACCGCCCCCAAGGCCGCGATGACAGCGCGCCCCGCCGCAGCGCCGTTGTCATCAGGGACCGGGTGCCCAGCGGCAAATACCTCTGCCCCATCAAGCGGCTTTGCATTCTCGTAATTTGTGACGACAATCGTTTTCGCGCCGGGAAAACGCTGCATGGCGGCCTGCGCCATGCCTCGCGCAGCCTTGCCCACCGCAATAATCAAGGCCGGTCTTTCATCGACCTTGTCCAACGCGCCGGTCACGGCGGCATTAGGGTTCGCCGCCGCCACGCCTGCGCGAAAAATTCGCAGCGCCTCTGCCCGCATATCCGCCAAATCCGTCATCTCTGCCTCGCGATCAGTCCTGCCATTCTTTGCACCACCTGCAATTCCAACTCTGCATTGGGTGACGCGCTTAGCGAGGGCATCGACAGCGCGATCAACACCAGCGGCTGCCCCGATGCGAGCATGATATGCGTCGCACTATAACGTTCAAACAGATAGGTGATATGATCTTCGGCCACAGGACCCAGTGCGGGAGGTTCGGATTTACGTAGGACCGGGCTCGCAGCAAAGATCTGATGGAGCACATCTGTTTGCAATCCGTGCAGGCTTTTTTCGCTAACCACCACCGCACCTTCGACCAGCGGATGCGACCGTAAGCCGCGAAGGAAGATCAGTGGATCATCGGTGCGGGCTGTCGCCATATGACGCAAAAGCCCCCAGCTTTGCTCCTCCAGTCGCAAGGTGCGAGCGTCGTTGAAGATCGCCACCAGAAACATCACGGTCATGATTGATGCGATGCTCAGCAGGGTTCCATCCCGGCCGAGCGTGCCGAAAAACCCGATCATCGTTCCTACCACGGTTGCGGCTGCGACCATCACGAAAAGGTTCATCAGGGTCGCCCGGTGACCAAGATGGGTACGCCCCAACCCGATAGCCAACCAGCACAGGATCAGCACGCTGAGCGCAGAAAACTGGATCGGCAGACCGATATAGATCAACATGAAGTCGCCAAAAGCCATGGGAATGAACAGCGCCAATGACCACCCCAGACGGGTCACCGTGACATTTTCACTGACGGACAGGGACTTGCGGTCGCGCATGATGATCAGACAGCCAGCCAGCACAAAACCTGCCATCTGAAAACATAAAAGCGCCATGGTGCGCAGCGGGTCGATACTGTCGGAATACCAGAACGCGCTTACCGTAAAAATAACTGTCCCTGCCCCGACAAATATCTTGAGCCAAGGCGGCGCGTGACGACGCAACAACCCTTCGGTCATAAGCAACGCCGCCAGCGGAAGAAGAGCAGCCCCTAGAAGAACCATAACCCGGAAAATCGGCAAGCCCGGTACAATCGTCAGGACGCGGCCCGCGAACAAAAGCATCATCACCCGGATGCAAAACAGAAATCGCCGATTGATCGGGTCCCAGCCATCGCGCCGCAGCAGAACATTTTGTAAGGTGAGCAGGCCCAGCAGCGCGCCACATGACAAAAACAGCTCTGTCAGCTCCGTTGCAGCTGTGATCATTTCGTGGGGGCCTTCCACGGGCGCAGGGTGGCGAAATGCGTCCGGCTGTCCGACCAGTATATGATCGGCAGAACAACCCGGCGCAGGGCCACAAGCGACCCAAGAACCAGCAAACCAAGCACGGCAGATTTCGGCACAGCACGAGACAGGTAGGTGCGCATCGCGGATAGGTCCATCTGACCGAGCTGGATCACATCATCCCCGCGTTCATAATCCAGCTGCTCTGCGCAAAAATCGTTGTAGCGCTCATCTCGATGTTTCGGCGCGTCTTCCCATTTCTTTTTCAGATCATCCGATCCGCCGGTATAGGCATTGGTGATCACGAAACGCTCTTCATCGAATTCCGCTTCCGGTCCGACGCCAAAAACACTGCGATGCTTTGCCAATATCTGTCGGGCGAGCAATAGATGGTTCAACGTCCGCCGCCCCTTGCCCGGACGCGGCCAGACATATGAAAACATCTCTGCCACCATGCCCACCACGGCGGGCACCTGCGTGACGTTTGATATCCAGACGGGGCGGAACTGGCGGCGGAAAAAGATCAAGAAACAGGTCAGCCCGTAAAGCACCCAAGACAGATTGCGCTGTCGCTCTGCCGGGTCAACCATGACCAGCCCCAGATGCAGCACATCGGTCGGATGCGGTGCGGTGTCCAATGTCATGACGGCCAGCGCATTAAACGCAATCGGCGTCCCATCAGGGCGGCTGACCAGCGTGATGATCACCGCGCCCATACGGGCTGGGTCACCTGAAAAGATACCATAGGACAGATCGCCGTTGTTCAACGTCCGCGCGGCAACGCTGCGCAGGTCCGTGGATAACGCGACAAGCTGACCTTGGGTCATCCACATCCCCGGACGCTCGACGATGCGCACGATATAATCAGCACCTGACCGAATGGTCACGTCCATATACCTGCGCGCAAGCGCCCTGAGAATTGCTGTAATCACGTCACACCGACCCCTTTGCAGGCTACGTTAGCAGCCTGCAAAGAAGGTACAAGGTCAGCTATGCCTGTGGCTTAGAGGTAGCGGTTCACAAGGTTTTCCAACCGCTCCTGCCGGCCAGAGCATGGCTCGGGGCTGATATTGTCGCGCAGGACATTATCAAAGCATGTTTCAAGGGTCGCCTTTGTCAGCAAATCCTGCCCTTGTGCCGCATCCCAGCCTGCATAACGGGCATCGCGGGCGGCTTCCAATTTACCGTCTTCCAGCATGGCGGCAGCCGCCTTCAGACCAGCAGCACAAGCATCCATCCCGCCCACATGCGCAAGGATCAGATCCTCTGCATCCAGCGATTGGCGGCGCAGTTTGGCGTCAAAATTGGTTCCGCCTGTGGTGAAGCCACCAGCGCGCAGTACCTCGTAATAGGCCAATGTCATTTCGGGCACATTGTTGGGGAACTGATCAGTATCCCAGCCAGACTGGTAATCGTTGCGGTTCATGTCGATAGAGCCAAAGATCCCCAGTTCGCGCGCCAGTGCCAGTTCGTGTTCAAATGTGTGCCCGGCAAGGATCGCATGACCTTGTTCAATGTTCACCTGAACTTCATCTTCCAGCCCGAAATCTTTCAGGAAGCCGTAGACCGTTGCCACATCGTAATCATACTGATGTTTGGTCGGTTCCTGCGGTTTCGGTTCGATCAGGATCGCGCCTTTGAAACCTGTCTTGTGCTTGTAGTCGACAACCATCTGCAACATGCGGCCGGCCTGCTGACGCTCACGACCCATGTCGGTATTCAGCAAGGTTTCGTACCCTTCGCGGCCGCCCCACAGGACGTAATTCTCGCCGCCCAGCTTGATCGTCGCATCCATGCAGGTTTTGATCGTGGCTGCCGAATAGGCGAACACATCCGGATCAGGGTTTGTCGCAGCACCCGACATGAAGCGGCGGTGTGAAAACAGGTTCGCTGTGCCCCAAAGCAGTTTGACCCCGGTCGCGTCAATCTTTTCAGCAAAGATATCAACGATCTGTTCAAGGTTCTTGGTGCTTTCAGCGAATGTCGCACCTTCAGGGCGGACATCTGCGTCGTGAAAGCAGAAATACGGCACGCCAAGGATCTGGAACATCTCAAACGCCACATCCGCCTTCAGCTTTGCCGCATCCATCGTTTCGCTGAACCAAGGCCGGTCAAAGGTCTGACCGCCAAAAGGATCGCCACCGGACCATGCGAAGGAATGCCAATAGGCTGCCGCAAAGCGCAGATGATCCTTCATCGGCTTGCCCGTTACAACCTCTTCGGGGTTGTAATGGCGAAAGGCAAAATCATTGTCGCTGTCCGGCCCTTCATAGGTGATGGCGGGGATACCTTTGAAGAAATCGGTCATGTCAGTCCTTTCAATGCGCCATAGCTGGCGCGGTAGCGTGCGTGAGCGTCGGAAAATGCCGCAGTCAAGCTGGCATCGGGTTCAATCACCCGTTCAATGGCCGGGGCTGTCGCGATTTCCACCCCTGCACCGCTTGCAGCCATCAGGCCCAGCCGGGCAGCGCCAAATGCGCCGCCAAAATCACCTGCAACAGGCAGTTCAACGGGTATGCCAAGGCTGGTGGCAATGGCTTGTACCCAATAATCAGATTTCGACCCGCCGCCGACGGCGATCAAGCGTTTGATCTGCGTTCCGGTCGATGTCAGTGCGTCATAGTTATCGCGCAAGGCGTGGGTGACCCCTTCTAACACAGCGCGCGTCATTGCTGCCTGATCCGCAGCATGATCCAAATGCAGGAACGCCCCGCGAATGTTGGCATCATTATGCGGGGTCCGTTCACCCCCCAGATAGGGCAAGAACAACGCCCGCCTCGGTGCCTGCACCGCGCCCAAACCTTTGGTCAGTGTCGCCGCTGGCTGTCCAACAGTTTTCGCAAACCAGTTCAGCGCATCCGCAGCCGCCAAAATGACGCCCATCTGATGCCAGGTGTCCGGCAGCGCGTGGCAGAATGTATGAACCGCTGTAGCCGCATCCGGCTGATAGGCATCGCTTGCAGCAAAAAGCACGCCAGATGTGCCAAGGGAAACAAAAGCGTCACCCGCCTTGACCACACCAACACCCGCGGCGCTGGCCGCATTGTCACCGCCGCCGCCTGCAACGACCACCCCCTTGGGCAGCCCCCAGCGGCTGGCCAGTTCAGCGCGTAATTGCCCCGAAACTTCGGAGCCTTCAACAAGCCGGGGCATCTGCGCGCGGGTCATACCGGTCGCGGCCAGCAGATCATCCGACCAGTCACGCTTGGCCACATCAAGCCAGCTTGTCCCAGCGGCATCTGACATCTCTGCCACATGTTCGCCCGTCAGCCACAGGCGCAGGTAGTCCTTGGGCAGCAGCACATGGGCGACCTTGGCGAAAACCTCTGGCTCATGCCGGGCGACCCAGACGAGCTTGGGGGCAGTGAAGCCCGGAAAAACGATATTCCCGGTGAGTGCGCGAAACTGCGGATCGGCGTCAAGTGTGGCAGCCTCAGTGGAAGACCGCGTGTCATTCCACAGAATACAGGGGCGCAGCACCTCGTCATTCTTGTCGAGCAGGGTCGCGCCATGCATCTGACCGGACAGGCCAATACCTTTCACCCCGTCCAACGCCACCTGCCCGCGCAGGCCGCGCATCGCGGCATCAGCCGCATCAAGCCATGTGGCAGGTGCCTGTTCAGACCAGCCCGGTTCAGGGCGCACCGCCTCTAACGGGGCGGTCGCCTCGGCCAGAATTGTCTGCGCGGCATCAATCAATACCGCTTTTAGACCGGATGTCCCCAGATCAAGCCCAATATACATATCAGGCCGCCAGATGTTCAGGTTTCTTGCCCGCGATAATCATCGCCAGCAAATCATCTGTGGAGACCTCATCAACCTTCACAACACCGACCAGCTTGCCGTTTTTCATGACAGCAGCGCGGTCACATAGCGCCTTGACCTGATGCACATCGTGGTCAATCAGGAAAATCCCCAGGCCCGAACGCTTCAATTCCTGGATCAGCTCGGCCACCATCTGGGTTTCTTGTGGACCCAAGGCGGCAGTTGGCTCATCCATGATCAGGATTTTCGCGTTGAAATAGACCGCACGTGCGATTGCGACCGATTGGCGCTGACCGCCGGAAAGCGCAGACACAGGCGCGTGGAATTTCTGAAAATTCGGGTTTAAACGGCCCATAATCTTGCGGGTCTCGGCCTCCATCGCGGCATCATTGACGGTGCCTAGGGCTGTGGTCAGTTCACGCCCCAGAAACAGGTTGGCCGACGCATCCAGATTGTCCGCCAGCGCCAGCGTCTGATAGATCGTTTCGATATTATAGCTGCGGGCGTCGCGCGGGTTGTTGATCTCGGCATGTTCACCATTGATCAGAACCTCGCCCGCGTCTTTGCGATACGCGCCTGACAGGCATTTAATCAGGGTGGATTTCCCGGCGCCGTTGTGCCCCAATAGGCCGACAACCTCACCCGGATACAGATCGACACTCACATGATCGACAGCCTTCACGCCACCAAAGGCAATCGAGATATCGCGCAATTCAACAAGAGGTGTGGTCATCAGTGCGCTCCCAGTTTTTTACGGTAGATGATGTCGATCAGGACGGCGACGACCAGAACACAGCCAACAACGATGTTCTGAAACGGGGCATCCACGCCAACCATTGCCATGCCCGATTGCAATGACTGCATGATCAGCGCGCCCAAGATTGCGCCGTAGATCGTGCCGATGCCACCCGACAGGGCTGTGCCACCGATGACGGCGGCGGCAATCACCCGCAATTCATCCAGCACACCGATATCGTTCGAGTGGAATGACAAACGCGCCGAGGCGACGACAGCAGACAACGCACATAAGAAGCCCATCAGTGCAAAAATCTTCACCGTCAGCATACGGGTGTTGATACCGGACAGCTCTGCTGCGTCCGGGTTGCCCCCAGTCGCAAAGATATAGCGGCCGAACCGAGTTTTGGAGGCGATGATCGTCATCGCCACAGCGACCGCGATCAGCAACAGCACCGAAATCGGCAGGCCGTAGGCAGCGGTGTAACCTTCCGGCACCTCCAGCCCCTCTGCCGCGAATTGGCGGGCCAGCACGCGATCGGGGATCTGATAGCTGTTCAGCGTCCAGATAAAGCCCATGATACCGGCCACGATAATCGCCGCGACAGCAGCCTCGGCCCAAGCAGGTTTGACCGGGAATTCATGGCTGATCTTCGTGCGACGCGCATTATAAAGACCAATAACCGCGATCACCGAAGCTATGGCACCAAAGATCCACGACCAAGTTTCGCCCAACGTGCCGGAAATTCCGCCAAACATTTGAAACGTATCATTCAGTGGACCAATCGTTTGACCGTCCGTCAGATACCAGCCCACATTGCGCCAGACCAGCAATCCACCCAAAGTGACGATAAAGGCCGGAATGGTCAGATATCCGATCAGCCAGCCATTAAAGGCCCCGATCAGCGTGCCAACAACCAAGCCACCGACAATCGCCAGCCATGGCAGCGCCGGATGGCCAAGGTCCAACCCAAGGGTTGAGATCAGCCAATTGGTCTGCAGCATGGCCATCACGGCGGAACAGGTGGCCAGCAAAGACCCAACAGACAAATCAATATGGCGGGTGACAATCACAAAGACCATGCCAGTCGCCATAATCGCGACCGAAACGGTCTGGATCGTCAGGTTGAAGATATTGCGCGGTGTCAGGAAACGGCCATCGGTCAGGACGTTAAAGACCAGACAGACCAGAACGAACGCCCCGATCATCCCCAGAAGCCGTGTATCGACCTCAAGCATTGACAGAAGCGACCGGCGTGGGGATTTCGCCGGGGAAACGTTTTGATCGGACATGGTGCGATGCTCCATCACGGTCCCGTCAGGACACGCGCTTTGGATAGAAAATGTAGAAATTTCACGGTTGCGGGCCCCGCTGTCATGCGCGCGGCCCGGTTGGGCGGGGCCGAAACCCCGCCGCAATCGTCTTAGTTACAAGGTGCCGGACCGTTGGTCACACCTTGGCACAGAGCTTCGACGCTGATCCAGCCAGCGTCGGTCACGACGGACAGGTTGTCAGCAGTGACCGGCACAGGAGGCAAGAACAGCGCTGTCATGTCGGTGCCCGTGCCAGAGGTCCATGCGATGGAACCCTCAACTTCGGCGTTTTCATCTGCGGCCAGTGCCACGGCAATCTCGCCTGCTGATTTGCCCAGCTCGCGGGCGTCTTTCCAGACGGACACGGTCTGCGTACCCAATGCGACGCGGTTCAGCGCAGCATGGTCACCATCCTGACCAGAAACAGGAATGCCTTCCATTCCCTGTGCGGTCAGCGCAGCCACAACACCACCGGCAGTACCGTCGTTGGATGCGACAACCGCATCAACGTTGTTGTCATTGGCCGTCAGGATCTGCTCCATGTTGCGCTGCGCGTTCGCAGGCAGCCAACCATCGGTATAGGCTTCGTCAACGATCGTGATCGCACCGCTATCCAGTGCGGCTTGCAGCACTTCCTGCTGGCCCGCACGCAGGAAATCCGCGTTAGGATCGGTGGGCGAGCCCTTGATCATGACGTAGTTGCCGCTGGGCTGCTCAGCCAGAACGGCGCGCGCTTGCATCCGGCCCACTTCGACGTTGTCGAATGTCAGGTAAAACGCGCGGCTGTCTTCGATCAGACGGTCATAGGCCACGACAGGAATACCTTCATTCGCGGCAGCTTCGACAGCCGGGCCGATGGCCGCAGCATCTTGTGCCAGAATGATCAGAGCGTCAGCACCCTGCGCGATCAGGCTTTCCACATCGGACAGTTGCTTGGCAGAAGATGACTGTGCGTCGGCAGAAACATAGGTCGCGCCAGCAGCTTCCAGAGCAGCCTTGATCGCGGCCTCATCGGTTTTCCAGCGCTCTTCCTGAAAGTTCGACCAGCTCACACCGACGGTGACGCTATGCGAATCGGCCAGAGCGGCAGAATTGAAGCCAGCCACAGCAATCGCGGCAGCAATTATTGATTTATGCATGTATTCCTCCCAGAAGATCACCCCCGGACACCCGGGGACGTGGGTCTTTTGACCCTGCATCACATAGGATGCGCAATTTAATTCAGTTGTCAAAATAATTTTTGCCCGAAATTTGAAAATATCGCTTTGCGAACGCCGGTTTATTGGGCAGAGTTCGCAGACCTTCGGAAAACCGGGGGGAAGATGATATTAATAATTCAACCACTGAACTATGTATGACGTGAAGGCATCCACCGATATCGAATCACATGCCCTGCAGGGCTGTGGGCCGATTCTGTCGGCCACCGGCGATAACGCCAAGCCCTTGCGCCAGCAAATCTTTGAACATGTCCGCGCTGCCGGGCGCACGGCTCGCGCCGACCTGACCCGCGCACTTGAAATCAGCGCAGGTTCGGCCACGACGCTCACCGCTGATCTGATCGCGGCCGGGCTCCTGCGCGAAGTGGAGGGGCTACCCCGTGAGACCGGGCGCGGTCGCCCCCCAGTCGCACTGGAAGTTGTTCCCGAAGGTCGCCATGTCATTGGGATCAAACTATCTGACGATACCCATTCCGCCGTGCTGACTGATTTTGCAGGCAATATGCTTGCTGATGCGTCGCTGCCCACCGCACCAACCCGCAAATCGCTTGACGATCTACTGGGCGAGATGGATGAACTGATGGCATTGGTGCTGGCGGCCGCAGGCAAATCGCTGGATGAGATTAACGCCGTGGGCGTCGGCCTGTCTGGCATCGTCGATCACCAGACAGGCGCAGTCCCTTGGTCACCTCTGATGACCAGCCGCGATATTGATTTGTCCCAAGCCTTTCAGGCCCGATTCGGCGTGCCGCTTCTTGTGGACAATGACGCTAATGTGCTGACCTTGGCCGAGCTTTGGTTCGGTGCAGGTCGCGCGATGTCAGATTTCGCGGTGGTCACCATCGAAAACGGTGTTGGCATGGGGTTGGTGCTTGAAAACAGACTATTTCGCGGGGCGCGCGGCATGGGGCTGGAATTGGGCCATACTAAGGTCCAGCTTGATGGCGCGCTCTGCCGCTGCGGTCAGCGCGGCTGCCTAGAGGCTTACCTTGCCGATTACGCCCTCGCCCGCGAAGCCGCCACCGCGCTGCACCGCAACCCGCGCAACCTGCAAAGTCCCAACGCAATGCTCGAGGCGCTGTTCAGCCAAGCCAAATCCGGCAACGCCGCCGCGCGCACGATCTTTCGACGCGCCGGACGTTACCTGTCGTTGGGCCTGTCCAATGTAATACAGCTTTTCGATCCGGAACTGATTATCCTTTCAGGTGAACGGATGCAGTATGATTACCTTTACGCGGACGAGGTACTGGCCGAAATGCACAAGCTAACCCTGAATGACGGGCGGGCACCCTGCCGGATCGAAACCCACGCTTGGGGGGATTTGGTTTGGGCGCGGGGTGCAACGGCGCTTGCGCTTGCCGCCGTGACCGAAACTGCATTGGGTGAGGCACGCGCATGATCCGCGCCCTGTCCGCGATGCTGCTGGCCAGCAGCGCCAACGCCCAACCGATCTTTGAAAATCACTCTGACGCATTGCCCCCGCATGAATATACCGGCGGGTGGGAACATTTTGTCGGTGGCGGCGTGGCTGTGTTGGATTGCAATGGCGATGCACTGCCGGACATCTTTGCTGCGGGCGGCGACAGCCCTGCCGCGCTGTTTCGAAATGACGGTAGTTTTAAATTCACGTCTCAGGCAATTCCGCAAATGGCGGGTGTGACCGGAGCCTACCCGCTAGACATCAACGCCGATGGGTTGATTGATCTTTTTGTCATGCGCGTCGGTGCAAACCGGGTGCTGCGCGGCAACGGAGCCTGCCTGTTCATCGATGTAACAGAGGCTTGGCTGCCCCCCGGAAATGACCAGTGGACCACCGCCTTCACAGCATGGTGGGAGGATGACAGCCGGCCGGTCATGGCCGTAGGCAACTACGTGGACCGGTCTAACCCGGATGGCCCGTTCGAAGCCTGCGATAGTAACCAAATCTTGCGGCCTGCCGCAGACACTTATGAAAGCAGCACGCTCACCCCTGCCTTCTGCCCGCTATCAATGCTAGCTGCCCGCGATGCGCGGGGCCGTTCGACGCTGCGCATCTCCAACGATAGACACTACTACGTGCGTGGCGGGTATGAGCAGATGTGGGACATCGGCGAAGGTCGGTTTCTGGGGCCAGAGGATGGCTGGCAGAATGTGTCGCTCTGGGGCATGGGCATCGCCAGCCGGGATCTGACTGGCGACGGACGGGACGAGGTGATGCTGACCTCTATGGGCGATCAACTGATGCAAATCGCTAACCCCGATGGCACCTATGACGCGGCCCCCTATGAGATCGGCACATACGCGCAGCGGCCACATACGGGCGACGACGGGCGGCCATCGACAGGCTGGCACGCGGAATTCGGCGATGTAAACAATGACGGGCGCCCTGATCTGTTCATCGCCAAAGGCAATGTAGACCAGATGCCGGGGCTGGCCACACGCGACCCCAATAACCTGCTAATGCAGAATGAAGACGGCACATTCACCGAAACGGCCAGCGCCGCAGGCATTGCCACGACTGATCGTTCACGCGGGGCGGCTTTTGCTGATTTCGACGCTGACGGGCGGCTTGATCTGATCGTAGTGAACCGCCGCGCGCCGCTGGAACTCTACCGCAACATCAGCCCCAATACCGGCAATTGGGTGAAAGTCAGTTTGCAGCAACCGGGCGGCAACAGATTTGCGGTCGGTGCACAGGTGACAGTGCAAACAGCAAACGGATCGCAGCTTCAGCAAATCACCGTCGGCGGTGGGCATGCAGGGGGCAAGGCTCTGCCCCTGCATTTCGGCATTGGTGACGCGGATCACATCACCGTCACAGTGGAATGGCCTGACGGAACACAACAAACATTCAAAGGCGACGCCAACACGGCGCTTAGCCTCAGTCGAGAATAGCAGGACGATCCACCGGCAGACCGCTTGGCACGGTTTCCGGCACGCCCAGACGGCCCGCACGCGCGGCAGGGTCTGTCAGCGCGTCAAGGAACGCCAGCAATGCGGTCACCTGTGTATCTGACATTGCCACCGGTGCAATCTTGACCGCCGCCGCAATCGCCGTCGCATCCCCCATCCCCCCGGCATCATCGACATCAAGCGCAGGCAGCGTCGCCGCCGCCAGATCATAGCGCTGCAAAGCCGCGACCGGATCCAGATGCGCCACCAGAAAATCGCGCAGATCGCTTTGCGCACCAGCATGACCGTAGGGCGCTGTCAGGGCAACATTGCGCAGTGACGGCGTGCGAAAGGCATAAAGGTCCGCCAGATCGCCCGTCACCCGGTAACGCCCCTCGTCCCGCACATGGTTTTCAAAACGCGCTGCCTTGCCCGGCCCGATTTGCGGGGCACCCATCGCGTGGAAATCGTGATCGGTCAGGAACGGGCCGCTATGACATGCAGCACACCCGGCCTCGCCATAGAACAGCGCCATCCCGGTCGCAGCAGGCTCTGGTAATGTGGCGTCACCGCGCAGCACCGCATCGAATGGCGCCCCGTCGGAGCGCCACTCAAACGCCATAAAGGTAGCCACCGCATTAGAGATATCAGTAAAGGCGATATCACCGGGGCTATCGATATGATCATAGACCGTAACAAATTCATCAGCATAGGCCGGAATATCCGCCACCCTCCGGGCAATGATATCCCACGCCCCGCCCGGACCAGTTATGATGCCCCGACGCACCGCCTGCGACACATCATTTTCACTATATTGCCCGGCCATTTCATCGGCGCTCAACACCGGGAACATAGTCTGCGCCGACAATAGCGAGGCAAAGCCTTCCACCATATCCGCGTCCAACGGCGTGCGCAGCCCGCCGGGGCGGTCTGGATCGACTTCAATCCGGCCATCATGGAACAGCACCGTGAATTCATATGCACCAAGGTTGAACAATGCGGGCGCGTTGCGGGGAATGCGCTGTTCGGGCAGGTTGTCCACATCCGCCACCCGCGCGGGGCCAAGACCCCTGCCCCCGTCACCCATGCCAAGCGACAAGCCATCACTGGTGCCAAAGGCCGGATGATGACAGGTGGCGCAGGCCACATTGCGATTGCCCGAAAGGACCGGATCATAAAACAAAAGCTGCCCCAGCCGCGCCTCTTCCACCCGAACAGGGGCGAAATCGTCATCAGTCAGCGGTGCCGGTAAATCCTGCGCCACGGCAGCACCAGCCAGCAATGCCGCTGGCACGCATAATATCAGTTGCTTCAATGATCGTCCTCCCCCGGCAGAGATACCAGTTGAAGCCCCCCGCACAAGACCCTGCGTTAATGCATCTTTTTATGAAGGCGCTGCACCATCAGCCAAACACAGACCAGCACAACCGGCGTGACGACAGCAGCCATCACGGTCTTGGACATATCCAGCGTCTTTTCTAGTGGCCCGGTCATATAGAGCACCAGATTTACCGCATAATAACTGATCGCGACAACCGATAACCCCTCCACTGTACGCTGCAAACGCAACTGAAGGTCAGCGCGCCGGTCCATGCTGGTCAGCAGCATTTGATTCTGGGCAGAGCGTTCCACATCAACGCGAGTTCGCAGCAGATTGCCCGCACGCATGGCCCGGTCTGACATGGATTGCAGGCGTCGTTCCATCGATTTGACTGTGCGCATCGCAGGATCAAACCGGCGCATCATGAATTCACCGAAAATCTGTCGACCAGCAAAGCGTTCTTCGCGCAGAACCGCGACACGCTGGTTCACGATTGTCTCATAAGCCCCTGTCGCACCGAAACGAAATGACGTCTGGGCGAGCACGTTTTCAAGCTCAGCCGAGACTTCCAGCAGCGCTTGCAGCACCACATCAGGCTCTGCAATCGGGCCGCACATATCGCCCAGCAAACGCGACAGCGTCTTGTCGATCCCAGCCATCTGTGGACCAAGATCGCGGGCGCGTGACAGGCCAATCATCGACATGGCCTTATAGGTCTCAATCTCGCACAGGCGCTGCACGACGCGACCAATTCGGCGATTGCCGGTCTGTGGGCGGGCAAAGACCGCAAAACGCATGTGACCTGTGCTATCGATCCGGAAATCCCCCGCGACGACAAGATCGTCAGCCAACACGCGACTGATTGCCAGACTTTCGGGCACAAACCAATCGCGCACCTTTTCGTTGATCCCGTCATCCCCATCCGCGACCTCGACCCAGATCAAGGCAGAGGTGACGCGCGTTCCGGGGGCGGCCTCCAGCCAATCGACCGGAAACACCGCAAAGGTCGCCGCGTCAAAGGGGCGATCCGCCACGCCCTCGCCAAAGATCGTGTAGGTCACGAATTCCGTGTGGCTTTCCCATTTCAGCACATGCTTGCCAATTGTACCGAAATAGTGCGTTGCATCTGGCTGCGGGTGCTGCGCCCCAAAACGGTCAAGCAAATCAATCAGATGGGCGCGATCCGCGCCCCTATCGCGCCCGGCTGCATTGCTGGCAGGCTTGATCGCAAGATAGGCCGCGCGGCTTGGCGCAGCGACGGATGGGAACGGGCGCGCATGCAGCTCGTTCGCCATGGCGTAGCGCAACGGATGATCAGAAATCGGGGGCATGGGACACGCCTATGGTCAAATAACTTTGACATCAGCCTAGCCGCGTTTCGGCCCCTGTAAACAAAAACCTGTTTCTGCAGAAATGCTTAGCGGCGTACGATCGTATACCATACGCCGCCCTGTGATCAGATCACCACCACATCCAGCGGGGGGAAGCCGTTGAAGCACACCGAAGAATAGGTCGATGTATAAGCGCCTGTATTGCGGATCAACACCCGATCACCGGCACGCAATGACTGGGGCAGCAGCACCGGGCGCTTTTCATAAAGCACATCGGCGCTGTCACAGCTTGGACCCGCCAGAATGCAAGGACCCATCGTATCCGCGTCACGCGCCGTTTCGAACTGATAGCGGATCGCCTCCCCTTCGGTTTCGGCAAGCCCCGAGAAACGACCGATATCCAGATAGACCCAGCGATGCATATCACGGTCGGATTTACGGCTGACCAACATGACCTCTGCCACGATAACGCCCGCCTCTGCGACCATCCCGCGACCGGGTTCTGCCATGATGCGGGACACGTTTGGAAAGCGGGCCTCGATCATCTCGATCACCTTGGCGGCATAGGTGGTGGGGGCATCGATTGCCTCGCCATAAAATGCGGGAAAGCCACCGCCGATGTTCAGCAGCGTCAGTTCATGACCTGCATCAATCGCCGCTTGCCAGATCCCGGCCATCACATCCAGCGTTGGGGCCCACATGGCCGCCTGACGGGTTTGCGAACCGACATGGAACGAGAAACCAACAGCGTTCAAACCAAGCGACTGCGCCAGATCGAGCAATTGCAGCGCCATATCCCGGTCACAGCCGAACTTGCGCGACAGCGGCCAATCACCGGGCGATGTTTCGACAACCAAACGGATATAGACCGATGCGCCGGGGGCGTGTGTGGCGATCTTTTCCAGCTCTTCTTCGGCATCGGCAGCAAAAAGGGTGATCCCCTGCTCCCACGCCCAGGCAATGTCGCTGGCGCGTTTGATCGTGTTTCCATAAGAGATTTCGGACGCCTCTGCACCTTCAGCAAGGCACAGCGCGATCTCCGCACGCGAGGCCGCATCGAAATGCGATCCCAGATCGACCAGACGGGCAATCACCTGACGGGCCGGGTTCGCTTTGACCGCGTAGTGAATATCAGCGCGACCCAGACCGGCACGCAGGGCGTGATACTGGGCCTCAACACGGTCCAGATCCATCACCAATGTCGGTTTGTCAAAGCTGCGCGAAGCAACATAGGCGTCCAGATGGGATGTGGAATCGACAACGAAAGACGCCGCATCGGGCGCGAAGTGTACAGTCATGGGTCATCTCCTGTAGACCCGGCCATGACGGCTTTTCACCGACTCAGACCGCTCAGTTCCAAAAGAGACGTTACCGTCGCTACGTAAACACGTGTGCATTGACTGTCACAGGCCAGAGGCGCGTGCGTTGGCGTCTATAAATCGCCATTTGGTATAAACGAAGATTCGTTGCAATAGGTAAAATGCACCGATTTGAAATTTACGTCATCAACTGACCCAAAATAAGCAATCGGACCATCACGCACCTATCGCGAAAAAAGGCTGCGCTGCACCCTTGTGGCGATAATAGTCGTGCGCACCCCGAATAGCCGACCATTGGTCACAGGTTTATGATTGCATGAAAGATGCAAAATATGCGACGGGACCAGCGGAAAACTTGAAGGCAAGGCAAAAGGCACAAATCAAGTCTCATGATCGCGCGACATCTCTCACCGGTTCATGGCCCGAACCAATGGTGCGCCCATACGGAAAGCTAATGCTGTGCAAACACCTTATTACCTCATCGACAAATCCCGCTTGCTGCCCAATTTGGAAAAGATTGCATGGCTGCGTGCAGCCTCAGGTGCAAAATCCTTGCTCGCGCTCAAGTGCTTTGCCACTTGGTCAGTCTTCGACTTCATGGCTGACTACATGGACGGGTCGACGTCTTCATCATTATACGAAGTCCGGCTGGGCCATGAGAAGTTTCCCGGCGAAACCCATGCATACTCTGTGGCCTACGCAGATCATGAGATTGATCAGGTCTTAGCATGCTCTGACAAGATTATCTTTAACTCTATCGGCCAGCTAAACATGTTTTCCGAACGGTCGCGCGATCACATACGCGGTCTGCGGGTAAATCCGGGCGTATCGACATCGGATTTTGATCTTGCCGATCCTGCGCGTCCGTTTAGCCGATTGGGAGAGCACGACCCCGCCGCCATTGATGCGGTTGCAGATCAGATCAGCGGCTTGATGTTCCACAACAATTGCGAAAACGACAGCTTTGAACGCTTTGATGAGATGCTGACATTGATCGAAGATCGTTTTGGCGCCGTGATCCACAAGATGGACTGGGTCAGCTTGGGGGGCGGCATCGCCTTTACAGCACCGGACTACCCCATTGAACGCTTCGCCACGCGGCTAAAAGCCTTTGCGGAAAAGTTCAACATTCAGGTCTACCTTGAACCGGGAGAAGCCGCCATAACAGGGGCCGCCACGTTAGAGGTCACTGTTTTAGATACGATGTACAACGGGAAAAACCTTGCCATCGTCGACAGTTCGATCGAGGCGCATATGCTTGATCTTCTCATCTATCGAGAACCCGCAAAAATCTTACCAAACGCCGGCGACGAAGAGTGGATGATCTGCGGCAAATCCTGCCTTGCTGGCGATATCTTTGGCGAATTCCAATTTGGCGCGCCGCTGAAGCCCGGGGATCGGCTTTCGTTTCAGGATGCCGCAGGGTACACAATGGTAAAGAAGAACTGGTTCAACGGGGTGCAGATGCCGGGCATCGCAATTCGGGAACTAGATGGAAGCACGCATATGGTGCGTGATTTCGGTTATCACGATTTTGCTGCGGCATTATCATAAAACGACAATCAAGACAGGTCTTTTGGATATATGAAACGCAATGTTCTCATCATCGGCGCCGGTGGCGTTGCACAGGTCGTCGCTCATAAGTGCGCCCAAAATAATGATGTTTTGGGTGATTTACATATAGCGAGCAGAACGGTCGCAAAATGCGACGCAATCATCAAAACCGTGCATGACAAAGGCGCGATGAAGCAGGACGGCGCCTTCAAGTCACATACTGTCGACGGGATGGACACGACGGCGGTCGCCGATTTGATCAAAGCCACAGGTACGCAGATTGTCATCAACGTCGGTTCACCTTTTGTGAATATGACAGTCCTAGAGGCCTGCATACAAACGGGCGCGGCCTATATCGACACGGCCATCCACGAGGATCCAACCAAAATCTGCGAAACACCGCCCTGGTATGGAAATTACGAATGGAAACGCAAAAGCGCCTGCGCGGCCGCTGGTGTCACTGCGATCCTGGGCGCGGGCTTTGATCCCGGCATGGTAAACGCGTTCGCGCGCTTTGCGATCGACGCATACATGGATGAGGTCAAATCAATCGATATTGTGGACATCAATGCCGGAAACCATGGCAAATACTTTTCCACGAACTTCGACCCGGAAATCAATTTCCGTGAATTCACAGGCACGGTCTATAGCTGGCAACAGGGCGCATGGCAGCAAAACAAGATGTTCGAGGTCGGCCACGAATGGGATCTACCCGTTGTGGGCAAGCAAAAGGCTTATATGTCGGGCCATGACGAGGTGCACTCGCTTGCAGCAAACTACCCACAGGCCGACATCCGGTTCTGGATGGGGTTTGGCGATCACTACATCAATGTATTCACTGTTCTGCAGAACCTCGGCCTCTTGTCAGAACAGCCTGTGACCACGGCTGAGGGGCTCGAAGTTGTGCCGCTCAAAGTCGTTAAGGCAGTCCTGCCCGATCCGTCCGGGCTTGCACCCGATTACACCGGTAAAACCTGTATCGGCGATCTGGTGAAGGGCATCAAAGACGGCGAAGAGGTCGAAGTTTTCGTCTATAATGTCTCCGACCACAAAGATGCTTATAACGAAGTGGGCAGCCAGGGCATTTCATACACGGCAGGTGTTCCCCCAGTTGCGATGGCCATGCTGATCGCCGATGGAACCTACGACAAAGGTGTCATGCTGAATGTAGAAGAGCTGGACCCGAAGCCGCTATTCTCGCTGCTCGACACTATCGGGCTGCCTACCCGCGTGAAAGATGCGCAAGGCGACCGCGCGTGGAACGCCGCTTAACCAATGCGTCGGACGGTCGGTCACTAAAACCGTTGACGTCGTCCAGCGAACCGTATCCGTCAGACTTGACCGGCGGGTGCGGCTCCAGCAGCGCGACAAGGTGGTTGTCACTGAAATCCATCGGAAACGGGCTTTGATCGCATATGGATAGCTGACATGGCAAATATCATTCTCTTCAACAAACCTTTTGGGGTCTTGTCGCAATTCACCGATGCGCGCAGCCCGTCGCCGCGTCCGACCCTTTCGGCCTACATCGATGTGCCCGGGGTCTACCCCGCCGGGCGGTTGGACCGGGACAGTGAGGGGCTTCTGGTCCTGACCGATGATGGCAAGCTACAAGCGCGGATTGCGGACCCTCAGCATAAGTTGGCGAAAATCTATCTAGTACAGGTCGAAGGCACCCCGACCGAAAGTGATCTGCAACCGCTGCGAGACGGGGTCATGCTCAAAGACGGGCGGACCCGGCCTGCAAAGGTGCGGTTGATTGACCCGCCCACGCTCTGGGACCGGGACCCACCCGTGCGGTTCCGCAAATCCGTGCCTGACAGCTGGGTAGAGATCACACTGCGCGAAGGTCGCAACCGGCAGGTCCGGCGCATGACAGCGCATATTGGCTTCCCTACGCTGCGGCTGGTCCGCTGGCAGATCGGGGACTGGTCTGTAAAGGGTTTGGAAACTGGCGCGTGGTGTCATGCTGCACCCGCCTAAGGGCCATCTGCCGCGCCAAACAAATGGCACGGCAGATCGCTTGGGTTTAAAGGACGTCGTCGAATGTGATCGTCACATTGGAAAGATCATCCAGCGTCAGGCCGGTCAGTTCGACTGCGCCGGCACCGGCAAAATCAATCACCAAGGTGCCATTGTCTTCATAGGCGTCATAGTTATTGCCGCCAGTGAAGTTCAGGACGTCATCTGCAAGATTGAAATCTTCGATCACGTCATAGCCGGAGTTGGCTTCAAAGACGAAGGTGTCGTCTCCTTTACCGCCCGACAATTCGTCGTCGCCACGTCCGCCGCTCAGGATATCGTGGCCTGAACCGCCTTCAAGGTAGTCGTCGCCGTTCCCGCCGAGCAACGTATCGCGGCCACGTCCGCCGAGCAGGTTGTCCGCACCGGAACCGCCTTCCATGTAGTCGTTGCCCCTGCCACCGTCCAGCGTGTCATCTCCAGCGTTGCCAAACAGCTCGTCCGCACCATTGCCGCCATACATCTCATCGTTACCATTACCGCCAGCCATGACATCGGCTTTACCTTTACCGTTCATGACATCGTCACCGGCACCGCCCCAAAGCTCATCCTTGCCATTCGTGCCAGTGATGGTGTTCGTTTCGCCGGGAAGGTCAATGGGGTCCGGGTCGTTGATTGGGGGTATATCCCACGGTGCGATAAATTCGACGCCTTCCATGCGGTCTTCGATCGTATTGTTGATCGGATCGCCATTACCGCTATCCAGTTCACGATCACCAACGTAGGGGATAAGACCCTCCTCGATTGCGTTATCGATGAACGTGTCCTTTTTGCTGTTTTGCGTCGGGTACGATGTGGCCAATACGAATTTTCCGGCATCCTGAGCAAGCTTGATCAGCTTAAGATCGCCATCGGACCAACTTGCGACTTTATTGTCATCATACCACAGGTCTTCGATCCCCAGGCCATCGATCGCATCAATATATGCCTTGTTAGCACCACTGCCAGGATTCTCGTCTACCTTAGACAAAAGACCAACAGCGTTTTGCGGAATGATTTGAAAATCTGGGTTCTGCGCTTTGGCGTATTCGGAAATTTTTATGACAAAATCGATCATTTCCTGACGCAGCTCTTTGTTCGAACCGGGATACGCATTTTTGACCTGAGCGACGTTGTAACCATCAACAATGTCCAGATAGACGCCGTTATAACCTTTGGCCACGACGTCATCGATCATGTCAAACACGACGTCTTGCCAGTCTTCGTCCCAGAACTTCACCAAGTAATTGCCCGGCCACTTGGGATTTTCCTCCAGCAGGAAATCGGGTTCGTTTTTACTCCAATTACCTTCTTTCCAATAATCACGGTAGTCCTCGGCTTCGCCGATGCTACGATAGGCATAAAGCATTTTCCCCTGATCTTCCTGCAGGGTATTCACTTCGTTTGCGGACATATCGCTGTCGTCAGGGTCAACGACTGCAACTTTGAAATCACCGGCCTTCAGGCTGTTGAAGCTGGCGTTTTGCAGTTGGTACAGAAATGGGAATGTCATTACTAGGTCCTCATATACTATCTTCGTTTCGGACCGATGCAGAGCGCAGTGAGGGATCTTTTAGCCACACCCGACATCGGTCCGTCTTCCAGCGCAAGCCACCTGCGCCTTACCTAAGGTGATAAGGGGGCGTACCTTACGCGAAAATGATGTGGTCCGTTAACTTCACCGGGTTTCGCCTGAACTTGCCGGCGGCAAGCGGATTTACGCCGAAGCCCGCCCCAATATGTCCGTAAGTTGCACGACCAAGGCAAGACAAGCCCACGCATGGGACTGGTCGGTTCGACCAACGCGCGCGCCAGTTCTTCTGTGATTTTTTGGGGGGGGATGTGGCCTGCATGACGCCGCAGGTCAGGCGATCCGCCGCGCCACCAAGGGCGCGGCGGATCATGTCGATTTAAGCGAGATCACCGAAGGTGATGTTCACATTCGCCAGATCGTCCAGTGACAAGCCGGAAAGCTCCACTTCGGAATTCTGACCAAAGTCGATCACCAATGTGCCATCGCTTTCATAGGCATAGTAGTCACTATTACCGATGAAATTCAGCGTGTCCTCGGCGACGTTGAAGTCTTCGATCACATCATAGCCAGAGCTTGCAGCAAAGACGAAGGTATCGTTGCCGGCACCACCAACTGACTCGTCATGGCCACGTCCGCCGATCAGGATATCATCCCCGTCGCCGCCTTCCATGTAGTCATGGCCGCGTCCGCCGTCGAGGATATCGTCTCCGGCCTCGCCGAACAGCTCGTCGCCACCATTGCCACCGTTAAGCTGATCATCACCAACATCACCTGCCATGATATCAGCGCCATCATAGCCGTTGATGATGTCGTTCTGTTCACCGCCCCACAACTCATCATCGCCGTCTGTGCCGTCGATGAGGTTTGTCTCGGCTGGTGTTTCAGGCTCCGGCTCGGGCTCTGGTTCCGGGGTTTCTGAAACAGGAACCGGAAGCACGTCCAGATTTTGATCCGGCGACACCGAAACAGCGAACCCGCGCTCTGCTGCCTCTTCTGCGAATGCAGCAATGGCTTCCGGGTCGGTCGCATATTCCAGCGCCAGCACATCGATTCCGTTGGCGGCAAAGATCTGCTGGAACACGTCCAGCGTGCCCGCATCGTAGTTGCCGTTCAGCAGACCAAAGAAGCTTTCGGCCATGACCGCGTCGATGGCATCGAAATAACCCTGTGCCTCTGCACTATCCAGCGCATAGCCCGCATCACCCACGATAAAGGGCGCGCCGTTCGGGATGACCACGAAGTCAGGATTGATCTCGCGCGCCACATCCGCGATCAGTTCGACGAATTTCATCATCTCCTGCGCGTAGAATTGCGATTGGGCGGTGCCCAGCTCTTCTTTGACGGCGGCGACTTCGTAATAGGACAGCATGTTGTCGAGGAAGATGCCGTCATAGCCGCGCGCGGCAAGGTCGATGACCTGATCAATGACGATTTCCTGCCATTCAGGGTCCCAGAATTCGACAAGGGTCGCAGGCCAGCTTTCGGCTTGATCACCCAACCAGGACGGGGCGTTGCCGGTCGGGTTGCCGGTGTCGGTGCCGTTATCGGTCCAGCTGCTGTCCCAATAGGAGCGAGCATCGTCGGTCTGACCGACCGAGACATAGCCGACCATCGTCTTGCCCATAGCAGAGAGTTCGGCCACTTCGGCATCGGTCAGTTCAGCCGTGGCAGCATCGCCCGGCTTGCCTTCAACGATCAGCAGATCATAGGCAGAGCCTGCGATTTCGTCTGCGTTGAGGTTGCTGTATTGCACCGCGAATTCAGAAACCTCCAGATCGGTACGTTCAGTCGGTGTTTCAGGTTCAGTCGGTGTTTCGGGATCTGTTGGGGTATCCGCATCCAGCCAAGGCGCGTTGAAATCGCCGTCTTCCATCCGCGCTTCGATGGTGTTGTTGATCGCATCCGCATTGCCGCTGTCCAACGCGCGCTCACCCAGATAGGGGATCAGCCCGGCGTCGATTGCATTTTGGATAAAGGTTTCTTGGTCAGCATCCTGAGTCGGATAAGAGGTCGCAAGAACGAATTTGCCGGCCTCTTGGGCAAGGCCAATCAGTTCCAGATCATATGGGGTCCAGTCGGCAACAGTATCATCATCAAACCAAAGGTCTTCAACACCCAGACCATCAATCGCGTCGATATAGGCGGAATTCGGGCCAGTGCTGGCCTCTCCTTCTTCATTGCTCAGCAGTCCAACAGCGTTTTGCGGTATGATCGCAAAATCGGGGTTCTGCTCTTTCGCGTATTCGGAAATGGCAATGATGAAATCGCTCATCTCTTGGCGCAGTTCTTCATCGGTGCCGGGATACGCATTTTTGACCTGATCGACAGCGTAACCGTCGACGATATCCAGATAGACCCCGTTATAGCCATCGGCCACGACACCGTCGATCATGTCGAACACGACCTGCTGCCACTCGGGGTCCCAGAATTTCACAAGGAAGTTGCCTTCCCAGTCTTCGTTTTCATTCAACAGGAAATCAGGCGGGTTATCGCTCCACCCGCCCTCTTGCCAATAGTCGCGATAGTCTTCGGCCTCACCGATGCTGCGATAGGCATAAATCAGTTTTCCCTGATCATCCTGCAGCGTTGCGACATTTTCAGCTGTCATTCCGCTATCATCAGGATCAACCACTGCAACGCGAAAATCGCCAGCCTGAAGGCTTTCGAAAGTCGCGTTTTGCAGCTGGTAAAGAAGGGGCATAGTCATAGAGGTTTCCTTAGTTCCATTTCGATTACAGATCGGCGCACCACGCGCAGAAACTAATGTGTGCAAAATGGGAGGTTTAGCCCCACGCGCGACACACCGATCCATAATCTGGCGCAGCCTATCTGCGCCTTAACGGACGGGTACCGACCTTAATATTACGCCAACATTACGTGATGGATTATTTTGACAGCGTAAGCTGCAGATTGCCGGAAGTAAGCAGGTTTGCGCTCAAATCCATTCCCAAGATGTCGGCAAAATTCTGCGACAGGGTCAGGCCCAACCCGGAATGCGCGCGATCACTTTGCGTGCCGCGCTTGCGCCAAAAGGGCTGAAACAACTGAGCCAGATCAGCCTGCCCCAAATCTGGGGCGGGATTGGTGACATCCAGCCGGAACCCATCACTGCCACCACTATATGTCAGCGTGATTTCAGCCCCTTGCGGCGCGTAGTCAACAGCGTTCCCGATCAAGTTCGTCAGGACAGAGGTCAGCAGTGCGACATCCGAATCAATCAGATGTTCGTCCGGACCACGATAATGCAGTGTCAGCCCACGCTCTGTAATCGCTTGGTGCCGCGCATCGATCAGGCGTTGAAGCAGCGCAGGTATATCCACCGGTGCCATGCGCAAATCATTCATAATGGTCTCACGGCGGGTCAGACCAAGCAGCGCATCGACAAGTGATGTCAACCGAACTGAAAGCTCATTTGAGGTGCGCACCACGCTTTGCAATCGATCCGGATCATCAGGAAAGGCCAGCGCCACATCTGTCAGCGTCCGCAATTCCGCAATTGGTGTGCGCAGCTCATGCGCGGCATCAGCAGTAAAACGTCGTTCACGTCGGGCGGCCATGAACAGCCGCGTCAGCAGATCGTTGAGCCGATCCGCAATCGGCACAATCTCGGCCGGGCCGGTGACCTCGAAAGGCGCCAGATCGGTGGGTTCATCAATTTCCGCCGCCTTCTGGGCCAACCGATCCAGCGGGCGCAGTGCACGTCCGGTCATCGCCCAAGTCGCCAGCCCTGCCGCCAACGCCGCCGCCGTGCTGATCGCAAAAGCTGCAAGCGCAAGATTGAAAAGCACCCTTTCCAGCATGCTGCGGTCATGGGCCACGGTAATCTCGACCATCGTATCGCGCACACCGGGATCGGGCTCAATCGTCGGATCGTCCATATCCCAGCCCCATTGCGCTGGCAGGATTTGGGTGGCAACCGTAGCGGCCCCACCATCGCTGCCCATATCTTCGCCCCAGATGATCCGATCAGGGCTGGCCCCGGGAAGCACCTTCAAACCCCGGCCGTCAGCATAAAGGCTTTCTGATTTCGCGATCACGTCACCATTTTCCATGTCGCGAATAACGAAAGCACTTGGCCCACCGGCGTCAAACTCCCGCAACAGCGACGCGTTTAGCTCCATATAAATATCGCCGTTGGTCCAGACCTTCACCGAATTGGCCACCACCCGCAAATCCATCTCGATCGCTTTGTGAAAATTGGCCAGCTGCCAATGACGCAAATAAGCGAAACCACCCGTGCAAAGAGCAGCCACCACAATGAACACCACAATACTATTGGTCCGCGCGAGGGTCCGCCGGATTGAGGTCACGGTTTGCAAAGTCGATACCCCTCGCCCCGTCGTGTTTCGATCCGCGATGGCACGCCCGGTTGGTCCAGCTTTTTGCGCAGAATGGACATCGCCGCATCCACCACATTGCTATTCGGCTCTACATGCTCGTCATAAATTCGGGCTTCAATATCAGCGCGCGACACGACCGCTCCGGCATTCAGCACCAGCACCTCCAGCAACGCATATTCACGGCGGGCAAGGGTCAGCATTACACCGCCCAAGCGCGCCTGACGGGCGGAGGTGTCGACTTCAAGATCGCCCACTTTCACCACATTGACGCTTGCCCCGTAAGAGCGACGCAACAACGCCTCGATCCGCGCCATGAGTTCGGCAAAGTCAAACGGTTTCACAAGGTAATCATCAGCGCCCGCTTGCAGGCCGGCCACCCTATCATCAACCCCGTCACGCGCCGTCAGTATCAGCACCGGCGCTGTATCACCGGCAGCGCGCAGACGCTGCAAGACGTCCATTCCGTCCAGCTTTGGCAAACCCAGATCAAGGATCAAAACATCATGGTTACGCGCTTCAGCCCGCCACAGGCCATCCTCGCCGTCGGCCGCAGTCTCGACGACATAGCCCGCCTTACGCAGGCCCATCGCCATGTTTTCCCGAAGGATATCAGAATCTTCAATTATCATCACTCGCATGGACGCCACTAAAGGTCGCATTCGTCCGCGCTTGACAAGTAAAATCTATGATTATGCACTGGGATCAGCATGTTGCCGCCGGACTGTTGCGCCAAGCGCCCGCCTTCACAACGACAGATTGCAGGTGCGGATTACATACCCGCTTTATAGGCTTTGGGCGTACACCTGCAATCGGCTTCTCTTCATCGTCTGCTTCCTCTGCTGGAGAACAGGTTAACCCTAACCCCCAACATTTCAGGGGAGCAGATCACCAACCAAAACTTTTAAGAAAAGAGGCCGCACGATTACGATGCCATATTTTAGGCATCGACGTGAAAATCATTGCCGCATTGGAGCTTCGGGTGAAACTGCATTAAATAGCGTCCTGTCAGCATTTTTGCTGACATAGCCAGGTGCCGTGTTTATTTGGCAGACCCAGCCTCAGATGTAAGTGTGATGCGTTTCACTGTCACGAGAGGAGCAGCCTTGGGGTTCATGCATGCGATGATCTGCCGGAAGAGGACATCCAAAGCACCACACCGGTGCGATGGCGCTCTTATGACGGGATGTGCGCTGTCCATTGGAAGGCCGTAGGTGATGTGGGGGCCAAGGGGGCACCCAGCTTCTTGGTGGTGTCACTTGCGCTAAAACCTTCGTCGATATACCACGACCAAGCCATGGCGCGTGGAAACAGGAGCTCGCGTGCAAAGAGGTCCATTTGGACCTCCTCGCGTGCGCGATTGCTGTAATCGACTACTCGATCAGCGCCGAAGGATGAGGGGTCTGCAGACCGCGCCGGATTGACCTCCATGGTTGGCGGTATATCTACTTCATTACCAAATTCGTGGTGCCCGATTTCGTGCGCGACCAGGAATGCGTCGCGAAACATATTACCCGTGTCTCATGCAGGATCGTGGCAGATGCCCGTTGCAGAAGAGCTTTGCCGCTTTTGAGCTGCGGGTGACCCGCTGGAAGTCTTCTCACCTCAAGATCGCGAACTCCGGCTTCAACCAAAACAAATTCATAAGGCTTTGTGGGATCGCCGCCATTGTTCACAAGGTGATTATGAATATCCGTCGCGCGTGCGTGTATCGCTTCAATCCGATCCATCGTCAGCTAGCAGCGACTGCAATACGCGCTGCTCCTCCTCGGAAAGACCGGCACGATCAACGTAATCTTGGAAGTTGGTCTTGTCGCGTTTTAGTTCCGGTCTCTTTCGAGCAATGTTTACTATGAAGGAGATCAAAGATGGCAACAAGATATACAGACGAGTTTCGCTGTGATGCGGTGCGCATCGCGACGACCAGTGGACTGAGCCGGCCACAAGTTGTGTCCGATTTGGGGGTTGGACTTTCTACGCTGAACAAGTGGGTTCAGAAGCATCAGCATGACAATATGATGTTGGGTCCGCACGAGGACGTTGAGCAAGAGAAGGGACGCCTGCGCAAAGAAGTCCGATTGCTGCGCGAGGAGAGGGAAGTGTTTAAAAAGGCAGCAATCTTCTTTGCGGGCCAAAGCTGATGAGATTTGCCTTCATCGATGCCTGGAAAGAAGATTGGTCTGTGGTGTTTCTCTGCCGCATCATGCAGGTCACTTCGCGCGGATTTCGTGCATGGCGAAGCCGCCCAATGAGCCGCAGACAACGCGACGACATGGTGATCTTGGCAAATATCCGCGAACAACACCGCCTGAGCCTGCAAAGTTATGGCAGGCCTCGTATGACTGAAGAGTTGCAAGAACTCGGGTTGAGCATCGGTCACGGTCGTGTGGGCCGTCTGATGCGCGAGAACGGCATCAAAGTCATCAGAACGCAGAAATACAAAGCCACGATCGATAGCAACCATACGTTCAACATTGCGCCCAACCTGCTAGATCAAGATTTCACGGCAACTGGCCCGAACCAAAAATGGGCTGGCGCCATATCCGTCGCCATCGTCGCTCGAACCGATGGCGCATCCTTGGCGACCTGGACCAGCGAAGGGTGGTTGTATCTGGCCGTTATCATTGATCTGTATTCGCGGCGCGTCATCGGCTGGGCTGTCAGCAATCGTATGAAACGGAACTTAGCGATCCGAGCGTTGGACATGGCCGTGGCGCTGCGGCAACCGTCTAAGGGCTGCGTTCATCATACGGATCGCGGGTCGCAATATTGTTCCAACGAGTATCAACGAAGCCTTTCCAAGCATGGCTTCAAGGTCTCGATGAGCGGCAAGGGCAATTGTTGCGACAATTCCATGGTGAAAACGTTCTTCAAATCCATCAAAGCAGAGCTGATCTGGCGCAACCGGTGGGAAACACGCCGTCAGGCCGAAGGCGCGATATTCCAGTACATTAACGGATTCTATAATCCACGGCGGCGGCATTCATCGCCGGGTGGCAAAAGTCCCTTGGCCTTTGAACGAAAGGCTGCCTAAATGAGTGGAGAGGCCGGAACGCAAGCGTGACAAGACCACCAGTGATCTGGCGGCCCGAAAAACCACAGTCGGATATGCGCATTCTAACGAAGAGCGAAATGCAGCGTCTCATCGATGGGTGCAGTTCTCCGCATATCCGTCTCGCCGTGATCCCCCTCCTCGGGACAGTGGCACGCGTTGGTGCCATCTCGGATCTCACTTGGGATCGGGTCGACTTTCAGCGCAGCATCATCAATCTCCGGCTGGACGACAGTGCGACACGTAAAGGGCGCGCGATCCTTCCTATGAACGGTATCACCAAGGCGGCCCTTATGGCTGCTCAAGACGCTGCGCTGACCGACTTTGTCATCGAGTTTAACGGCGAACCCGTGAGAAATATCCGGAAGGGTTTTATTGCCGCTGTCAAACGCGCCAAAATTGGACACGTCCGTATCCATGACTGCCGACACACGGCCGCAGTGACGATGCTGGCTGGCGGCATCTCGATGGAAAAAGTTCCCCAAGTTCTAGGCCACAGCAACACGGCAACGACTCAACGAGTGTACGAGTGTACGAGTGTACGAGTGTACGAGTGTACGAGCGTACGAGCGTTTCCAGCCTCAACATATGTCTGATGCCGTCGATTTCTTGGATTTTATGAGGTAAAGTGAGGCTCTCAGGTTCAATGAACTGAGGAACACTTCGCAAATGACCGCTAGTTATTGATTTTATGGTGGGTGATAAGAGATTTGAACTCCTGACATCTTCGATGTGAACGAAGCGCTCTACCACTGAGCTAATCACCCATTGGGGGGTGATCTAGCCGTCATCGTCCGGTTCTGCAAGGCCCGTTTTGACCTGCCGCGACGCATCATTTGGCGTGCGCAGCTTCAGTGTCAGCACCTGCGCGCCGTTGTTGATTTCTTTGGATTTGACCACGCGCAGCTTGCCCAGCGGCGGCACTACCAACTCTTCCCCCTTGATCAAGGCGTCAGCTAATTCTGCCATTGCGGCCTCTAGCGCGGGCTTAACATCGCGTTTCTTCAGCCCGGAACGGATCGTGACGCGCTCAAGAAATTCGGCCTTCCTGATCATATCTGGCGTTTCTTCATTCATCCTGATGTTCCTCTCTCACAACCCGTTACCTACAATACCCAGTAATGCCGCCATTCTGCACTGCGTGCAAACCAAACCGCGCGGGGCAATGTCGCGAACCGCCTTCCTGCGGGATTGTGCATTTGCAGCACCCCATAAATGAAAAAGACGCACCCCACAGGATGCGTCTTTCATTCTTGCTGCGGGGACCGCGATCAATGCGCGCGCGCACCTTCACCGTCTTTGCTTACCTTGAGTGCGGCCGCTGCGGCCTCTTCTGCCGCCTCGTCCCATTCGATAGCCTCTGGCTTACGCACCAGCGCATGTTCCAGCACTTCGGACACGTGTTTAACGGGGATGATCGTCAGCCCCTCCTTCACGTTATCCGGGATCTCGGGCAGATCCTTGGCGTTATCCTGCGGGATCAGCACCGTTGTGATCCCGCCACGCAGCGCTGCCAGCAGCTTTTCCTTCAAGCCACCGATTGGCATCGCATTCCCGCGCAGTGACACTTCGCCGGTCATAGCGATATCCTTGCGGACCGGGATCTGCGTCAGCACCGACACGATAGAGGTCACCATTGCCAAACCAGCAGATGGACCATCCTTGGGCGTCGCGCCGTCCGGCACGTGGACGTGAATATCCAGCGTGTCGAATTTTGGCGGCTTCACCCCGATTTCCGGCGCAATCGACCGAACGTAAGATGATGCCGCATCAATCGACTCTTTCATCACATCGCCCAGTTTCCCGGTGGTCTTCATGCGGCCCTTGCCCGGCAAACGCAGCGCTTCGATGTTCAGCAGTTCACCCCCAACCGAGGTCCAGGCCAAGCCGGTCACAACCCCAACCTGATCCTCTTCCTCTGCCAGACCAAAGCGATGCTTTTCGACGCCCAGGAACTCTGCCAGATTTTCGGAATTGACCTCGATCACCTCGGCTTCTTTCTTGACGATCTTGGTCACAGCCTTGCGGGCAACCTTGGCCAGCTCACGCTCCAGATTACGGACGCCAGCTTCACGGGTATAAACCCGCACCATCGCGGTCAGTGCCTCGTCGGAAACCGAAAATTCTTTTGGTTTCAGACCGTGGTTTTTCATCACCTTGGGAAGCAAGTGCTGCCTTGCGATCTCACGCTTTTCATCCTCGGTATAGCCCGCCAACGAAATGATCTCCATCCGGTCCAGCAAAGGCCCCGGCATGTTGTAAGAGTTCGCCGTGGTCAGGAACATCACATTCGACAGGTCGTATTCGACCTCCAGATAGTGATCCACAAAGGTGGAATTCTGCTCCGGATCCAGCACTTCCAGCATCGCCGACGCCGGGTCGCCCCGGAAGTCCTGCCCCATCTTGTCGATCTCATCGAGCAGGATCAGCGGGTTCGTCGTCTTTGCCTTTTTCAGCGCCTGAATGATCTTACCGGGCATCGACCCGATATAGGTCCGGCGGTGACCGCGAATTTCGCTTTCATCGCGCACGCCGCCCAGCGAAATGCGGATAAACTCGCGCCCCGTCGCCTTGGCCACGGATTTCCCAAGCGAGGTTTTCCCAACACCGGGAGGGCCAACAAGGCACATGATCGGGCCCTTCAGCTTACGCGACCGCTGCTGCACAGCCAGATATTCAACGATGCGTTCTTTAACCTTTTCAAGGCCATAGTGATCGTTATCCAGAATATCCTGCGCACGGTTCAAATCCTTCTTAGTGCGCGACTTTACATCCCACGGCACACCCAGAATCCAATCCAGATAATTGCGCACCACGGTCGCCTCGGCAGACATGGGCGACATGTTCTTGAGCTTTTTCAGCTCTGCGTCGACCTTTTCGCGGGCTTCCTTGGACAGCTTCGTTTCAGCGATCTTGGCTTCCAGTTCAGCGACCTCATTCTGGCCATCCTCACCATCTCCCAACTCTTTCTGAATGGCCTTCATCTGCTCATTCAGATAGTATTCACGCTGGGTCCGCTCCATCTGAGATTTGACGCGTGTCTTGATCTTTTTCTCGACCTGCAACACGGACATTTCGCCCTGCATCAGGCCAAAGACCTTTTCCAGACGTTCTGACACAGACAGGGTTTCTAGCAGACCTTGTTTCTGGTCCACTTCGATCCCCAAATGACCCGCAACTAGATCGGCCAGCTTGGCAGGCTCTGTTGCTTCGCCAACGGCGGCCATCGCCTCTTCGGGGATGTTCTTTTTGACCTTTGCGTAACGCTCAAACTCGGCCGAAACGTTGCGCACCAATGCCTCTACCTCGGCAGAGTCACCGGGCGTTTCTTCCAGATATTCGGCGGAGGCTTCGAAAAACTGGTCATTTTCAACAAAATCAGTAATCCGCACGCGGCTGCGGCCTTCGACCAGCACCTTCACGGTACCATCGGGCAGTTTCAGCAGCTGCAATACATTGGCCAGCACACCGGCGTTGTAGATGCCATCCTCATCAGGGTCGTCCTGACCGGGGTCAATCTGGCTGGACAACAGGATCTGCTTATCGTCCTGCATCACCTCTTCCAGCGCGCGGACAGATTTTTCCCGACCGACGAAAAGCGGCACGATCATATGAGGAAAAACCACAATGTCGCGCAGCGGCAGGACGGGATAAGATGAACTCAATGGTTCTTGCATGCTCGTTTCCTTTTTTGGCAAGACGCTTTGGTCCCGATTTACGGCAACTTGGCGCGTCCCCTCTTGGCATCAACATATGGGGCTGACTGATGTGCATTCAACCAGCCATGCGTCGGTCTTTCGTGCAAAGTGCCTGTCATCACGCTGTACCGCAAGCAATCAACCATAAAAACTTTAACACTTGTTGGCGAAAAAGCGTTTTAGTTGTGAATTGACGCGGTTGGCCAAGGCAGCACACACCATGCACGGCTTTTGACAGGCCCTGCCTTTATGCGCAGCAATGGTGTCACCTCCGTCAGGTGAGCATCAACAACGCAATTCCGGTGGCGGCAGACCAGGACAGGGCAATCATCAGAAGTGGCATGGCAATCTCTACTGTGCAAACACACCATAGTTAACACGCCGACCGCGCAGCTCTTATGGAGGAATTCCGGAGTTTTAGCGCAAAAGACACATGCTGCGCCGCTCGGCCGCGCCCGTTCAACCAGTCCACAATGCGTGCCGGCACCCGTTGATCAATGTCGGTAAACTACACCGCTGGTGAGCGTCTTTCGGGTCGCGTTGCACGAATTCCCGAAACCAATTCGCATTCACTTTCGGCCCGACAGTCTGAAGCCAGTGTCGCGGGTTTTGCTTGAGCCGTTGAAAAAGCCGCTGCTCCTGTTGCGACGGGCCGTCCGTGATCCGGACAATGATGCGCGCCAGAAAGCGTAACGCCATCGCTGTCAAACTGCAGCGTGATCGCCGTCACAGCGGCGCAATATCGCCCTGTGCGCGGCCTGCGTGAAACGCGGCCTCCCAATCGGCAAAGGTACCTGCGGCAATCGCATCGCGCATGCCCTGCATAATATCCTGAAAGTAATGCAGATTATGCCAGGTCAGCAGCATGCCACTGATCATTTCCTGCGCCCGGAACACGTGGTGCAGATAGGCGCGGGAATAGTTACGACACGCCGGGCATGTGCAGTCCTCATCCAGCGGGCGCGGATCATCCGCGTGGCGGGCGTTCTTGATGTTCACCACCCCATGCCGGGTAAAAACCTGACCCGTCCGGCCCGAGCGTGAGGGCAGCACGCAATCCATCATGTCGATCCCGCGCTTGACGGCCCCCACGATGTCATCGGGCTTGCCCACGCCCATCAGGTAACGGGGCTTATCCTTGGGCAGCTGATCGGGCGCAAAATCGAGCACATCGAACATTGCCTCCTGCCCTTCGCCCACGGCCAGTCCGCCAACGGCATAACCGTCAAATTCAATCGCGCGCAGCGCTTCGGCACTTTGCCCGCGCAAATCCTCTTCCAGACCACCCTGTTGAATACCAAACAGCGCATGACCGGGGCGATCACCAAAAGCATCACGCGACCGCTGCGCCCAGCGCATCGACAGCGCCATACTCTCTTCGATCCGTTTGCGATCAGCGGGCAGCGCCGGGCATTCATCGAAACACATCACAATATCGGACCCCAGAAGCTTCTGGATTTCCATCGACCGCTCTGGTGTCAGATGATGACGCGACCCGTCGATATGGGATTTGAAGGTCACGCCCTCTTCGGTCAGTTTGCGCAGATCGGACAGGGACATCACCTGAAACCCGCCGCTATCGGTCAGGATCGGCTTGTCCCAATTCATGAACTTGTGCAGACCGCCCAGCCTGTCAATCCGCTCTGCCGTTGGGCGCAGCATCAGGTGATAGGTATTGCCAAGCAGGATATCAGCACCGGTCGCCGCCACACTTTCCGGCATCATCGCCTTGACCGTAGCTGCCGTGCCTACAGGCATAAAGGCAGGCGTGCGGATCTCGCCGCGCGGGGTGTGGATGGTGCCCGTCCGGGCCTTGCCATCAGTGGCATGTAAAGAGAATGAAAAACGCTGTGTCATGCCCTGCTATTGGCCGAAGCGCCACCCCTTGCCAAGTCGAAATTTAATGGTTTCACTGCCGGGCAGATGGATGCCAGCAACAATGCATGCGCCGCAACAACATATCTTTTTGGCCAGGTGAGATCAAATAAGTCTTGCTTTTCGATTCACTAGATTTTTCTGACGTTATAAATATAGAAAGTAGAATTCATGCAACATTTCCTTATTATCACGACATCGCTCGCCGCTCTCTCCACCCTACCCGCCGCAGCACAGGACACCTCATTTCAGATTTCCGGCGCGCTCGGGGCGTGGCACAATCAATATGGCGGCAACGGCTTTGATGCCCGCCGCGGCATCGAAGGAACGTATGATCGTGGCGCGGCCGAACTCTCGTTCAGCATTGCGGCAGCCATGGATAACGGCCTGACCACTGTCGCAACAGCGCATTTCGGCTATATCAGTCCCGCCGAGGACGGCTCTGTCGAGGAGGATGACGCGACGAAATCGACCGCCGATCTGACATTGCGCGTGATGACAGAGCGCGGCAACCTGACATTCGGGAGCTTCGCCGGCGGCGGCACACAGGACGACTATGGCGATTCCGACATAAGGATGACCTACGGCTATGTTGGTGGCGAAGTCGTAAAGAACATCGCTGCGGGCACCGTCTACGCACAGATCGGCTATCTGAACAGCGAAGACGAATTTAAAGAAGGGCCCGCCGATGCGCCTTTCCTCAACATCGGCGGCAGTTACAATATCGCTGAACATTATGCACTGACCGGCGCGTTCAGCTATGCTCGGGGCGACACGCTCGATCTATCGGACAACAACGAACTGCTTAGCCTCACGGTCGGCGTGGAACGGTCATTTGGCGATTACGTGGTACGCTTGGATTACGAAGCGACCCAGATCAGCTTTGAAAGCGTGAGCGGCGCAACCTTCGGCGATACATTCGGCACGCTGTCTGTCGGGGCAAGCTACCGCTTCGGCGGAACGGCACAGCATGGCTCTCTGCTGCCTAAGCTGGCACGCTGGGTCGCCTACAGCGCCAACGAGATCGAACAACCCCTAGACGCTCCTCTATGATTAAACGGCAGGGCGCAGGTAACAGTTGCCGATGATGCAACGGCATGCTCTACGCAGGGCAGACGCATCACCCGGATAGCCCCATGACCAATCGCCCCCCGCAAGCCGAAGACGAATTCAAATTTGGGTGGGAAGAATGGGTCTCCCTGCCCGCGTTGGGATTGCCCGCGCTCAAAGCCAAGATCGACACTGGCGCGCGCACCTCTGCGCTACACGCCTATGACATCGAACCTTTCGGCCCAGCGGACAAACCACTTGTGCGGTTTTCCGTGCACCCCATCGCTGGCCGCGACGATGTAGAGGTATCATGTTCCGCCCCCCTGCTCGACCAACGCGAAGTGACCAGTTCCAACGGCGAAAGTGAAAACCGCTATGTCATCGCAACAGAGATCAGCGTTGCCGGGCGCATCTGGCCGATAGAGGTCACGCTGACCGACCGCAGCAGCATGACGTCGCGTATGCTGATCGGGCGGCAGGCGCTTGGGCCGGAAATCAGCATTCAAGCCAGCGAAAGGTTCTTTCAGCCCGAACTGAACTATGACGTCTACCTTAAGGGACGCAGAGCGGTCGCACCCAAACGGCACCTGCGGATCGCCGTGCTCTCACGCGAAGACAATTATTCCACCCGGCGGCTTGTGGAAGAAGGGACCTCACGCGGTCACGTGGTTGAGGTGATCGACACCACGCGCTGCTACATGACGATCAACCAAAACGCGCCCGAGGTTCATTATGACGGCAAACGCCTGCCGCGCTATGATGCGGTGATCCCACGGATCGGTGCTTCGATCACTTCTTATGGGACGGCAGTTGTGCGGCAGTTCGAAACCATCGGCACCTACTGCGTGAACTCCGGTGAAGGCATCGGCATCTCGCGCGACAAACTGGCCGCGCATCAGGTACTCGCCCGTAACCGGATTGGCATGCCCGCCACCGCCTTTGCCGCCTCACCCAAAGACACCAGCAATCTGATCGGACTGGTGGGAAAGGCCCCGCTGATCATTAAACTTTTGGAAAGCACGCAAGGCAAAGGCGTCGTGCTGGCCGAAACTCAGAAAGCCGCCGATAGCGTCATTTCGGCCTTTCGAAACCTGCGGGCCAATTTTCTGGTGCAGCATTTCGTGAAAGAGGCGAATGGCGAAGACATCCGCTGTCTGGTCATCGGTGGCAAGGTCGTGGGGGCGATCAAGCGCAAGGCAGCCGAAGGCGAATTCCGCTCCAACCTGCATCAGGGTGGCAGCGCGGCCAAGGTCAAGATCAGCAAGGAAGAACGCGAAACGGCCGTGCGCGCCGCCAACGCACTGCGGCTGAACTTCGCGGGCGTTGATCTGTTGCGCGGTGAAGACGGCCCCAAAGTGCTTGAGGTCAACTCCTCCCCAGGGTTGGAAGGCATCGAAAAAGCCACCGCCGCCAATATCGCCGGCAAGCTTTTCGACGAAATCGAAAAGCGCGTGCAACTGCGGGCACCAAAGCGGGCCAAACGCTAAGGATGGCTGCGGGGGCCCACCCTTAGCGACAACAGACTATTGTGTTGCGGCCAGCATTGCCTTTGCAGTGTATTTATTCGCCATACGTGTCAGCTCTGTTTCTGCCAGCTTGATCTGCCGGGCACCGACACCTGTCCCGAACCAACGGGAATCATTCATGAAATCGACCCCGCTCTTATAGCTTTCACCAGCATTATCCGGCATCTTGTTCACAATGTGATAAAGACGATTAACCTCTTCAGCGACCGCATTTCCGGGGTCGTCATAATCAACAGAAGTCTCGGTTATCGTATAGTCCAAACCGCCGCCGCGCGTCATGCCAGAGCCCTGCTGCGGGTAGCTGCTGTTGCTCGGGCCGACGTCAATAGACGTACTAACACTGGTGCGCGTCATGCCAGAGCTCATCGCATGCATATTAGGGCGCGTGGTCGTCGTAACCAGCTTGTCCATATCCATGATGTGGTTCAACAGGAACGTGTATTCCATCACATTCTCAAGCTCGGCCTTACGGGACGCAATATTGGGCACACTTCCCAAAAACCCGTGGCTTAACAGATCATCCGCCAGACTGTTTTTCTGCTCTTCGGTCAGATCCGATCTATCAATGTGCTTGGTCCATTCGATAATGATCTTAAACGCAGCATTGGCATTATGGATGATGCGCCACTTGATGTCCGCAACCGAGGCAAGGTCACCACCGCCATTTACGACACCCGCTTTCAACTCAGTCTTACCTTGGATTTTAAGGAAAGATTGTGTTTCGTCCCGAAAACCTGTCACCAAGTTCCTTGCAAGGCTGGTGTTAGCAAGTGTAGCACCGCCGTTCACGCCCGGTAGCTTATCGGTGATTTTCTTCACGAAACGCCCGGTCGCAGTGGTCGCAACCGTTGTTGCCAGCAATGGTGCCGCCGCCGAAAGCACGACCCCGGCCGTGACGAACCCAATCAGAAAAACAACCTCAAGCTGCAACTGGTCCGTTTTGTCCTGTCGGCCCAATGTCCTTATAAAGCGATCATGCGCATTCGTGATTGCAGTGTTGTAGGTCGCAATCGGGCCGGTAATCCACAGATTCATCTGGGTGTTTGCGTGAATATTCACAGCCTGTAATTTTGCATTCTTGAATTGATGAAAATCCGACATTACGCGCCCTACATTTTATAAATTTATCGGTACGTTACGTCAGCGGGGTTGACCTGACAACCGCCCGAAACCGCGCGGCATTAAATATGTCGCACACATCGCATGATCGGCGAAAAACCACCGATAGCGGGTGCCACCCCGCATGAGATCGCCCTGCCGGTGGGGCCGTATGCGAAGCAAAATCGCGCCCTCCCAAGCAGCACCAACCCTTTACGGCCCCCCGCACAATCCCTATATGTTTTCTCAGGAATAACGGGATCAAGATCATGACCGAAACGCAGACACAGCTTGAAGGTGCGCCACTGATTGCACCCTCCACGACCGATCACCCGCTGTACGATGATGTCGTGCAAGCCTGCCGGTCCGTCTATGACCCCGAAATCCCGGTGAACATCTATGATCTCGGCCTGATCTACACGATCGACATCAAAGAAGATAACGTCGTGAATATCACCATGACGCTCACAGCGCCCGGCTGCCCCGTGGCAGGTGAAATGCCCGGCTGGGTCGCCGATGCGGTGGAACCGCTTCCCGGCGTCAAACAGGTCGATGTCGAAATGACGTTCGAGCCGCAATGGGGCATGGAAATGATGTCCGACGAAGCGCGGTTGGAATTGGGCTTCATGTAAGCCCGGCACAATGCCTGACGATCACACACCCACCACGCACGGCCTTGCAGGCAGGTCGAAACGGCCTGCAAACAAGACGCCCACACCGTTCAAAATCTACTGAAGCAGTATACTCTTATGCGCCAGCGGGCCGAAATTTCTAGCGGCCATCGGTATAAGACAGCTGCCCTGCTGACCTTTTTTCCGATAATGATGAAGGCAGGCGCGGCCCGCCGTCAGAACGATTAATGAGTTTTTTCAATAACATGGCTCGCCAGCCACAACGATGCGCGCTATGACGCGATTGTGCGCCACGCATTGGTTGCGATTTCGCGACTGATACACGCACAGCGTAACCGTTTGTTATCACGGCAGAGTTGCCTGTCACAAACCGTCATGAACCTGTCAGCAGACCGTTACACGTTGCAGCCATTGCAACACCATCAACATGAATGGAGATTCCGATGAAACCTGTTTCCCTTTCCCTGTCCCTGATGCTTGCCGGGACAACGGCCTTGGCTGACGCGCATTCCAGCGCAGGGCTGACCTATGGCCCGCGTCCGGCCTATTTGATCAGCCAGATGGAAGACAACGAACTGAAGTCCAAGCTGCAATCCTGCGCAGCACAGGCCCCTGCCCGCTCGGCCTTTTCGATCGGTCACCGCGGCGCCCCGCTGATGTTCCCTGAGCATACGGTCGAATCAAATGTCGCCGCCGCACAGATGGGTGCCGGGATTCTTGAATGCGACGTGACCTTCACCGCTGATCACGAACTGGTCTGCCGTCACGCCCAGAACGATCTGCACACCACCACCAACATTGTGGCAAGCGATTTGGCCGATAACTGCACCACACCCTTCAGCCCTGCATCCGGTGACACCAGTGCCAGCGCAGAATGTCGGACATCGGACATCACGCTGGCTGAATTCCAAACGCTGACGCCGAAAATGGACGCCGCCAATGGCGCTGCAACCACGGCCGAAGAGTATCTGGGCGGCACCGCCAACTGGCGCACGGACCTCTATTCCGGCAACGCCACGCTGATGACCCATGCGGAATCCATCGCGCTGTTCGACAGCCTTGGCGCAGATTTTACACCTGAACTGAAATCGCCCTCGGTCACGATGCCACACGAAGGGTTCTCGCAAGAAGATTACGCGCAGAAACTGGTCGACGAATACAAAGAGGCCGGGATTGACGCATCACGCGTCTGGCCGCAGTCGTTCAACCTTGCAGACGTGATGTACTGGGTTGAAAACGAACCGGAATATGGGCAGCAGGCCGTGTATCTAGTTGAATGGACCGATGGTTTCGACGAACAAACCGCTGATACATGGGTCGAGGATTTCGCCCAGCTCAAGGCGGATGGCGTCAACTACCTCGCGCCCTCGCTGAACATGCTGGTAACCGTGGATGACGCTGGCGACATCACGGCCTCCGCCTACGCTTTGGCCGCGAAAGAAGCGGGGCTAGAGCTGATCACATGGACATTGGAACGGTCCGGGCCCCTCGCCTCTGGCGGTGGCTGGTACTACCAGTCCGTGACCGACGCCATTGGCAATGACGGCGATTATTTCGTGGTTCTGGACGCGCTTGCGCAGGATGTTGGCGTAATCGGTGTCTTCTCTGACTGGCCCGCAACGACGACCTACTACGCAAACTGCATGGGTCTCTGATCCAATAATTGCTCCGGGCCGCACGCTTGCGGTCCGGGGCACCACTACCAAAAGCAAGCATATTTATTTGCCCCTTTTCAAAGCAAGAAAATTTACTTGCTCACAACCAAAGCAATGATTATTAATTGCTTATGTTCAAACCTAAACATATCGCCGTCCTGACCGGGGACCTGATCAAATCGCGCAAAGCCAGCACAGCGGCTGTTGACGACACGCTTGACCTTTTGCATGACGCCGCCACCGATTTTGGGAAAGCCCATGCTCAGGATCTGCGCTTCACCCGGTTCCGGGGCGATGGCTGGCAGGTCATCCTGCGCACGCCCGGCCTGCTGCTCGACGCCGCACTTTTCTTCATCGCAAACCTCAAAGCAGGCGAAACCGGCATCGCCACGCGCATCTCCATCGGCACCGGCACGGCAGAGGCGCTGGGCACACGTGATCTTTCAGACGCCACCGGCCCCGCCTTTTTTGTGTCGGGGGATCACCTTGATCATATGGGACGGGGGCGCATGATTGCCCTGGCAGGACCCAGCATCGGCCCGGCAGAGCGCGCGATCATCGACCTTGCTGAATGCATCGCGGCAGGCTGGACGGCCACCCAAGCCGAAGCCATGGCGCTTTATCTGATCAGCGACACCCAGCGGCACGAAGATATCGCCGCCACGCTGGGCGTCACGCGACAGGCGGTTCAAAGCCGATTATCCGGCGCAGGTCTCCCCTATTTCGACAACGCGCGTTACGCTATACAGCATCACGATTTCACACCCCCTAACCAGCGGCCCGCCTGATGCTCACCACCGCCCTCGCCCTGATCCTCGCCCATCTGCTGGCCGACTACCCGCTGCAAAATAGCTGGATCATCGCCAACAAAAAAAGGCCAGAGGCAATGGCCGCCCATATCGGCGTGGTCTTCCTGCTGACGCTGCTCGCACTCCGGGCGGAAATCCTGCCTGCGCTCGCCATCACTGGGGCACATCTGGTCATTGACGTGATCAAAACCCATGCCGCACCCAACCGGCTTTGGGCCTATCTGGGCGACCAACTGGCGCATTTCGCCACCATCGGGGCTGTGCTGTGGGTCTGGCCAGAACTGGGGCTGCTCTGGCCCGAAGCGACGCTATGGGTGCAGTATCTTCTCGCGATCAGCGCCGGGCTGATCCTCTGCGTCTTTGCAGGGGGCCCCGCTGTCGGGCTGCTGATGGCTGACTTTTCAGAAATCCAGCATGTGGGGCTGCCCGCCGCCGGGCGGATGATTGGGGTGCTGGAACGGGCGCTGATCTATCTGATGGTCATGGCCGGGCAACCAGCCGGGATCGGCTTTCTGATCGCGGCGAAATCCATCCTGCGCTTCGATACAGTGTCCAAGGACCAGCGGGCCAGCGAATATGTCATCATCGGCACGCTCGCCTCTTTCGGTTGGGCGCTTTTGATCAGCTACGGCACGCTTTCACTGATCACATTCACCGGCATCACCCCGCCCCACCTTGAGAGCGCATCACAACTACCCTAAGTGTTAGCGAAAGGAGAGCACATCATGTTCGGTATTCCAGGCAAACAGGCGGTCACCATCACAGACAAGGCCGCCACGCAAATCGCCAAGCTGATGACCCGCGAAGGGCACCAGGGGCTGCGCATCGGCGTCAAGAAAGGCGGCTGTGCAGGCATGGAATACACGATGGACTACGTGACAGAGGTCGACCCGATGGACGAAGTCGTCGAACAGGACGGCGCACGTGTAATGATCGCCCCCATGGCGCAGATGTTTCTCTTCGGGACAGAGATTGATTATGAAATCTCGCTACTCGAATCCGGGTTCAAATTCCGTAACCCCAACGTGGTTGACGCCTGTGGCTGCGGTGAATCCATCAAGTTTGATGAAGGCCTTCAGGCCAAATAGCGCATATCACCTGCGCGACCGACCTTCCCGACCAGCTATCGGAATGTAGCAACCCGAATGTTATTCGTGCTGCCCACCTGACCAAAGGGAACACCAGAGAGCACGACCACCTTATTCCCGACCTCCGGGGACAACAGGCGCTGGGATGCGTCCTTCGCGGTCGCGACCATGCGGTCGCCTCGATAAACCACCACCCCAACGCACATTAAAGCGGGGTGCCAACACCCGCGCCATCGCATCCATCCGATACGTCCCCGCCCAACCGGCACCATGCATCATACTGAGACAGGAAAATCTGCCCGTTCAGATGCTGCGCCAAAGATGTGGCCTGCAGCCGGTCCATGACAGGTCCCTTCACCTCGGACAGATGCAACCCAATCCCCTGCTCGGCCAGTCTTGCATTGATCGCTTCAAGGCTTTCCAGCGCGGAATAATCAATCTCATTCACCGCCGCACAGATCAATACCACGTCGCGCAACCGGGGATCAGCCGCCAGCCGGTCAAGGATCAGATCCTCCAAAAACCGGGCATTCACAAAATACAGGCTCTCATCCACCCGCAGGCTCAACAGGCCGGGGCGGGTTTCGACCTTGTGGCGATGGATATTGCGGAAATGCTGGGTACCGGGCACCAGACCAACTTCTGCCACATGCGGACGGGCTGTTTTATACAGATGCAGCAGCACCGACAGGATTACGCCAGAGGACACACCGGCCTCTACCCCTACCCCCAGCGTCAGCAATATAGTCGCGCTCACGGCGATGAAATCCGCCTTTGCATAGCGCCATGTGCGCGACAGGATCGAAAAATCCACAAGGCTCAGCACGGCCACGATGATTGTCGCGGCCAGCGTAGCCTTGGGCAGGAAATAGACCAGCGGCGTCAGCGCGACGGCAGCCAGCGCAAGGCCAACGGCGGTGAACGCCCCAGCCGCAGGCGTTTCTGCCCCCGCATCAAAATTCACAACCGACCTGGCAAACCCCCCGGTGACCGGATAACCGCCGGTAAACGCCGCCCCCAAATTGGCAGCACCCAGCCCAATCAACTCCTGATCAGGATCAATCCGCTGGCGGCGCTTGGCGGCAAGGGTCTGCGCGACCGAAATTGATTCAACAAATCCAATGACCGAAATCAGCAGCGCAGGCACAAACAGCGCCCGCAACAGATCAGGCGAGACAGAGGGCAGCGTCAGCGGCGGCAGACCCTTGGGCACATCACCCACAATCGCCACCCCCTGCGCGGCCAGATCCAGTTGCCACACAAGTAACGTGGTCACAGCAACCGCCGCCACAGGCCCCGCCTTCGTCAGCACCTCAGCCAGCCCCTTGGGCAGGCCCAGCCGCAACAAAAGCGGGCGCAGCCCTTTGCGCACCCAGAACAGAAACCCCGTCGCCCCCGCACCAATGATCAGTGTGGTGATATCCGTTTCAGGCAAATGCGCAGCCAGTGACGAAAGGATTTCAACCAGCGTATGGCCATGCGCTTCGATGCCCAAAATATGGCGCAACTGGCTCGCCGCGATCAGCACGCCAGAGGCTGTGATAAAGCCCGCAATCACCGGATGGCTCAGGAAATTGGCAACAAAACCCAACCGCAACAGCCCCATCGCCACCAGCATCGCGCCTGACAGCAACGCCAGCGACAAAGCCGCCACCGCATAACCCACACTCCCCTGCTCGGCCACCTGCCCGATGGCGGCGGCTGTCATCAGCGACACCACAGCGACCGGCCCCACGGCCAGCGCCCGCGATGTGCCGAAAATTGCATACAGCACGATTGGCAGGATTGAAGCATAAATCCCCGCCTCCGGCGGCAAGCCTGCCAGCAACGCATAGGCCAGCGATTGCGGGATCAGCATGATCGTCACGATCACGGCAGCAACCAGATCATTCGACAAGGCGGCGCGGTTATAGCTGCGGCCCCAGTCAAGGATCGGCAGGTAGTGGCGCAATTGCATGATATTTCCTTATAATCCGGCGCGTCGCACGTCAGGCGACCTCAGTCCGATGCTGCGGTAATCTTTTCCGGCTTTGCCATCCATTCCCGGCCTTTCAGCATCGCGCGCCAATAGATCGGCGGCAAGATCCGTTCTTTCAGCAGCCACGCAGCGCGGCTTGGCTTGGTGCCATCAATCATCCAGCGTGGGAACGACGGGCGCAGCACCCCGCCATAGCCAAATTCGGCCAGCACGATCTTGCCGCGCTCCACCGTCAACGGGCAGGACCCGTAACCGTCATATTGCGCCACAGCAGTGCGGCCACGCATATCCGCCACGATATTGTCAGCGACCACCGGGGCCTGCTTCCGGGCCGCCGCCGCTGTCTTGGCATTGGGGGCATTCATCACGTCGCCAAGGCTCCAGATATTGTCATAAGTCTTGTGACGCAGGGTCGCCTGATCCACATCCACCCAGCCCGCCGCATCCGCCAGCAGCGACACACGGATGAAATCCGGCGCGCTCTGGGGCGGACAGACATGCATCATGTCAAATGCCATCTCAACCTGCCGCACTTCGGTATCCGGTGCCTTCACCTCAAACACCGCCGTTTTGGCAGGTCCGTCCACCGCGATCAGATTGTGAAAGAAGTTCAGCGTCGCATCATATTTCTGCACATAGGATTCGAGCGCCGGAACATAATCCTTCACCCCAAACAGCACGCCGCCTGCGTTATTGAACTGAATATCAATATCCTTCAGCACACCCTTGCGGAACCATGCATCGCCAGACAAATACATCGCCTTTTGCGGCGCGCCTGCGCATTTGATTGGCATCGGCGGCTGGGTAAAAATCGCCCGCCCCTTGCGCATATTCTGCACCAGCTCCCACGTATAAGGGGCCAAATCATAACGATAATTCGAGGTGACACCATTGCGGCCCAACGTCTCTTTCAGACCCGCGACCTTGTCCCAATCCAGCTTTAGCCCCGGACAGACCACCAGCCGATCATATGTCACCACGCGACAGCCATCCAACACGATGGCATTATCCTTTGGCTCAAAGGCCGCAACCGCCGCCTTAATCCAATGCACGCCGTCAGGGATCAGGCTGCCCATGGTTCTTGCGGTGGATTGGGCATCGAAGATACCACCACCGACCATGGTCCAGCCCGGCTGATAATAATGGATATCCGCCGGATCAATCAGGGCGATCTCCAATCCCGGTTTACGGGCGCGCAGGCTGGCCGCCACGGCAATTCCGCCAGCCCCGGCCCCCACGATCACCACATCATATTTCGCATCGCCTGTATCGGTCGGGGTCTTGCCGCCATTGGCAATCCGGCGAGCCACACCAGACATGTCATAGCCCGCCGCCTTCGTAGCAGACAGGATATCCGGCAGCGGGCGCGACTGCGCCTCTGCCAAAGACCACAACGTGGCAGAGCGTGTGCCTGTGCGGCAATAGGCCAGCACTGGCCCCGGCAAGTCGGACAGGGCCGCACCAAACGCAATCGCCGTTTCATCCGTCACAATTCCCGGCGTCACTGGCAGATAGCGGGTTTCGATCCCGGCTTTGGCGGCAGCCGCCGCGATCTCTTCATGCCCCGGCTGATCAGCGCCCTCAGCATCCGGTCGGTTGATGATGATCGAGCGAAACCCTGCCGTTTTCAGCGCCGGTAGATCGGCGGGCATGATCTGCGGGCTGACTGACAAAGCATCTGTAATCTTGCGGATATCCATTGCGTCACGTCCTTGTTTCAAGAATTGCGACCGGTCTCCGGTGGGTCAGACCGGCACACGCGCGGGTCGATTGGCGCGTGACTGTAGAAATTTGGCAAGAAACACACCGACGATCACGGCCCCGGTGAAAAGAAAGACCTCCCACCGGCCAGTGCCGAGCGCGGGCAATGCACCACCCGGACAGAAACCGGCAATGCCCCAGCCAATCCCGAAAACAGCCGAGCCACCCAGCAGCTTTGCATCAATCACCCGGTTTGTGGGCAGGTGAAATGCCGTGTCCAGAATGGGGGCGCTGCGGCCAAAAACCAGCTTGTAGCCGATAAAGGCCGTCACCACCGCCCCGCCCATGACAAAGATCAGCGACGGGTCCCATGTCCCTGCGATATCAAAGAAATTCAAAACCTTCGCCGGGTTGGCCATGCCCGAAATCGCAATACCGGTGCCAAAGATCAGGCCGATCAAATAGGTGAAAATCAAACGCATGGCTTACGCTCCCAGCACGTGGCGAACGACATAGACTGTCGCAAAGGTGAAAATCATAAAGGTCAGCGTGGCCGCGATGGACCGGGGGCTCAGCCGGGCCATGCCGCAAACACCATGGCCGGACGTACAGCCAGCACCATAGGTGACACCCAGACCGACAATCAGCCCGCCGACGGCCAGCATCGCAGCGGATACAGGCACCTGCACCGCAGGCATCTGCCCGGTGACGGCCATGATCGCCACAGGGGCGCTGACCATCCCGGCCAGCAGCGCCGCGCGCCAAGCAAAATCATCAGCACTGGCAGGCATCACCAAGCCTGTCAGCACACCCGTAGCACCCATGACGCGACCCAACACCAGCATCAGCAATGTGGCTGACAGGCCAATCAGGACACCACCCGCAAGGGATGCATAAGGGGTAAAGGCAGTTTCCATCATCACACCGCTCCCGACTGGGCAAGCGGCAAGACGACAAGATCGGCACCAACTGACATAGGTATTCTCCAGAATCATATTCTAGATACATACTATTATCGCGATATGTGGATAACAGTGATAATGTCACCTACGCTTGGTCAAGCGCCACTATCCGCCAATCGGGCAAGATGCGCACGATCCTGTAGCGCAATCGACCCGCGTGACTGAGCAATCAATCCGCGCTTCTGAAAATCCTGCAACACCCGCGAAATCACCTCGCGCGCGGTGCCAAGCTCGGTCGCAAGCTGCTGATGGGTCGCAACAACATTGTCCGCATCGTCCGATAGGGTCAAAAGACGATCCGCCAGACGCATGTCGATCCTGCCGAATGCCACATCATCAATGACCCGGAACAGGTCGGTAATCCTGCGGGCATAGGCGGTCAGCACAAACTCCCGGAACTCACGGGATGAGGCCATCATGCGATCAAAAGCGCCGCGCGGGATCGCAACCGCCGTCACATCCGTTTCCGCCACACCTTCCGCCGCATAGACCTCATGCGCCAGCAGGCAGGCCGTTGTCAGAACACAGCTTTCCCCGGCCTCGACGCGATAAAGAATAATGTCGCGGCCACTATCAGAGGTTTGCTGCACCCGCAGCCGACCCTCCAGCAAAAACAGCAAACTGTCAGGAACGGACCCCGGACCAAATACCATCGTGCCTGCGGTGACTTTGACAATCTTACTTTCGCGCAGCAGCGCCGTTTTGACATCTGGGGACAGCGTGCCCAGCCCTTTGAACCTGTCAATCCATGTCTCTGCTCTCATCATCTCGGCTTTCAGGCTGGGGGTATTCGCAGCGCCTTGGATAATGAACAGCGGCCCCGCTGTCACGCAGACAATCGGAACATAGAACTGCGGATAGGATCTCAGGCGGGATCACTGGGTGCCGCAAACATTTCCCAATGCTCGCCAATGGCGACAATACATGCGGTGCCGTTGGCGTAATTCTGCACCATGGTCCAATCGCCCGCAGCATCCACCCATATTTCAACCAGCGCATCCGGCCCGCGCATCCCGCTGCCGCGCTTTTCTGATCCGAAATCAGCCTGCAATTGCTGCTGCAAACGATCACGGTCATCGCAGATCACATCGCCGAAAGTGGCCCAGCCCGGATGCGGTATTGCAAAGGCCAAAACAGCGGCAAGCACTGTAAAGATCATTCTCATAGCATCAGCATAGGAAGAAACGGGCGGTTCTGTAAATCTTTTATGACAGGTCGGCGCAATCAGAACGCGATAGGTCACACAATTGTTTCATTAGTTTCAAAAATCAGAGTCAAAAGCTTTAAAAAAAAGTGAAGATTGAATGGCACATGTTCGCCCAATTCCATTGGGGGCAACATGCTGCACATCACTGAACTGACCAAAACCTTCAACGGAAAGACCGCCGTGAACAAGGTTTCATTCGACGTCAAACAACCCAAAATGATCGGCGTGATCGGGCGGTCTGGTGCGGGGAAATCAACGCTTCTGCGGATGCTGAATTGCCTGACAACGGCCAGCACAGGCACGATCTCTTTCAATGGCGAAGACGTGACCGGCCTGCGCGGCGCTGCACGGCGGCAATGGCAATCACGCTGCGCAATGATCTTTCAACAATTCAACCTCGTCCCGCGCATGGATGTAGTGTCCAACGTGCTGCACGGCACGTTGAACCGGCGCGCGACATGGGCGACCATGTTCAACCTCTACCCGCAGGACGACATTCACAAAGCCATCGAAATCCTTGACCGGCTGGGGATTGCTGAACAGGCCCCCAAACGGGCCGAGGCACTGTCCGGTGGACAGCAGCAGCGCGTGGCCATCGCCCGCGCCCTGATGCAGGACCCCGATATCATCCTTGCCGATGAACCCATCGCATCGCTTGACCCGATGAATGCCCAGATCGTCATGGACGCATTGCGGCGCATTCACGAAGAAGACGGGCGCATGGTGATCGCCAACCTGCACACGCTCGACACCGCGCGGCGCTATTGCGACCGGGTGATCGGGATGCGCGATGGCAGGGTCGTCTTTGACGGCACCCCCGACCAGCTCACCACCGGCGTTGCACGCGACATCTACGGCGCAGGCGCGGATTTTTCCGAAGCCGCAACATCCACTCAAATCGAAACATTGGACAGGCCCAAAGCCGAAATAGCTAAAACCGCAGCACTTGTCTGATCACTGACTTTTCGCGCGACACCGCGCGGAACAACCCCCATCAAATCGACGGAGAAAATGATGAAAACCACATTTGCACTTGCCTTGGCAGCAACCACGGCACTGACATCCAGCGCCTTCGCACAGGATGCAGAAATCACCGAATTCCGGATCGGCATTCTGGGCGGCGAAAACGCGCAGGATCGGCTGAACAACTATACCTGCCTGCAGGATTACGCCTCTGAAGCGCTGGGTGTTGAGGTAAAGCTTTTCGCCCCTGCCGACTATAATGGCGTCATCCAAGGCCTGCTGGGCGGCACCATCGACATGGCTTGGCTGGGTGCCTCCTCTTACGCCGCCACCTATCTACAAGACCCCGAAGCGGTTGAACCGGTTCTCGTCAAGCAGAACATGGACGGCTCCATCGGCTATCACTCCATCGGCTTTGCCCGCGTCGACAGCGGCATCACCTCGCTTGAGAACATGCAGGGCAAGGTCTTCGGCTTCGGTGACCCGAACTCCACCTCCGGCTACCTGATCCCCTCCATCGAAATCCCGCAGGCTACCGGTGCCAGCATGGAATCCGGCGACTATTTCGGCGAGGTCAAATTCACCGGCGGTCACGAACAAACCATCGTTGCCGTGTTCAACGGCGATATCGACGGCGGCGTGACCTGGGCCGACGCCCAGGGTAACTGGGAAGACGGCTATAACTCCGGCGCGCTGCGCCGCGCCGTGGATGCGGGCCTCGTTGATATGAACGAACTTGTCGAAATCTGGAAATCCAACGTCATCCCCGAAGGCCCGGTCGTGCTGCGTAAGGCGCTGCCCGCTGACGTACGCGAAACCATGACCCAACTGGTCGATGGCCTTTTTGAACGTGACCAGGAATGTGCCTATGGCGTAGCCGCAGGCGAAACGCTGGGCTTTCAGCCTGTGACCCACGACACATACCTGTCAGTGATCGCAGCCCGCGAAGCCAAAATCGGCGGATAAATTTAAGCAGCAGTCAGGACCGGGCATCCATCTGCCCGGTCCTTTTTTATACGCAGGGGCCAGGATGAGCGACGCGACAATGACCGGGACACATACGGTCGAAACACTTCAGGCCAGCTATATGGCGCAGGTCCAGCGCCGCCGGCTTTATGGCGGGCTGACGCTTCTGATATTTGTCCTTCTGATGGCCTCTGGCTTCAATGTCGCCGATGACCGCAACGCCGGCGGCTTCTGGGAGGGGCTTAGCCAGATCGGCGATTACCCCGCCGATGTCCTGTCAGAGGCGTGGGACAAACGGGCCGACCTGCCCGCGCTGATCGCAAAATTCTTCCCCGCACTTGTGGAAACCGTCAACATCGCAGCGGTCTCCACGCTGGTTGGGGCTGTGGCAGGGCTGATCCTTTCACTGCTGTCCACCCGCGGGCTGGCGCGCTTCCCGCGGCTGATCCCGCTCTTCCGGCGGATCATGGATATCATGCGGGCGATCCCCGAAATCGTCATCGCGCTGGTGCTGATCTTCGTGCTGGGCGGTGGTCCAGTGCCCGCAATGATCGCCATCGCGATCCATACGGCGGGCGCATTGGGCAAAATGTTTTCCGAAGTTGCCGAAAACGCCGACCTGAAACCAGTCGAAGGGCTCGCCTCAACCGGTGCCACATGGGCCCAGCGGATGTGGCTGGGCATCCTGCCACAAGTGGCACCCAACTATATCAGCTACAGCCTGCTGCGCTTTGAAATCAACATTCGTGCCTCGGCCATCCTCGGCTTTGTCGGCGCAGGCGGGCTGGGGTATGAGCTGCGCAACGCCATGGCCTGGGGGCCGGGCCGCTTTGACGAGGCCGCAGCGATCTTCATCCTGCTTTTCGGCACAATCGTCTTCTTTGACCAACTGTCCAGCCGCTACCGCAACCGTCTGACAGAAGGACACACGGCATGAGCACCGCAGAACTTGATCTCCTGAAATCTCAGGCCGACAGCCTTTTTGCCCGCAAACGGATCATGGGCTTTGCCCTGCCCGCCATCGTGCTGGTCTATTTCACCTATATCTTCTTCGCGTTCGATATCCCCAGCCTCGCCCAACGGGCCAATATGGATAACGCCGTGACCATCGCGTCAGACAGCTGGTCCTACAAGGTGCATGTGACCCGCACCAACCGAACCGGCGAGATCGCCTACGCGGTCGAAGGCGAACGTAAAGGCACCTACCCCGACGGCACACGCCCCGACTGGGTCACCGGCGAAGACATCACCACGGTCACACTGGGGCCGGACACGATTGTGCGGTTCCTGCCCGAAAACCGCACCGAGATCGATATCGCAGGTTTCGGCCCAATCACAGCACAAGCCACAGGGCGGCAGGTGACAACCAATCTAGGGGAAACGATCCCCGATTGGATCAACGCCTCTGACCGGCGGGTCACCATCACCCTGCCGGACGGGCGGGTCACGCTGACCGGATCGAAAACCGAAGTTTTCAGATACTTTCCGGGGTGGGAGCTGTTCTGGTTCACCCTCGACAGCCCCTACCACGGGCATGGGATCTGGTCACTGCTGACCGGGCCACAGCTAGACCCGCAACGCGGCAATAGCAGCGGCGCGATCAGTGATTGGTGGAACAACCCGATGTGGCGGCACAAGGATATCGCATGGGCCATCAGCGAAACCATCCTGATGGCTTTCCTCGGCACATTCGGGGCTGCGATCATTGCCCTGCCTCTTGCGTTTCTGGCCGCCAAGCGCTTTGCTCCGCTGGTTATCATCCGGGGCATCACCCGGCGGTTTTTCGACTTCGTGCGCGGGGTGGATGCGCTGATCTGGACAGTCGTGCTAGCACGCGCCTTCGGCCCCGGCCCGCTGACCGGATCGCTCGCCATTTTGATCACCGACACCGGGACTTTTGGCAAAACTTTCTCTGAAGCGCTTGAAAACGTGGATGAAAAACAAATCGAAGGGATCAGCTCCACCGGGGCCAAACCGCTACAACGCTACCGGTTCGGCGTGATCCCGCAGGTGGTGCCAGTGCTGCTGGCGCAAGTATTCTACTTTCTGGAATCCAACACCCGCTCCGCCACGATCATCGGGGCAATCACCGGCGGCGGCATCGGGCTGATGCTGACCCAGGCGATCCAGACCCAAAAAGACTGGGAAGAGGTCGCCTATTACATCATCCTGATCATTATCATGCTGATGGTGATGGACAGCCTGTCTGGCTGGCTGCGCGGGCGGTTGATCGGGCGAAAAGACTGACATGGCACGACTGACAGCAGATCAGCCGTTCATCCATGACGGCTGCACGATCACCGATTGCACCTTCGGTGCCTATACCGAAATCGGCGCAGGTAGCCAGCTCGCGCATAGCAACATCGACGATTACAGCTATTGCGACCGCTATGCCGATATCGCAAATGCAACAGTTGGCAAATTCGCTAACATTGCCAGCTACGTACGGATCGGGGCCACAGATCACCCGCTCGACACAGCGGCCTGCCACCATTTCCTCTATCGGTCCAGCGACTATTGGGATGATGCGGATCTGGATGAAAGCTTCTTCGCCCAGCGCAAAGCACGGCGGGCGGATATCGGGCATGACACATGGATCGGGCACGGGGCGATGATCAAACCAGAGGTCACAGTGGGACACGGTGCCGTCGTCGCCTCCGGCGCCATCGTCACCAAAGACGTCTCCCCCTACACCATCGTTGCAGGCACCCCCGCCAAGATATTGCGGCTGCGCCAACCCACCGAGATCGCCGAACGGCTGATCGCTCTCGGCTGGTGGGACTGGGATCACTCCCGGCTGCGGCAGGCACTGACAGATTTCCGGACTTTGCAAGCCGAAGCATTCCTTGAGCGCTACAACGGCTAACCTCACCCGTCCCGGGCGCAACCCGGGACCTCTCTTGCGATCTGACCAGAACCAAAAGAGCTGAGGGCATCGCCCAACCTGGAGGGCGTACGGGAGGTTCCCGTCTGGCACACCATCAGCAACACGGCGACCCTCACGCCACTTGAAACGCAGCAAAATCGCCCTCTTGGGGGAGGTCGGGCGATGCCCGGCGGTGCCGCCGGGCGGGGTGGCTGGCAATTGTCCGGCCTTGCCCGCCATGGCGTTTCCTCCGCCAACAGACCTTCACCCACCACCCCCAACAATCACGCAGCCAAAGCCTCCGCATCACTCCCAGCTGGCAGCAGCAGCGGACAGTTCGGATCAGTCACCGCACGCCATATAGCTTGCACCACATCCTCCGGGCAGGTCGGCTCTTTCCCCGCATTTGCGCGGAAATCATGCATCACCTGATCAACAAACGGCTTATAAGCCTCCGGCGTCTCATCAGCGTCAGCCATCAAGGCCAGCGCATTTGCCCCGAAATGCGTCGCCGGGGCCTGACCGGGCAATACCAGCCGCGTGCGAATACCCAAGGGCGCCAACTCAAGCGCCAGACATTCGGTATAGGCATTCACCGCCGCTTTGCTCGCGGTATAGGTTGCAAGCAGAGGCAACGGCTTCAGCGTCACACTGGACGACACATTAACGATAACACCCGCACCATTCGCACGCATTTGCGGCAGTACGGCCCGGATCATCGCGAAAGTACCAAAGGTATTGGTCTCAAAAATCCGGCCAACCGTCTCTTCAGACGACCCCTCAACCGGGGACAGCCAGCCAACACCTGCATTATTGACCAGCACATCAATCGGCCCTGCCGCCGCCACGGCCCGTGCGATGCTGGCACCATCGGTCACATCCAGCGACAACAGGCGCAACCTCTCTGAAGCGGGCAAAAGCGCAGCATCCGGTTTGCGCATCGTCGCCACGACAGACCAGCCCTGCGCAAGAAAATGGCGCGCCGTCTCTAGCCCAAAGCCAGAAGAGCACCCGGTGATCATAACAGTCTTCATAACGAAATCTCCTTTGTTGATACCCCTTATGTCGACTTAAACAGCCGGATGATCTACTATGCATAATCCGGTATGTTTTATCGAAAGTCCGAAATGGCCGATCCCCTCTCCGATGTGATATCCCTGCTGCGCCCACACGCGCCCTATTCAAAGCTCGCAGAAGGCTCCGGTCCATTTCGGGTACGGCGCGATGATGTGGCAGAGGTGTTTTATTGCATGCAGCTCTTCGGGCGCATCCGGCTAGAGCTGGACGGAAAGTCGCCATTCGTGCTCAACGCCGGTGATTTCGTGCTGATCCCGGCCGCCTCTGCCTTCACCGTGTCCAGCGTTGACCCACCAGCCCCACCAAATCTGCGCAGCCGCCCGGTGCTTGGCGATGACGGCATCTTCCGGATCGGCACAGCGGACGGACCCGCAGAGGTACAGCAGCTTATCGGCCACTGCCGCTTCGGCAGCCCGGACGCTGATCTCTTGGTGTCGCTCCTCCCCGATATGGTCGTCGTCAGCGGACAAGACCGTCTGACCGCGCTCGCCACTCTGGTACGGGACGAAGCCCGCGCGGATCGCCCAGCCGGGGATGTTGTCCTTGAACACCTGCTGCAAGTGCTCCTGATCGAGGCATTTCGGTCCACCACCCAGACCGGCGCAACACCCGGCCTGCTGCGCGGTCTGGCTGACGCACGGATCGGGCCAACACTTCGCGCGATCCACGCAGCCCCCCAAAACCCCTGGACCGTTCACGGTCTGGCCAATGAGGCAGGCCTGTCCCGCTCCGCCTTTTTCACAAGGTTTAACCGGATCGTCGGTGTGGCGCCCATAGGCTATCTGCTGCACTGGCGGATGACGCTGGCCAAGCACATGCTGCAGGCTGGGCAAAACGATATCGGAGACATCGCAAACACCATCGGCTACGGTTCCACAAGCGCCTTCAGCACCGCCTTCACACGCCATGTCGGCACGTCGCCTACGCGCTATGCAAAGACCGTGGCAGCCGCGTAAGTTCGTACAGATACGATGAACGCCCAGAACCTGCCAGCAACACCCCCTACCGCCCCTCCAGCGTCAGCGTCACCCGGTCCCCCGCAAAAAACGTCCGCCCGAACTCCACCGGCACCCCTGCCGCGTCCACATTCACCCCCGTAGACCGAAGCACGGGATCACCCTCTTGCATTTGCAGATGCAGCGCTTGGGTCGCGTCCGCGCGTACCGCCGTCAGCCGGGTGGAAGCGCGGGTGTAATCTGCCACCCCCACCCGCGCCAGCGCCTCGGTCACACTGCTGACCTCCGCCAAAGCAGCATCAATCCCCGGCAACCGGCCCGACGGGAACACGCTTTCGTAAATCGCAATCGGCTGGCCGTCCGAATAGGACAACCCGTGCATCGCGCAGATCTCCGCGCCCACCTCCACGGCCACAGCTTCCGCCTCGGCCCGCGTCGCCGCGCGCAGCTCAATCAGCAACACACGCTTTCCGGGGCGATGCCCGCCAGCAAGCAAGCTTTCGTGAAAGCGCACGCGCTGGCCAATCGGATAATCCGTAGGAGTTGCGGCGACAAAGGCCCCGGCCCCGCGCCGTGTCCGCACAAGCCCTTCCTCCACCAGATGCGCCAAGGCATGGCGCACCGTATGACGGTTCACGCCAAAACGTTCCGCCAGCGCCGCCTCAGTCGGCAACTTATCCCCCACAGAATAACGGCCTTCAGACATATCCCCCCGCAGTGCGACGGCAATCGCTTTCCAGACAGGGGTGCGGCCACGAGGCTTACTGTCACGCAACTTTCACATTTCTCCACTTGGGAATCAGACGCAATCTGATAAGATATGTCTAGTTGTATAGTAATAACCAAAGTTGTCGAGATGAAAGACACGATAGATCAAAACACCGCCCGCAAAGCCTGGATGGGGCTGCTGGCCAAAGCGCCCGAAGGGCGGATCGGGGCCTTGCTCGACGCCACCATGGCGCGCCCCGGTTTTACTTGGCTGCGCGCGCCTGAAATCGGCAGCACCATGGTGCGTGGCCGGGCGGGGGCGACCGGCGCGCCCTTCAACCTTGGCGAAATGACCGTCACGCGCTGCGCCCTGCAGCTGGATAACGGCACCATCGGGCACGCCTATATCCAGGGGCGGCGCAAAACCTGCGCCGAAGCAGCGGCGCTTGTGGACGCACTCATGCAAACTGACACCGCCCCAACGCTGCGCAGCCAAATCATCGACGTCTTGCAAACCGAACGCGACAGCGCCCGCGCCACCCGCGCCGCCAAGGCCGCCGCAACCAAAGTCGATTTCTTCACAATGGTCCGGGGGGAAGACTGATGCAGACCCAAACGCTCAGCGGCGGGTTCAGCACCCCCGCCACCGACGCCGCCCATGCGTTCCGCGCAGTGATGGATGCGATGGCACGCCCCGGCACAATCCAACAGATCACAGGCGCCACCCCGCCCGCGCCGCTGTCAGCGGCGGCAGGGGCCGTGCTCCTGACGCTCTGCGATACGGACACCGGGCTGACCCTCAGCGGAGACCACAACAGCCCCGCCATCCGCGACTGGCTCGCCTTTCACACCGGCGCGCCGCTGGTCGCCCCCGCACAGGCCGATTTCGCACTCGGACGCTGGGACACCCTACAACCACTTTCGGCCTACCCCATCGGCACTGCGGATTACCCCGACCGATCCACCACGCTGATCATCGAAGTGGGCGCGCTCACCAACGACGGGCCTACGCTTACCGGACCGGGGATCAAAGACAGCGCCACACTATCGCTACCCGAAACCACCTTCTTCCAAGCCAACCACGCACAATTCCCGCTGGGGCTGGATTGCATTTTCACCTGTGACAACCGGCTCGCCGCCCTGCCCCGCTCCACGAAAGTGAACTGACATGTATGTAGCCGTCAAAGGAGGCGAGCGGGCCATCGAAAACGCCCACGCATGGCTCGCCGAGGAACGGCGGGGCGACATCGCCATCGCCGAACTCTCTGTCGCACAAATCCGCGAACAACTGACCCTGTCAGTCAACCGGGTCATGGCCGAAGGCTCGCTTTACGACCCCGACCTTGCAGCACTCGCGATCAAACAGGCGCGCGGTGATCTGATCGAGGCGGTCTTTCTGATCCGCGCCTATCGAACCACCCTGCCGCGGTTCGGCGACACCAACCCGATCGACACAGGCGACATGGCCTGCGACCGGCGTATCTCGGCCACGTTCAAGGACATGCCCGGCGGGCAGATCCTTGGGCCAACCTTCGACTACACCCACCGGCTGCTGGATTTCAAACTGGCTGCCGAGGGCGAACTGCCGGAAAGCGCCCAGCGCGACCCAACCCCCGGCCCGGTGCCCCACGTCACCGAATTCCTGAACCAAGAAGGGCTGATCGAAGAGGCACGCGCCGACGACATCCCCCCGCCAGACCTGACGCGCGCACCGCTGGAAATGCCCGCCGACCGGGCGCTGCGACTACAGGCGCTGACCCGCGCGGACGAAGGGTTTACCCTCTCGCTCGCCTACTCCACCCAGCGCGGCTACGCGCGCAATCATGCCTTTGTTGGCGAACTGCGGATCGGCAGCGTGGCGGTGGAAATGGACATCCCCGAACTGGGCTTCGCGGTGGACATCGGCGAAATCACGGTCACTGAATGCGAAACCGTGAACCAGTTCAAAGGCTCCAAAACCGAACCGCCGCAATTCACCCGCGGCTACGGGCTGGTCTTCGGCCAGACAGAACGCAAGGCAATCTCCATGGCGCTGGTCGACCGGGCCATGCGGTGGGAAGAACTAGGCGAAGATTTCGTCGGCGCCCCTGCGCAAGACACGGAATTTGTACTTTACCACGCCGACAACGTGCAGGCGACGGGGTTCCTCGAACACATCAAACTGCCCCATTACGTCGATTTCCAGTCAGAGCTTGAACTGGTGCGCAAACTACGCCGCGAAGCAGGGGCCGAGCAGGTGGCAGAGGCTGCGGAATGACGACGCTGCTAAAACCGCGTACGTCGGATCGGCCCGTCATAAGGCGCAGCACGATCATCCGGACGATCAGACCGATACCGCCCGCGCAGCATCTGGCCGACCAGCAAGGGCAACGCGATGACAAACGCAGCAAGCTGCCTGGGATTGCGCCACAGTCGGCGTGCGACGAGCTGAAGCAGGGTTACCCCCAACAAAAAGGCACCAATCGCAACGATCAGCGAGGCCATGCCAATGTCGATATATGCCTCTCCCGCGCCAAAAATCACAGCGTGCAGAATGCTCACTGTCTCATCGCATCTGGCCGTCAAAAACGTTTCCATCGCGCACTCACCCTAAAACAAAGATATTTTGCGCACAAAGCTAGCATGATCCGCCTCATCGTCGCCAGTCTGCTGACACCGTTCACCCCGGCAATCCAACGCTCCAGACCAATAGCACCGGGCACAAAAAAAAGCCCGTCGGACCATCATCAAAAGCGTCGCTGGACAAAAAAAAGAGGCCGATCAATCGCCTCCGTCACCGTCTCCGTCGCTGTCCCATGCGCCGCCGGGCGCGGCCGGGTCGGTCTCAGACCGTCGTTCGCCGCCGTGCCATTCGATCCAGACATAGGTACCGTCGGCCTCGCGGTGCAAGCTGCGTCGGCGCACCCGTCCACGATAAATGTGGAAAACCACGACCGCCACGACCAGCGCGCACATATAGGGATCGAAAACCCAACCGGTTTCCGCAGTATAGCTCAGCATGAGCACTCTTCCTGTTTTGTTTCAGATATGCAGACAAGAGCGACGCTTGGTCTTGGTACGGGGTCAGAGCTGTCCTCCCCCTCCGCGTCATATCAACCTGTAAATTCGGTTCTGTCTCATGTCTGCCCACAGGATCGCACGGCCCTTGTAACAGAATTGCGACAGGATACCCCGTCCCATCAGATCGAGCTTGCATCATGACAACAAATGACGCCTACAACTTCGCCTATCTCGACGAACAGACCAAACGGATGATCCGGCGCGCCATCCTCAAAGGGCTGGCCATCCCCGGCTATCAGGTGCCCTTCGCGAGCCGCGAAATGCCCATGCCCTATGGCTGGGGCACCGGGGGCGTGCAGGTTTCTGCCGCGGTGATGACCCCCGATGACAGGTTCAAGGTCATCGACCAAGGGGCGGACGACACCACCAACGCGGTTTCGATCCGCACCTTCTTCGAACGGACCGCTGGGGTGGCCACCACCACCGCGACGACGGATGCAACGCTGATCCAAACCCGACACCGCATCCCAGAGGTGCCACTGACCGACGGGCAAATCCTCGTCTACCAAGTCCCAATTCCCGAACCCCTACGCTTTATCGAGCCGCGCGAAAGCGAAACCCGCAAGATGCATGGGCTGCAGGAATACGGGCTGATGCATGTGAAGCTCTACGAAGACATCAGCCGCCACGGCCACATTGCAACCGCCTACGCCTACCCGGTCAAGGTAGAGGCACGCTATGTCATGGACCCTTCCCCGATCCCCAAATTCGACAACCCAAAACTCGGCAATTGCCCCGCGATCCAGCTTTTCGGCGCCGGGCGGGAACAACGCATCTATGCGCTGCCCCCCTACACGCAGGTCGCCAGCCTCGATTTCGAGGATCATCCTTTCGAAGCGTCCAAAGCCGACCACCCCTGCGGGCTCTGCGGTGCAACGGACAGCTACCTGGACGAGCTGATCACCGACGATGCGGGCGGGCGGATGTTCGTCTGTTCTGACACCGATTATTGCGAGAAACGACAGGAGACTGCCGCATGAGCACGCTTGGCATTGACCATCTGGGCCTGACCACCGCAAACCTGCCCGCCACCCGCGACTTTTTCCGCGACGTGTTGGGCTGGCGCGAGACAGGCAGCGACCCGGGCTATCCGATGATCGTGATGACCGATGGTCACGCCCGCCTGACCCTGTGGGCGCGGCGGGGCAACGGGGCCTTTGACCGGCATGCCAATGCCGGGCTGCATCACCTGTGCCTGGCCATGCAAAGCGAAGAGGCGCTCGGCGCGGCCTATGCGCGGGCGCAGGCCATGGCCGGGGTAGAACCCGAATTCGCCCCAGAGCCAAACAAGAACGGGCCAGCCATCCACACCATGCTGCGCGAACCCGGCGGCTGCCGGATCGAATTGCGCTACACACCGCCAAAGGACACCGCATGAGTACCAAGCAAAATTCTTGGAAGAATTTTGCAAGACTTTTCGAAAAGTCTTGCACGGGAGCCTTCCGATGACCCCCCTCCTCTCGGTCCACGGGATCACCAAACGCTATGGCGCGCATATCGGCTGCGCGGATGTCTCCTTCGATCTCTACCCCGGCGAGGTCATGGGGATCGTGGGCGAGTCTGGCTCCGGCAAATCCACCCTGCTGAACTGCCTCGCGGGGCACCTGCCCCCCGATCAGGGGCAAGTCATCTTTGACACCCGCAGCGACGGCCCCCGCGACACGATGCAGATGCGCGAACCGGAACGGCGCATGCTCGCCCGAACCGATTGGGCCTTTGTGCACCAACACGCCCGCGACGGGCTGCGCATGGGCGTCAGCGCGGGCGGCAATGTGGGCGAACGGTTGATGGCCGTGGGCGCGCGCCGTTACGGCAACATTCGCAGCAGTGCCGAAACCTGGCTAGAGCGGGTCGAGATCGACAAAACCCGCGTCGACGACCGGCCCAGCACGTTCTCTGGCGGCATGCAGCAACGACTACAGATCGCACGCAACCTTGTGACCGGGCCACGGCTGGTCTTCATGGATGAACCCACCGGGGGGCTGGACGTCAGCGTACAAGCGCGGCTGCTGGACATGCTGCGCGGGCTGGTGCGCGACATGAACCTGTCGGCCATCATCGTCACCCACGACCTTGCGGTGGTGCGGCTGCTGGCGGACCGGTTGATGGTGATGAAATCAGGGCATGTGGTCGAATCCGGCCTGACCGACCAAGTCCTCGACGATCCGCAACACCCCTATACCCAGCTGCTCGTCAGCTCTGTTTTGCAGGTATAAACCTATGATTACGCTCGATAACGTCTCCAAAACCTTCACCCTGCACAATCAGGGCAGCGCCGTGATCTCTGTGCTCACCGGCGTGTCGCTCCACGTCGCACCGGGCGAATGCGTGGCACTCACCGGGGCCTCGGGTGCGGGCAAATCCACCCTGATGCGGATGATCTACGGCAACTACCGGGCGCAATCCGGCTCCATCCGGATCGGCGAAACCGAACTCGTCAACGCCGCCCCCCGCGATATCATCCGGTTGCGGCGTCAGACGCTCGGCTACGTCAGCCAGTTCCTGCGGGTGGTGCCCCGCGTGGCTACGCGCGACGTGGTGGCCGACCCGCTGCTGACGCTTGGCATACCCGCGGCCGAGGCACAAACACAGGCCGATACCCTGCTCACCCGGCTGAACATCCCGCAAACGCTCTGGTCGCTCTCCCCCACAACATTTTCGGGCGGCGAGCAGCAGCGGGTGAATATCGCACGCGGCTTCGCGCACCCCTACCCCGCGCTCCTGCTGGACGAACCCACCGCCAGCCTTGATCCCACCAACCGCGCCGTCGTGCTGGACCTGATCACAGCCGCCAAAGCGCGCGGGGCCGCGATCATCGGAATTTTCCACGACCAAGAGGCACGGGAACAGGTCTGCGACCGGGAAATCAACGTCTCCGCCTTCACCCCACAGGTCGCCGCATGACCGGGCGGCTAATCACCGTCGTCGGCCCCTCCGGCGTGGGCAAAGACAGCGTGATCGACGGGATCATCCGCGCGCGGCCTGAACTGCGGCGGGTCCGCCGGATCATCACCCGGTCCGCAGACTTGGGGGGCGAGGATTATCACGCCGTCACCGCCGATGAATTCCAAACAATGGCAAAGGCAAACGTCTTCTGCATCCACTGGCAAGCGCACGGGCTGCGCTATGGTATCCCCGCTGAGATACAGCGCGACATCACGGCTGGCAAAACCTGCATCGCCAATTTCTCACGCAAAGCACTCGCGCAAGCGGCCACAGTTTTTTCTGACATTCTGATCCTGAATATCACCGCAGCACCTGAAACCCTCGCCGCGCGACTATCCGGGCGCGGTCGCGAAAGCGCTGCACAAATCGCGGCAAGGCTCGCCGAAGGCAATAAATGCCTGCCCGATGGCATTCCGACGGTCACCATCAGCAATGACGGCGCGCTGGACGATGCAATCGCCCAAGCTGTCGCCGCTATTCAACCGGTCAGGGCATAGCGTTGGATCAGTTGAAAACACCCATCCGGGCGCTCCCCCACCAGCGCGATCTGATCCACCACAAAGGGCGCAGGCAGCGGCGGAAAATGCGCGCGCGCCGCATCCTCCCACGGGGCCAGATCATCCAGACGACCCGTCAAAGTCAAATGGAACCGGAATTCCTCCAACACATAAGGATAGCCCCAGCGGGTCAGCAGCGCATCTTGCCGCGCCGACAACCCGCCAGCACGGCGGCGGGCCAGTTCGGCCTCACGCGCAGGGGCACGGAAATCATCCAACTGCGTCACACAGGCGGCGGCAACCTCTGCCAGCGCCGCCGTATCCCCCTGCGGGGTCAGCGCCAGAAATCCGCCAATTCGATGCAACCCCAACCCATCACAGCGCGCCGGGGCGACCTGCCTTGCCAGTACCGCCATCGCGGCCCGCAAACCATCTTCGGTCATACCATCGGCCAGCCGGAACGGCGGTTTCAGTGTGCCGTGAAACCCGTATTTGCGCGGTGTCATGGTCACGTCATGCAATCCGGGCAGATCGGGCTGACGCGCAGACACACCCCGGCCCGCATCCCATCCCAGCCAGGACGCCCCGGCCTGTGCAAACGCCCCGTCAGGTGGCAGATAATAGACAGCAAAACGAGCATATGACATGAATTCTCCTTTCGATCCCATCCCTGTTGCAGACCGACATGACAGTGCCATGTCAGAAACGCTGCATCTGGCGAATGCCCGTCTTGTTCTGTCAGACAGGGTTATGACCGGGCATATCCGGATCGAACAAGGGCAAATTTCCGAAATACGCGAAGGCGATAGCGTGCCGTCCAGCGCCATCGATTGCCGGGGCGATTATGTCATGCCGGGGCTGGTGGAACTGCACACCGATAATCTTGAACGGCATATCGAACCGCGCCCCGATGTGGACTGGCCGCATGTCTCGGCCTTGCTAGCACATGATGCGGAACTCGCCTCAACCGGGATCACCACGGTTTTTGACGCGCTGCGCGTCGGCTCGATCACCGGGAAAAAGGCGCGCTATGATCCCTATGCACGCGGACTGGCGACAGAGCTATTGCAAATCCGAGCCGAAAATCACTTCAAGATCAGCCACTTCCTGCATCTGCGCGCCGAAATCTGTTCCGAAACCCTGCTGGAAGAGATGGCCGAATTCGGCCCCGCAGACCGGGTCGGCATCGTCAGCCTGATGGACCACACACCGGGTCAGCGCCAGTTCCGCGACCTCGGCGCGCTCAAGACCTATCTGACCAAAAAACGCAGCCTGACTGACGATGAATTCGTGGCCCATGTGGACAAGCTGAAAGCCCTGCAAGCCCGGATCGGGGCACAGCACGAGGTGGGCGCGGTGCAAGAGGCAAAGCGCCTTGGTGCGACACTCGCCAGCCATGACGATACGACGACGGAACAGGTCGCGACCTCGCAGCGCAATGGCATCAGCTTTGCCGAATTCCCCACAACCCGCGCAGCGGCAGAGGCATGCCGCGACGCAGGCATCGCGGTGATGATGGGCGCACCGAACCTGATCCGGGGCGGCTCGCATTCTGGCAACGTGGCGGCGCATGAACTGGCGCAGGCCGAACTGCTCGACATCATCTCATCCGACTATGTGCCGTCCGCCCTTCTTCTGTCGGCTTTCCGACTGGCCGAAATCTGGAACGACCTGCCGCGCGCCGTGGCCTGCGTCACCGCCAACCCGGCCCGCGCCACCGGGCTGAACGACCGGGGCACGCTCAAACCCGGATTGCGCGGCGATATCCTACGGGTCGCAAGCGCGCGCAACACCCCCGTGCTGCGCGGCGTCTGGAGCCGCGGACACAGGGTCGCCTAACCGCAAGAGCGTGGGGCACGCACGGCACGGTAAGCAGTTTTTCATCCCGCAGCGATAGGTTGATCCTTAACAAAACCCTGCCCGAGTGTCCCTTGTGGTCCGACGAAAGTCCGATACAAGTCCGACGGCTTTCCGATCGCCCGAAACGCATTTATATCATTTAAAATCAATATCTTGAAAGGCGTTCACCGAAAAACTCAAAAATCCCCCGAACAGATCGGACCCGCCAGAACCGCAGACGACAAGCGCTAAAACCGATCCGTTAGCGCGCCAGCCTCCACCAGTGCCTCATATTTCGGACGGTCAAACCACCAGAAATCGACACCCCGATTGAAATCATACAATGCCGGTTCCTCCGGCCTGCCGAACACATCCCACATCGCCAGACGATGCGCGCCCAGATGCCAGCCCGCGACCCAGATCTGCTTGCTGCGCAACACCCTGTCCAGCGCCTTCACCGCCGGCACCAACGCGGCCCGACTATCCACCCCCGCGATGCGTTCGATCAGCGCATCCACCACCGGATCAGCCAGACCGGTCAGGTTATTACTCCCCTCCGCTGCCGCAGCGGATGCCCCATAAAACCCGCGCAACGTCGCCCCCGGCGTCACGCTGACCTGCCATGCGGACATTGAAATATCGAAATCATAAGTCTGGCGGCGCTCGCTCATTCCGGCGGGGTCGATCAGGTCGAAACTGATATCAACACCCAGACTGCGCAGGTTTTCCACATAGGGGGTAATCACCGGTTCCAACCCACGGCTGTCATCGGGAAATTCCAACCGCAACGGCTCACCCGCCGCATTCCGGCGGACACCTGCATCATCCACAACCCAGCCTGCTTCATCCAGCAGGCGGGCTGCCTCGCGCAGCGCCGACCGGTCGCGCGGTATCGGGCGGCTAACAGGGGGCACATGGGCGGGCTCAGTAAACACCGCCTCTGGCAGCTGATCGCGATAATCTTCAAGGATCGCCAGCTCGTCACCCTCCGGCAGCCCTTCGGCCTGCATATCCGTGTTTTCAAAGAAACTATCCGACCGCTTATAAGCATCATAAAACACCGTCTCATTCGTCCATTCGAAATTGAACGCATATTCCAACGCCTGCCGCACACGGATATCCTGTAACGCAGGCTTGCGCATATTCAGCCAGAACCCCTGCGCATTTGTGGGCCGGCCATCAGGGACCAGCACCTGCTGCACCCAGCCTTGCTGCGCCGCAGGAAAATCATAGCCCGTCGCCCAGCGTGACGACGTATATTCCGCCCGCATCAAGTATTCGCCTGCCGCAAATGCCTCCATCCCCACAGTGTCATCGGCGAAATATTCGTATGCAAAACAGTCGAAATTATTCTTGCCCGCATTCACCGGTAAATCCGCCGCCCAGTAATCGAGATCGCGGCAAAAGGTGATCATGCGCGGCGCATCAACCGCCGTGACAGTATAGGGACCAGAGCCAAGCGGAATATGCATCCAGCTTTCATCAAAGGGCGAGGCCTCATAAAAATGTTCCGGCAACACCGCTAAATTCGCAATTTCGCCCGGATAGGCGCGGCCCACACCCTCTGCCAGATCAATCCGCACACGGTGATCGTTCTCGGCCTCGACCGCGAGCACATCGGCCAGAAAATTCCGGTAATACGGATGGCCTTCGGTCTTGAGCGCGTTGATCGTGAAAACCACATCCTGCGCGGTCACCGGATGGCCATCATGAAAGCGCGCTTCGGGGCGCAGGTTGAAGGCGACATAGGACAGGTCATCAGGATATTCGATCGTCTCGGCGATCAACCCATACACCGCATCCGGCTCATCATAAGCGCGTTCCATCAGAACATCATAAACGTGATGGCCGACCTCAGGCGCGCTATCGCCCTTGATGATAAAAATATTCAGGCTGTTAAAACTGCCATAGCCATAAAGCTGGCGCTGGCTCATCGTGCCACCTTGCGGTGCTTCGGGATTGGCATAGTCGAAATGGGTGAAATCGGGGCCGTATTTCAGCTCGCCAAAGGCGGAATAGCCATGGCTGATTGTCACCTCGGCCATGGCAGGCGCGGCCAGCGCCCCAACCAGTGCCACCGAAATCCCAAATCGCATCATGCCGCGCCCCTTTTGTTGTCCTGTGACCAGTCACAACCAACAAGGCGCGGGTGTCAAGCCGGTGCTACTCGGCCAGATGACAGGCGACGCGGGTGCCGCCCAAGCTGCGCAACTGCGGACGTTCCTGACGGCAGCGATCCACTGCCAGCGGGCAGCGCGGGTGAAAGGCGCAACCGCTTGGCGGATTGATCGGATCGGGGATTTCGCCTTGGGGCGGGGGTACGTCCCGCCCAAACCCATCCATGCGCGGCGCGGCCTCTAGCAGCATCTGGGTATAAGGATGCTTGGGGTCCTCAAACAGATCTGCCGGTGCGGCCTCTTCCACCAGACGGCCCAGATAAAGCACGCCGATCCGGTCGGCCATGTGGCGCACAACCGTCAGATCATGGGTGATCAGCAGATAGGTCAGGCCAAGTTCGTCCTTCAGATCGCTCATCAGGTTCAGCACCTGCGCCTGCACCGACACATCCAACGCGGATGTCGGCTCGTCGCAAACAATCAGACGCGGGTTCGATGCCAGCGCGCGCGCGATACAAATCCGCTGCCGCTGCCCACCGGAAAATTCATGCGGGTATTTGCCCGCGTCAGACGGATGCAACCCCACCTGTTCCAACAGTTTTTCAGCCAGCCCCTTGGCCTTGCCGCCACGGGCGACAACGGGTTCTTCGATGATATCCCGCACCCGCCAGCGCGGGTTGAGCGAGGCATAAGGGTCCTGAAAAATCATCTGAATGTCAGAGCGAACCGCATCGACCTTGGCCGCATCCGTTTCTTTCGCCAGATTGACGCCTTCGATTTCCACATCACCGCTGCTGGGGTTCAGCAATCCGACCAGCATCCGGCCAATGGTCGATTTACCCGATCCGCTTTCGCCCACCAGCGCATATGTGCTGCGCTCTGCGATCTCGAAATCCACCTCTGACACGGCTGTCAGATAGGCTTTTTCACGGCGTTCCAACACACGGTTCAACCAGGGTTTCGACACGTCGAAGACACGGCTCAGGCCCTTGATCGTGACAAAAGCGTTCATCGGGCATCCTCCGTATGTAGCGGAAACCAGCAGGCCGCGCGGCCATCCACCAGCGTCGGGCGCGGGTCGTGGCGGCATTTATCCTGCGCCTTGGGGCAACGCGGATGAAAGGCACAGCCATCCGGCATCGTCGTCAAGCGCGGCATGGAACCGGGGATCTGGTGCAGCCGCGTCTGGCCTGCCGCCGCCAGCGGGGTGGAGGCCATCAACCCGTCCGTATAGGGGTGGTGCGGCGCGGTCAGCACCTCGCGCACCGGCCCCAGTTCGGCCAGCCGGCCTGCATACATCACCGCCACCCGGTCCGCCGTTTCGGCAATCACACCCATGTCATGGGTGATCAGCATCACCGCCGTCCCGCGTTCGCGGCACAGCTTTTTGAGCAAGGAAATAATCTGCGCCTGCACAGAAACATCCAATGCCGTTGTCGGCTCATCCGCGATCACCAAGGACGGTTCAGCACAAAGGGCCAGCGCGATCACCACGCGCTGACGCATCCCGCCCGAAAACTCATGCGGGTAGCTACCAATGCGGTCCTTCGCACCGGGGATACCCACCTCTTCCAGCGCGGCAATGGCGCGTTTTTCAGCGTCTTTTCGGCTGATCGGCAGATGGGTCAGCATCGTCTCGGCCAGTTGATCGCCAATGGTCAAAAGCGGGTTAAGAGAGGTCAGCGGGTCCTGAAACACCATCCCAATCTCTTTGCCGCGCAACCGGCGCATCGCATCACCTTTCAGCCCGTCGATGCGCTTGCCATTCAGCCAGATTTCACCGCCAGCGATATGCGCAGGCGGGTTCAGCAAGCCGATCACAGCATTGCCCGCCATCGACTTGCCAGCACCGCTTTCGCCAACAACACCAAGGATTTCACCCCGGCCGATATCATAGCTGACACCATCAACAGGCTTCACGATACCGGCACGGGTCGGGATCTCGACAGACAGGTTACGGATGGAAAGAACGGCTTCGGTCATCGTAACCTCGGATTAAGCGCATCGCGCAGCCAGTCGCCCAGCAGGTTCACACTCAGCGCCAGTGTCAGCAGGGTGCAGGCGGGGAAAAACAGGATCCACCACTCACCGGAAAACAAAAACCCCTGTCCGATCCGGATCAGCGTTCCCAGTGATGGCTGGGTCGGGGGCGCGCCCACACCCAGGAACGACAGGGTCGCCTCGGCGATGATGGCCAGCGCCAGCGAGATTGTCGCGATCACCAGCACCGGGGACAATACATTGGGCAGAATATGTTTGATCATGATCGCCCAAGGTTTGCGGCCAATCAGCCGGGCAGCAGCCACATAATCCTTGTTCTTTTCGACCAATGTGGCCCCGCGGACCACACGGGCGAACTGCACCCAGTCGGACAGGCCAATAGCAAGGATCAGCACCCAGATCGCCATCTGATCGCGGTATTCCACAGGGGTCACCCCCTTGGCCACGCCAAAGATCAGCATCGCCACAAGGATCGAGGGAAAGGTCAGCTGCACATCAGCCACGCGCATGATAATCGTTTCGGTCCAGCCGCCAAAGTAGCCTGACAGCAGCCCCAGCGTGATCCCCAGCACCATGGCGAACAACACAGCCGCCGTGCCGACGAACAGAGAAACCCGCATCCCGTAAAGGATGGTCGAAAACACATCCCGCCCCTGATCATCGGTGCCCAGCAGGAATGTATTCTGGGTAAAGGCATTGGGTTCCAACGGCGGGGTAAACCCGTCCATCAGGTTCAGACTGGCGGGATCAAACGGGTTGGTGGGCGCAATCAGCGGCGCGAACACCGACGCCAGCACCAGCAAGGTCACAACGGTGAAAGAGATGATCGCCACAGGGGACCGTCTGAACGCATAGAAAAAGTCGCTATCGCGAAACCGGGTCCAGCGGGATTTGTCCTGCGCGATTTGGGTCGTATCGGTCATCAGTGGCCCCCTGCCCGGTCGATGCGCAGACGCGGATCAATAAAGACGTAAAGAATATCCACGATCAGGTTGATCCCCACGAACATCACCGAAATCATCATCAAATAAGCAGCCATAACCGGGATATCGACAAATTGGATCGCATTGATGAACAGCAGGCCAACGCCGGGCCATTGAAAGACCGTTTCTGTAATGATCGCAAAGGCGATGATCGCCCCCAGTTGCAAGCCAATGACCGTGACAACAGGTACCATCGTGTTTTTCAGTGCGTGGCGAAAGTTGACGACACGGTTCCGCAACCCGCGTGCGCGGGCAAAGCGGATGTAATCCTGCCGCAGCACCTCGAGCATTTCAGACCGCACAAGCCGCATGATCAGGGTCATCTGATATAGGCCCAGCGTGATCGCAGGCAGGATCAGCGCCTTTAGCCCGCTGGCGGTCAAAAAACCGGTGGTCCACCAATCGCCGATCTGCACGGTCTGCCCGCGCCCGAATGATGGCAGCCAACCCAGTTCCACCGCAAAGACATAGATCAGCAATATCCCGATTAGAAAGGTTGGCAGCGACACACCAATCAGCGATCCGGCCATAATCAGATTGGCCGCGACGCCGTCGCGGCGGATCGCCGTGAACACACCCAGCGCGATGCCAAACAGGATCGCCAGCACCCCCGACACCGCCGCCAGTTCCAGCGTGGCGGGCGCGCGTTCCATGATGATCTCGGACACAGGGCGACCCTGACGATAGCTCACCCCGAAATTGCCCTGCACCGCCTCTTGCAGGAATTTCACATATTGAACCACAAAAGGCTGATCCAGCCCCAGTTGGGTGCGCAACCGTTGCACGTCTTCGATCGTGCGTTCCTGGCCCAGCATATTGTCGATGGGATCACCGACAAAACGAAACATTGCAAAGGCAACAAGCCCTACGATCAGCAAAACCAGAACGGACTGGCCAAAACGCCGAATGATGAAAGCCAACATGTGATCTCGCTTTCCCTTGCTCAGGCTGGGTCAGGCCAGATGGACGTAAAAGCCGCGCGCGTCAAGCAGATCAGTTGACGCGAGCCCATCGCAGCAGAAAGAAATCATCAGGCCGCTGGGCCAGCGTGATATTGCTGCGTGTGCCCCACAAAAGCGGTTGCACGTAAAGCGGCACATAGGCGACCTCATCCTGCAAAATCTTGTGGGTCTCATCCAGCATGGCTTGCCGCGCCGCCGGGTCAATCTCTGATTGGATCAGCGGCAGCAATTCATCCACGCGGGCATTCGAATAGCCGCCAAAGTTCCAGCTGCCCAAACGCGCCTCTTCATCTGGTGTCGCGGCCAAGAACCGGATCGGGTGTTCGGCGTCCAGCGTGCCAGAGGACCAGCCCAGCAAGTACATATCGTGATTATCAGCCCGCAGTTCCGGCCAGTAATTCTGCACCGGCATCGCGTCCAACGTGGCGCGCATCCCGACCTGCGCCAGCATGCCGGTGATCGCCTGACACACGGCCTCGTCATTCAGATAGCGGTTGTTGGGGCATTTCAGCCCGAAAGAAAACCCATCGGGATAGCCTGCCTCGGCCAGCAGCGCGCGGGCCTGATCGGGGTCATGGGCGGGGCGATCTGCCAGCGCGGCGGAATAGCCGCTCATCGTGGGGGTGATCATCTGGCTGACGGCTTCGGCATTGCCGCGCATGATGGTCTGCAAGATCGCAGGCACATTCACCGCATGGGCCACTGCCAGCCGCACGCGCGGATCCGCAAAGGGGTTGGCATCAGTCACATCAGAAGAATATTTCAATGCGTCCGCCTCATGCGGGAAGCCTAGCATGATGACCCGCGCTTCGACGCCTTGGATGACATTCACATCGGCGTTTTGCTGCAACCGGGCCACGTCCTGAATCGGCACCGGGTTGATGAAATCCACATCGCCAGACAGCAGCGCCGCCAGCGCCGTTGCCGGGTTCTGGATCGGGGTCAGTTCGGCGCGGGTGACATTGTGTTCTGCCGTGTCCCACCAGCCTTCGAAGGGCTCCAGCACGGTACGCAGCCCCGGCTCGCGCGTGGTCAGGCGGAACGGGCCGGTACCATTGGTGTTCAAGGTCGCGTAATTGCCGTTTTCCTTGTCGGGAACGGTCGTATTATTCGCCGCAGCCCAATCCGCATCCAGCATCATCCAGTTCGCGATGGAACCGGGAAAAATCGGGTTCGGGGCAGAGGTCATGATATCCACGGTGTAATCGTCAACGATCACCACATCGGACACGGACGCAAACCAACTGCGGGTATCAGCGGCCTCATCCGCAGCGCGCTGATAGGAAAATAACACATCTTCAGCGTTGAACGTCGCGCCGTCGTGGAATGTGACACCTTCGCGCAGGGTAAAGCGCCAGCCTTCACCGTCACCAATCGGCGCCCATGAGGTGGCAAGCGATGGCTCAACCTGCATGTCCTTGCCACGCCGGACAAGCCCTTCGTAGACGTTGTTGAGAAAGCCCAAAACCGGTGTGGAATTGACCGCATGCGGATCCATCGTCTGCGGGTCTGTGGTCACGGCCCAGCGGAATTCCTCAGCTGGCAGGGAAGACGCGAATAAAGCGGCAAAGGCTGCGAAACGGGCGGTCCGAAACATGGTCAATATCCTTTGTTACAAATGGCAGAAAGAGGGGGTCAAGCGGTCAGGCACCCCCATCACGGGGGTGCCTCCATTGTTCAGTCAAATGTAAAGTATTTGACCTTTGGCTGATCTTCGGGATCGACATCAATACCTACATTTTCGCTCATCGCCCAGTTCAGCACCTGGTGGTGAATAGGGATATACAGCTGTTCGTCCTGCACGGTTTCCCAGATTGACGCGATATCTGCGTTACGGGCGTCCAGATCAGTGTTCGAGGCGAGCGATTTGATCTGCGCGTCCAGCTCATCATTGTCATATCCGGTGCCATTCCATGTCCCGATATCGTCTTCGCGGCCATGGACCAGGAAATTGAAAACATATTCAGAATCATAGGTCGGCACGCCCCAGCCCAGCATGTAGAAATCGGTCTGGCTTTCGGTGATCAGCGGAAAGTGCTGCGCCTTTGGCTTGGCATCCAAGTTCACAGTGATACCAATCTGGCCCAGCATCCCGACAGCCGCCTGACAGATACCTTCGTCATTGATGTAGCGGTCATTCGGGCAGTCCAACCGGATAGAGAACCCATCGCCGTAACCGGCCTCTTCCATCAAGGCTTTTGCAGCGTCCACATCCGTGGCAGAGGCGGCGTCCATCTCGGCGGTCCAGCCGTTCACGAAGGGCGGCGCGATCATGCCTGCTGGCTCTGACTGGCCACGCATCACGACTTGGCGGATCGCATCGCGGTTGATCGCCATCGACATGGCACGGCGCACGCGCACATCAGCCAGCGGGTTGGCACCATCGATGTTATCAGCTTCGATATCATCCGCGCCCATGTTCAGACCGAAAAAGATCACACGGTTCTGCGGGGCTGTCTTGACCAGCAGGCCATCAGCCTCGGACACGCGCTGCAAATCCTGCACCGGCATATCTTGCAGGAAATTGATCTCACCCGACAGCAATGCAGCAACACGCGTGGCGGCGTTCTGGATCGGGGTGTAGATGATTTCCGTCACTTCCATCGGGAACTGGTCGATGCCCCAGTAATTGTCATTGCGGACCATCACCGTGCGCACATCCGGCTCGCGGCTTTGCAGCACATAAGGCCCGGTACCATTTGCGTTGGTGGTGGCATAGGTGATCTCACCGCCTTCGAAATCCTGCACGTCAACTGTGTTGTTCGCCTCGGCCCAGCCCTTGTCCAGAATGAACAGGTTGGTCAGGTTGGATGGCAGGATCGGGTTCGGCCCGTCGGTGACCATTTCGATGGTGTAATCATCCACGGCCCGGACTTCGGTGATTGAACCGATCAGCTCTTTCATGTCCGAATTGGGCTGCATGGCGCGCTCAAAGCTGAACACCGCATCCTCTGCCGTGAAGTCAGCGCCGTCGTGGAATTTCACACCTTCGCGCAATTTGAACACCCAAACGTTCGGATCGCCCTCTTTTGGGGCCCATTCGGTGGCCAGTGCGGGCTCAAATTCGCCCGTGACATCACGAATCACCAGCGGTTCATAAATCTGGTGACGGATCGTGTGGGTCGGACCTTCGTTTTGGGCATGCGGATCAAGCGTCAGCGCATCGCCCGCCCGCGCCCAGCGCAGCGTTTCAGCGCTGGCCTGTAGTGCGAGTGTAGACACCAATGAGCCAAGAATGACCGTGGTTGCGATTTTCATGGGAACCCCCTGTTTTTCGTTATGGGCGCAGTGTTCTGCAAATCCCGATGAAGCACAAGGGCACATCACTGGCCAACAAACCCACTTGCCGTCGGGGAAAATGATGCGGTTCTTAGGCGTTAGATGTTACTGCAGATCGCGGGCGATACGGCGATAAACGGTCTTTGCCTCGGGCAGAAAGGTCGCCACGGGGAAGGCGTGGAAGGCCCCATTGAATTCATAAAGCGTCACCACCGCCCCTTCCGCGCGGCACGCAAAGCGACGTGTATCGACGATAAAAACATCCGCAGTGCCCTGATAGATATCAATTGGCGGCAGATCGGTAAGGTTGGCAAAAAGCGGGCTAAGGATCGGATGACGCGGATCGCGCCCGCCGGCCCACCAGCGCCCGGTCTCGCGCAGCCGATCGATTTTCAGCATGACATCGGATGATTCCACCGCCTGCGCCGCAGGGTCCGCCATGGTGATATCCAGCCAAGGTGCAAAGAGGATCAACCGCCCCGGCAGCGACCCACCCTGGTCGCGCTGGCCTATGGCAAACCCCAGCGCCAGCCCTGCCCCTGCGGAATCACCGCATAAGATCACATCATCCGCCGCATATGTCGTCAGTAGCGCGGTGAAGAGCGTGTCGACCAATGCAAAAGCCGCAGCGTGATCATACTCCGGCGCCAGCGGATAAAGCGGCACGGTGATCTGCGCACCGGTGGCTTGGGCCAGCGCCGTGACCGCATTCCAGTGATTGTGGTTCAGCTGATGAACATAGGAACCACCATGCAAATAGATAATATGCTTCGTCGGTGCGTCTGCCTTTGGGGTCACCGTATAGACGGGCCATCCGTCTACGTCCCGCATCGTGACATCGTACACACGGCGCAGACGTTGCGGCGGTGGTGGTGCCTCTGGATAGTCGCGCGCATCATAGGTCTGGCGCAGTACCGCGGCATCATCGCCGCGCTTGCCTTTCAGACGCAGCAACCATGTGATTGCGCGCATCCGCAGGCTTGGCCCCGTGGTGAGCACCTCTGCCACATTGGTATCGTCCTGCAACTCATCTGTGGTCATCCGGCCTGCCTCGCGTCACTGCATCGCCACAGCGTCACGCGGGTTGAGGGCGCAAGTCAATCCTTACAACGTCAACCGCCGATCAGACTGGGCAGAAAAAAGACGATCCCCGGCATCGCAAGCAACAGGATCACCCGCATCAGCTCGGCCATGGCCTGCGGGACGCCGCCGCGTGCCATGAATATTTTCAACAGCTCCGCTCCAAGCAATATCAGGAAAATCATGCCCGTGATCCGGGCTCTTTCCAATAATGCCTCGCGGGTGGCGGGCAATGTCAGCTTGCGGCGAAACAGACCGATCAAGGCCACCATCACGACACCCACAGTAGCGGCGGGGGTGCATTGAACAGCCCGAAATAAAGCCCGCCAGATCGGGATTTCAAGAATGCCGGTGAAGTCGGTATAAGTCGGTAATCCACAAGACCCAGCCACATGCGCCAGATCAGCAGCGCGGCAAAGGCGCAGTCCACAAGCGCTGCGATCAGCGCAATCTGCCAAGGTTTGGCGCGTATGGTAAAAATATCAACCGAGACATTGGCCCCGGCCAGCTGACAATTGGGCAGAAACGCAAAGACGGCGATGGCGATGCCCATTTCGGTCAGCTCAAAATCACCCGGAAACGGGCGGTTCATCAGCCAGCCCGCAAGGATCGACCAAGCGTTGACCGCGACCACGCCGAATAACACGACACCTTCGAAATCATCTGCAACGTAATCGTTATATATGGCCAGCATGGCCCGGTTCACAGCCGCGTTGTCGCTTTGATGCACGCGGGCAGTTCGAACACCTCTGTCCTTGGAAAGCCTCTGCCGCTTAAGCGTTCACGATCCAGACAAGATCCACCACGCCATCACGCGCCTACCGCCCAGTGTCATGGACAGAAAATCGCGATCGAGGCGTGACCGTCAGGCGACTCTGCGATACGATCAATCTAAGGCTGTAGCACCTGGCGATACGCCGGGGCTTGCGAGCTCAGAAAGTTATTCCACTTGAACTGAATTTCTTGCGCATGGCCGCATTGGTAGCAAAGGCAATGGCCGTCGTGGCCAGCATGTTGAAAAATCTCATAATATCCTCCCTTTGATGTTTACGTATCGTGGTCGTTCAATGTGGTGTACTGCGTGCAATGGCGATATTAAGCAGGACCTGACGCCGTTCGTTGATGGCAACTGCGATGGCGCGGTCCAGCGCGGCTGGCAGGTCGGCGCCGTCGGTGACGGTTTCGGTATGTGCGCGGCTGGCCGCAGCGGTGCGGGTGAAATCCGGGCTGGGCCGGAGCGAGGTCAGCGGAACCTCATTCGCCGCACGCGCGGCCCCATCGGGGTACAGCCCTTCGACCGAGTGGCGGACCGCGCCCCATTCTTCGTTATTCAGAACCAGCACGATTACCGGCACATCATGGGCTTCGGCGACCAGATGACAGGCTGTGGGGTTGGCGAACATATAGCTGCCGTCGCCCATCGTGGCAAAAACCAGCCGCGCGGGGTCAGACATCTGCGCACCGATGGCCGCAGGCAGCCCCCAACCAAGACCGCCGGAATGCGGTTCCTGAAAATAGCTGTCAGGCTGATCGAGATCGAGCGGCATCAGCGGGCAGCCCAATTCGTGAAAAACCGTAGCACGCCGCCCCTGTTCGGTCTGCGCCTTGATCGCGCGCCCAAGGCAGAGGCTGACCCAATCTTTTGTCATCGGCGCTCCAGCACCATCTTGCGCGGCGGCGCGCGCGCTGTCGCGGCTGATTTGCGCCCGCTGCGCGATGGCGTCACGTCGCGCCGCAAGGCGTTCGGTATCCGGCACGGTGCTTGGCATTGCCCCTGCAAGGGCGCTGATCACACGGTCGGTCGGCCCCGCCAACGTGATGTCAGCCGCAAAATTACGCACCGGGGTGCGGGTGAACAGCGGATCGGGGCCAGCGTGGATCACGGTCACATCTTCGCGCAGGCTGACCTTGTCCGGAAACCATGGTGCAAGCGCGTCAAGCACAAGAACCACATCTATATCTGCCAGCCACGGGCCGGGATCGGCACCCACTTGGCACGGGTGCGACAGTGGGATCGCAAGCTGGTTGGACCAGTAGTGCGACAAGGGAATGGCGAATGTTTCGCAGAGGCGCTGAAGTGCGGCAAAGCCTGCCGCGCTTCCCGCGCCGCGTTGCGCGATGATCAGTGGGTTTTGTGCCTGCGCCAAAGCATCGGCAGCACGCGAGAGGGCATCAGGATCGGGCGCAGTGGTGACCGGTGCCATCCGGGATGGCGCATCAAGACCAGCACGCGGGCAAGGTTCGCACAGCACTTCACGCGGCAGGCTGAGATACACAGGCCCCTTAGGCGTTGAATTCGCAATCGCCCAGGCGCGATCCATCAGTTCGGAAATCTGATCGGGAAAGCGCAATTCATAATGCCACTTCGTCGTCTCGCGGATCAGCGCCTCTTGGTCGAACATCTCTTGTCCCCAGCCGATGGGCACAGTGCGCGCGCCGAACCGTGTATGTTCGGTCACCGGGGTCCGGCCCGACATCAGGATCATCGGCACCTGATCACACCACGCGTTGATCGCGGCAGTCGCACCATTCGCCAGTCCGACATTGGTATGCAGCAGCACCGCCTGCGGGCGGCCTGTCACCTGCCAATAGCCGTGCGCCATTGAAACGGCGGCATGTTCATGGGGTACGGTGACTGGCGTGGGAAGCTCTAGCCCTGCGCGGCGCGCCTCGACCAGCCCTTCGATGATCGGCGGAAAATCGGTGCCGGAATTGGTAAAGACGTATTCTACCCCCAACGCCTTGAGCTTGCTGAAGATCGCGCCGCCCGCGGTGATCGCATCGGAATCCTTCATCCGTCACGCCTTTCTGAAACTGTCATCGTACTGAAATGTGAGGTTCGATTTGCAGAACGCGAGATCTGTTGGCAATCTGCGCCAAGTCTTGCAGCCGGAGACCGCCGATGGTCACCGCGATTAGCCAGCCTGCCGTCAAAGAAGGACATACGCGCGTCGCTTATGAGCATGCCCACCCGATGAAAATGTATTTCAAGGTCATCGGCCCGTTGATCTGGCTCGATGAAGCGGGCGAGCCGGACGGGTATTTCGACGTCCACCAATACATCGAAGGTTTGTTCCGCCAAGATCATACCGACATCCCGCCATCGGCCATCAGCAAATGGCCGGTGGTGAAACCCGATTGCGCAGAGGCGAGGTAAAGCACCGAAGCCGCGATCTCCTCGGCCGTGCCGTGGCGGCCCAGCGGGATCATCTCGTTGAAAAACGCCGTACCGTCGCGACCGATTTCTGCGCCAAGGTCATCCTCGACCCGTTGTTGGAAATCATTTCCAATCGGACCCGGTGCAATGGCGTTGACGCGGATTCCGCGCGGGGCCAGATCCTTTGCCAGAACCCGCATCAGCCCGGTTAACGCGTGTTTGGCCGTGATATAGCCGTAAACCCCCGGATCACCCCGTGTCGCCGCCACGCTGGAGGTCAGCACGATACTGCCCCCTTTGCGCATATGCGGCACAGCATGTTTGGCCAGCAGGAACGCCCCGCGCACATGTACCGCCAGAACACTGTCGAAAACCTCTGTCGGGTAGTCTGCGATTGTGGCCACGGTTCCGAAAGTGCCTGCGTTCGAAAACAGCACGTCGATCCCGCCAAAATGCTGTGCCGTGCGTGTAACAGCACGGTGCACCTGCGCCTCGTCACTGACATCCGCTGCGATGCACAGCACGTTTTTTGCGTCATCGCCGAAGGCTGCGACGCAGGCCGCGTCCAGCGCCGCGAGGTCAAGATCGACCAGCGCCAGCCGCGCCCCTTGCTGGTGCAGCAGGCAGGCGGCGGCCAGCCCGATGGAGCCCGCCCCGCCGGTAATCAGACATGTTTTTCCTTCAAGATCGAACATATCTGCGCCTTAGATTGGGTACTGCGGTTGACCATCCTGAACGGTGATCCAGCGTAGGGTGGTGAATTCTTCAATCGCCGCCGTGCCGCCAAACCGTCCGTAGCCGGAATCCTTCACGCCCCCGAAAGGCATCTGCGCTTCATCATGCACAGTCGGGCCGTTGATGTGGCAGATGCCGCTTTCGATCCGCTTGGCGATATTCATCGCGCGCACGGTATCTTCGCCAAAGATGCTCGCCGACAGCCCGTATTCGGTGTCATTGGCCACGCGAACCGCCTCGTCAATCGAACCCACCCGCACGACCGAGGCTGTGGGACCAAAGCTTTCTTCGGCGTAGATGCGCATCGCTGGCGTGACGTGGTCAAGCAGTGTCGCCTGCATCAGCACACCGTCAGCCTGCCCCCCGGCAACAACCTTGGCGCCTTTGTCCTCAGCGTCGCGGATGAGCCCCAGAATACGCTCCACCGCGCCGCGATCCACCACGCAGCCAAGCGGGGTGTTCCCTTCACGCGGGTCGCCGACTGTCAGGCTGCGGACCTTTTCGGAAAGCTTTTCAACAAAGGCGTCGGCGACGGCTTCGTGCACCACCAGACGCTCTGTCGACATGCAGATCTGGCCTTGGTTCATATAGGCCCCAAAGGCCGCTGCGGCGACTGCTTTGTCAAGATCGGCATCATCCAGCACGACCAGTGGGGCTTTGCCCCCCAGCTCCAACAATGCGGGCTTGAGGTTCTCTGCCGCCAGCCGCGCAATGATGCGGCCAACACGTGTAGAGCCGGTGAAATTCACCCGGCGCACCGCATTATGCGCGATCAGCGCCTCTACAATGCCTGCTGCATCGTCCGGCGCGTTGGAAATGACGTTGAGCACGCCCTTGGTCAGCCCGCCTTCCTGCATCGCCTCGACGATCAGCGCATGGGTGCGCGGGCTGAGTTCAGAGGATTTCATCACCACGGTATTGCCGCAGGCCAGCGGCATGGCGATCGAACGGACCCCAAGGATCACCGGCGCATTCCAAGGTGCCATCGACAGGACAACCCCCGCCGGTTGCCGGATCGCCATCGCCATAGAGCCGGGGCGGTTGGATGGAATAATCTCGCCCTTGATCATCGTCGTCATCGACGCTGCCTCGCGCAGCATCCCTGCCGCCAGCGTCACGTTAAAGCCGGCCCAAGCCGCAGTTGCGCCAAGCTCTTCGGCCATTGCGGTTGCGATATCACCTTGGCGCGCCTCAAGGCTGTCAGCGGCAGCCATCAAAAGCGCGCGGCGCTTTGCCGGGCCGGTATCGGACCATTCCGGAAAGGCCTGCGCGGCGGCATCTGCCGCACGGATCGCATCCGCGGTGGTGGCGGCGGCCGCTTCGGTGGCCACGCCGCCGGTCAGGGGGTTGTTGCGGGTAAAGGTGCGCCCGCCCTCGGCAGCCACTTTTTCGCCACCGATCAGAAGTTCAAGAACACTCATATTTTTCTCCGTTATCAATAGTTAGGCGGCGCCGCCGAGGAAAGAATTCTGCACCGCGTTATCTGTCATCAGCTCATCCGCCGTGCCGGACCCGATGATCCGCCCGGCCTCTAGCAAGTAGCCGCGATCCGCGTGCCGCAGGCTGATCTTGACGTTCTGTTCGACGATAAGCAGGCCAACACCGGTTTCGCGCACCCGCGCCAGCGCCCGGAACAAATCGCCAACGACAATCGGCGCGAGCCCAAGGCTTGGTTCATCCAGCAGCAGGAAATCCGGCTTGGACATCATTGCCCGGCCCACGGCGACCATCTGCTGTTCACCGCCGGACATGGTTCGCACCAATTGTGTGCGCCGCTCGGCCAGCTTTGGGAAAATCTCAAACACCTGCGCAAGCGTGTCTTCTTCGGCAGGCCGGGCCCGCGTGGGCGTGGCCCCCAGCCGCAGGTTTTCTTCGACCGTCATTTGGCCCACCACGCCGCGCCCTTCCGGGACCAAGGCCAATCCGGCGGCGGTCAACTTATGTGCGGCAACGCCAGTCAGCGTCGCACCGCCCATGCGCACCTCGCCCGCTGACGCAGGCACCATGCCAGCCACAGCCTTTAGTGTTGACGATTTGCCTGCCCCATTGGCCCCCAGCACCACGACGATCTCGCTTTGACCGACGTTTAGACTGACGTCATCCACCGCAAGGTGTTTGCCATAGCGGACAGTCAGGTTTTTCAGTTCAAGCATGATCATCCCCCAGATAGGCCTTGATAACGGCGGGCTGCGAAAGCACCTCTTCCGAGGGTCCGTCGGCGATCACCTCGCCCGTGCGCATTACAATGCAACGCGAACAGAGCGCGCGAACCGCCTCCATAATATGTTCGACCAGCAGCACGGTCATGCCCTGCCCTTGCAGATGCCGCACCAGATCAATGCCGATCTTCAGCTCGGACGGGTTCAGCCCTGCCAGCCATTCATCCAGCAGCAGGATTTCTGGCTCTGACGCCAGCGCGCGCGCCATTTCCATGCGTTTCTGATCGATGTAGTTGAGGTTGCTCACTTCCTCATCGCCCCGCCCTTCAAGGCCAACGAAAGCAAGTTTTTCTTCCGCCAGATCACGTGCCTGACGGCCCCAGTAACGTTTGTGCCCAAAGGCAAGCGACAGCATCACGTTTTCCCCAACGGTCAGCGTGGGCAAAGGGCGCACCAGTTGAAAGGTCCGCGCGACCCCGTGTTTGGCCACACGATGTGGCTTCATCCGGGTGATGTCTTTCGCACCGACTGTCACACGGCCCCCGTCACAAGGCAGCGCACCAGAGATCATGTTCATCACCGTGGTTTTGCCGGATCCGTTTGGCCCCAGCAGGCCGACCACCTCGCCCGGTGACAGCGTAAAGGACACGTCCTTGACCGCCACCAGCCCGCCGAACCGCTTGTGCAGATTATTCAGTTGCAACGTAACGCTCATGTCCGGCCCCCTTTGCGCAACTCGTCAAATTTGGCCAGCACGCCGTTTGGCATGACAAACACGATCAGGATGAACAGCAGCCCCAGGATGATGGAAAAATGATCGGGAAAGCTGACGGAGAGCCATTCAAACAGCAAGAACAGTGGCACAGCCCCCACCAGCGGCCCCCAGAGTCGCATCGCACCCCCCAAAAGCGCCATGATCAGCGTCATGAATGAAACGGTCGGGTTAAACACGATAGAAGGCTCGATATAGGTCCAGCGCGGGGCCTGGATCGCCCCCACAAGGGTGATCAGCGTGGCAGAGATCACAAAAAGCATCAGTTTGAGCCGCGTGACATCCACACCCGCATGGGCGGCCACGGTTTCATCATCGCCGATGGCCTTCATCGCCAGCCCGATACGCGACCGGCCAATCGCCCAAGAGATCAACAGCGTGACTGTCGCCAGCGCCAGCAATTGCCAGTAGATATGCCGCCCTTCAAACGGCAGAAACACATAGCGGCCCATCGTGTAGGTCACGTTGACCTCCCACCAGCTAACGGTCTGGCGGACCAGTTCCGCAAGCCCGAAGGTGAATATCACGAAGTAAACCCCCGCAAGGCGTAAGGTCGACAACCCCACAACCAGCGCCATCACCGCACCGATTCCGGCGGCGCAAAGCAGCACCAGCGGATAGGGCAGCGTTTCGTTCAGAACGGCCACAGTATAGGCACCGACCCCAAAGAACGCGACCGTGGCGAGCGAAACATAACGCGTCGGACCCGAGAAAAGCGCCCAAGCGGTCGCGAGCGTGACATAGCCTGTCATGCCCAGCAGGACGCCCGTCCAGTATTCAGGGATGAAAAGCGGCGCAGCAGCCAGAATGACCAGTGCAACAGCGGCCAGTATAAATGCATAAGATGTTTTCATATCTCAGGCCTTTCCGAACAGGCCGTTTGGCCGCACCAGCAAGAGCAAAAGAAACACGGTATAGACCGCCGCCAGTGTGAGACCCGGATCGACATAGGCCGCGACGAAGGTTTCAACCAACCCCAGCAGCAGGCCCGCAACGATCGCCCCCGGCACGCTGCCCTTACCGCCAAGAATGACGACAATCAGCGCTTTCATGGTAAAGACGACACCGCCGGTCGCGGTGAAGGTCTGGAACATCGACAGCACCACACCCCCGGTGGCCGCCAGCGCGCCGCCCATGGCAAAAGCCGTGCGTGCGGCGCGGTCGGTGTCGATCCCAAAAAGCGGGGCGCTTTGCGGTGCCAGCGCCACAGCCCGTAACACCATGCCCCAGCGGGTGCGGAACAACACGACAACCAATGCGGCCCCGATGATCAGGCTCAGCGCCAGTGCCAGCAGGCGGTTGGCCGCGACCTTTGTGCCCAACACGTCAACAGGCGTATTGAGAAAGCTGTAGCTGGTGTAACCACCGCCAAAAACGGTCAGCAAGATACCCTGGATGACAAAGAGTAAACCAAACGTCACAAGGATACTGTCCACCTCCAGCGCGCCCTCGTCAGGTGCGCGGTCCACCAGTGGCTTCATGATGATGCGGTAGATGACAAGGCTCAGGGCGTATCCCGTGGGCACAAGAATCAACAGCGCAAGGATCGGGCCGATCTGGAACGCCGTAAACAGCAGGTATGTGGCAAAGCAGGCGGCAATGATCGTGTCGCCGAAGCTCAGGTTCATTATCCGGGCGATCCCGTACTGGATGGTCAGCCCCATCGCGACAAGCGCATAGGTGCCACCGAGCACGAGTCCGTTGACGACGTGTTCTAACATGAAAGGTTCCGATTGGTTCGCGTGGTGGGCGGAGGGGGACATCCCTCTCCGCCCCTATTGTAAATTGCCTGCGGATTAGAGCATTTCGATTTTTACCTGAATCACCAATCGCTGCCTTTCGCCTGCGGCTCAAACGCAATTGGTGATTTGTGATGTCTCAGGTTAAAACCGAACCGCTTTAGTCCCAATCAGGCTTGGGCAGTTGCGCAGCAGCCATGCCGTCACCGCCCGTTGGGGAAACGGCGACGAATTGCCCGTTCTGCCACTGGCCAACCCAGTTGATGGCGCGCAGCTGGTTGTCTTCCAGGCGAGTCTCTTCACCCAGCACGGTAGAAAATGTACCGGTCGACAGTTCCTCGGCCACCGCCGCCCGGTCAAGACCGACGCGTTGGATGGATTCCCCAAGCATCTGCAATGAGGCATATACGAGCACAGATCCCCAGTAATCGGGCGCACGACCGATGACATCTTCGTGCCGGGCACGGTAAGCCGCGTTCAGCGTGTTGTCCGGGTCAATGCCGCCAAGGCTCATGATACCTTCGACCGATCCGCCCGCGATACCGGGATAGACTGGAAAGGCTGCCCCAACGCCAAGATAAAAGACCGGCGGATTGAAATCGGCAACCTGCGCCTGTTTGGTCAGCGCAAATGTGTGCGGCGGATAGCTAAAGGCCACAAAGGTGTTTGCGTCCGCGCTTGAGGCTTCGCTCAGGATCGTTGCGAAATCAGAGGTTTCGGGTGGAAAGCTCTTGTCATAGCTGATCTCGAACCCGGCTTCTGTGAAGGCGGGACGTGCGGCTTTTACCAGGTCGATACCGAAGCCGTCCGCTACGGAAACCATGGCGATATTGTTGTTGATCGTGCCTGCCTCGCGCTCTGCCACAAGGATTTCGGTCAGCGCATCAACGTAATCCGCACTGCCCCCCATGAACCAAAAGCTAGAGTCCCAACGCTGCACAAAGTCTGGTGCCTTGTCGGTCACGGCCGCGCCGGCCAGATGCGGATAGCCGTGCCGTGCCATCAATGGCGCAACGGCAAGGTTAAAGCCCGTGCCCCATGGCGGCAGAATGAAATCGACCTCATCCTGTGTGGCGAGGCGTTCTACCGCGCGCACGACTTCCTCGGCTGAAGAGCGGTCGTCATAGGCAATCACTTCGATCATCTTCTGGCTGCCGTCCGGCAGTGTCAGCCCGCCCGCGGCGTTTACCTCTTCCACCCAAAGTTCGTAGTTTGGTGTGACGGTCATATCCGAACCGCCCGCGTTTGGGCCTGATTTGGACACGGCGTAGCCGATCGTGACCGTATCGTCATCCTGCGCAAACGACGCCGTTGCGCCCGCGGTGACCAGCAGTGCCGCAGTGGCGGCATGCGCAGAAAAACGGCAGACGCCGAAAGCTGCCTGCGAAAATGCATTCATCATGGTGTTCCTCCCTATTTTGCGGGGCGCCGCGACCCAATTGCGCGCCGCACTCCGATGCCGCACGTCCTCCACGCTTGGCCTGTTGCATAGGCTACGCCTGTCCAGCGGATCGCGTAATAGACATTTTGGGGAAAGAATGGTACTTTTGACGCAATCCGATGAAGGCAGACCGTATCCATGGAACGACAGACCATACAGGCCGAACGTATCAAGAGCGCCTTGTCCAAGACGGAATTCGCCACATCGGGCGGGCGTGCAGTCCTGCTTTTACTGTTGTCAGGGCGCGGCACCTTCTTTTCAGAAGATGTGGAACGTGAAATCGCGGCCCCTTGTATGGTCTGGGCCCCGACAGGCTGGCCGACACGCATCGCACTTACGGCAGGGGCACGTGGCTACCTCTTGCGGATGCCAGAGCGTGCCCTTGGCCGCGCCTTGCCAACGGATGTGCTATCCGCCCATGTGCGCGAAGTGGTAAGCCGCCGGATGTTCCTGTCGGATCTGTCATCAAAGGTAATCGCGTCCTTCACAACATTGTTCGAAAAGATCGAAACAGAACTGCGCGACGCCGCGCCCGGCAGTGAAACCGTTCTGCATCACTGCATTTCATTGATGCTGATCGATATATGGCGCGCAGACGCGCGACCGCGGCCATCCATGGAACAGCAGCCACACCGCATATCCGACAATTTTCTGAGCCTTGTGGAGCTGCACCTGCAAAACCAGTGGAACATCGCGGAATACGCAAAGCGTATCGGCGTGTCGCGCGATCGTTTGAATGGTGCGGTGCGGCGCGCCATCGGCATTCCGCCGCATGCGCATATCCAACGCAGGCTGATGGAAGAAGCCAAGGCGCTTTTGGTGACGACAAATCTACACGTTGCAGAGGTAGGCTACCGGCTGGGTTTCAGTGACGCAGCCTATTTCACGCGCTTCTTTCGAAGGCACGAAAGCCTCGCCCCTGCGCAGTTTCGCAGGACATATACGCCGCTTTACCGGACGCGCACGGAAGAGGTGTCTTTCGCGGAATGGCCTTAAGCAGCGGCTGGCGTGTATGTATAGGATATCGGGACTGAACGCCGCGATACGGCGTTCAGTCCCGAGTATTGACGCAGTCTTCTGATCACTTCACGTCGTAAAGCGCTGCGATATCATCCAGCATCAGATGCGCGGCCAGAATGCCGCCAGCGGTGTTCCAGATCGGATCGCTGACCTCATGCACCTTGCCTGCCTTGACGGCTTCAAGCGATTGCCACAGCGGGTCTTCCAGCGCATCGTCACGCGCGGCATTGCCCTCACCGTCGCCGGTCTCCCATGTGAAGTGGAAAATGCGGTCGCCGTCCATGTCAGGAATGCTTTCTTTCCCGGTCCGGATCGCGAAGTCATCGACATTTTGATTTTCAGGGCGGTTGAAGCCAAGCTCGCTTAGGATAAACCCCGAAAAGCTGTCGAGTTGATAGATACGGATTTGGGTCGGCAGAAAGCGGATAACGCTGACCTCTTCGTTCAGGTGCTCCCCCAGCTTTTCAGACAAGCTGCTGACGTTGTCTTCGAAGGCGGTCAGCAATGCCGCACCCTCATCCGCCTTGCCAAGTGCGTGGGCATAAAGTTCGAAATTCCGGCGCCAGTCACCGCGCAGCCGCTCCGAGACGACGGTTGGGGCAATTGCGGAAAGCTGCGGATAGATCTCTTCGTGGCGCTGTTTGTTGCCAAGGATCAGGTCAGGCTGCAGCGCCGCAATAAGTTCCAGATTGATGGCACTTTCCTTGCCAAGGCTTGTGACCTCTTCCATTTGATCGGCGATATGCGGGTACCATGGATCACCCAGCCACGACTGTGCCGCGCCCACAGGTGTAATGCCCAGCGCAAGAACGGCTTCAGTGCCTTCATTGGTCAGAACAACCACACGGGCCGGTGTCTCTGGGACCTCTGTAGTGCCCATCGCGTGTTCGATTGTATCTGCGAAAAGCGCGGACGGAAAAAACGCAATGGCGCATAAAAATTGGCGAAACATGACTGATATCCTTTTGACTTGCATGCTCAGAATATCAGTGGCGGCGGCTTCCTCATTCTGTCGGGCCTTTTCTTGATAAAAAAACTCAGATAAGTCAATCAGCGATGAAATGGACGATCCCCCTCTTCGCTGTCATGCTAGTCATGGCCGCAACGGCAAGCCTGCATATCGGTCTGCGCATTTATGCGCCAAGCGATGTGGTTCAGGCAATTTTGTCACCAACACAATCGCAGGATGATCTGATTATTCGTGGGCTCAGGGTGCCACGTACCGCCGGTGCAATCTTTGTGGGTGCCGCGCTCGCAGTGGCAGGTTTGTTGATGCAAACGGTGCTGCGCAATCCGCTCGCTGATCCCGGCTTGCTGGGGATTAATGCGGGTGCCAGCTTTGGTGTCGTCTTCGGCTTTGCGGTTTTGGGCATTTCGGGTTTCGTCGGGCTTTCACTGGCCGCATTGCTTGGGTCAGCCATTGCAATGCTAGGGATTTTCGCGCTTGTAACACTTGGCAAAGGCAGGCTGACACCGACATCCGTCGTGCTGGCAGGCGTTACGCTTGCGGCGTTCCTTGGGTCTATTACGCAGATCCTCATCGTGACCGACGAAGGCACGATGGAGGCTCTGTTGTTTTGGCTGGCCGGAGGTTTCGCGGATCGTGACCCTGCCCTGCTTTGGGCCGCAGCGCCGATGCTGGCGCTTGGGATTTGCGGCGTTTGCTTTTTCACCCATGCGCTTGATGCGATGGTCACTGGCGACGACACGGCGCGTGCGCTGGGGGTGGATACGACACGGATGCGTATCTTTGCACTTTGCATTGCGACGGTGCTCGCGGCGCTGTCGGTCGTGGTCGCGGGACCTGTTGGGTTTGTGGGTCTTGTGGCCCCCCACCTCGCCCGGCTCTTGTCGGTGCAATCACACACACAACTGCTTCCCCTGACCGCGCTGATCGGGGCATGCTTGGCCATTCTGGCCGATATCGCCGCCCGCCTTGTCGCCTCGCCGCAAGAGGTGCCTGTAACGGCAACCCTGGCGCTTGTTGGGGCGCCGGTATTGGTGAGCCTTGTCCGCCGCAGAAAGCTGCGGGCCACCGCATGAACCAGATCACATGGAGAAGTGCCCGTGTGGTCGGGCCAGCCGTAACGCTGCTTGCGCTGGTGTTGCTCGCCACAGGTATCGGGTCGTCATGGATCGGGCCGGACCGCGTTTTGCTGGCAGTCTTCGGCCAAGGCTCTGCGACGGATACAATCATCATTTGGACGCTGCGATTGCCCCGTGTCGCGCTTGCCGTTCTGGCCGGGGCGGCACTTGGGCTGGCAGGGCTGTTGTTACAGCGGGTCGTGCGAAACCCGATTGCATCGCCATCAGTGCTGGGGATCGTCGATGGTGCGGCCGTGGGTGTCGTTCTGTTCCTTTGGGTATTCTCAAATGAGGCGAACGCCCTGATGGTGTCCATTCAGTGGCAGCCGATGGCGGCGACAGCAGGCGCGACGACTTTCGCGGTCATGGTTGCGATACTGGCCGGGCGCGACATCGCACAGCCCGCGCGGTTGATCCTCTATGGGATCGCGATGGCCGCACTTGCCAAATCCTTGGTGACGGTGCTGGTGATCCTCGGCCCGGTCTATCGGGCATCGCAGGCGCTGATCTGGTTGGCGGGATCGGTGCACGCGGCCCATTGGGAAGATGCCGCGATCTTGTCGATTGTGCTTGTCACAGTGTTGTGCCTTTTGGCGTTGTTGCGCCGGTCCATCGGGCAGATGGTTCTGGATGACACCACCGCGACCGCCACAGGCTTGGTACCGGTTCTGGGCAAAGGGGTAATCTTGATCTTATCCGTGGTGCTGACCAGCGCGGCTGTCTCCTTTGCCGGAGGCATTGCCTTTGTGGGGCTGATTGCACCCAACGCGGCACGCGCATTGGTGGGGCTGGATACTGACAGGTTGCTGTTCGTGACACCAATCGTGGGCGCAGCAATGGTCTTATGTGCGGACATCATCGCGCGTGTTGTCGCCTATCCGCTCGAACTGCCAACAGGCGCGGTGACAGCGCTGGTCGGCGCACCCTACTTCCTATTCCTGCTGCTGAGACAAATACGCCATGTTTGATACACTTGATATTGGAAATATAAGCTTTTCATATAATGATGCGCCGGTTTTACATGACGTAAGCCACCAGTTCGCGCCGGGGAAACTCACCGTTATTTGCGGCCCCAATGGATCAGGCAAATCGACATTGCTGCACATCGCGTCCGGCTTGGTCAAACCGACAACCGGCGCTGTGAAACTGGGCGCACATATCATCAGCGAGATACCGGCAGGCCAGCGGGCACAACGTCTGGCAATGCTGCCGCAGTCACCCGAAGCACCCAGCGAGCTGACGGTGAATGACCTTGTCGCACTGGGGCGCTATGCCTACCGAAAACCATTTGCAGGGCTGTCGACCCAAGACAAAAGCGCGATCACCGGCGCGCTGGCAAAAACCAACCTAAACGGTCTGGGCGATCGCACCCTGGCCCAGCTTTCAGGCGGGCAACGACAACGCAGCTGGATCGCACTGGTTCTGGCACAAGAGGCACCGCTTTTCTTGCTTGATGAGCCGACCAACCATCTGGATATCGCGCACGCGTTCGAAACGATGCTGCTGCTGCAAAAATTGGTGCGCGAAGAAAACAAAACCGTCGTGGTCGTCTTGCATGATATCAACCTCATGACAGCCTTCGCCGAAGAGGTGGTGCTGATGAAAGCAGGCAAAATCATCGCTGCCGGAGCTTACGAAGACGCGGTTACAGAACATGTCCTGTCAGACCTTTACGGACGGCGCTGCACCTTTGGCACGGTGGCAAATCGCGACCGACCTTTTGTTGTAGTTTCTTAAGGTTAGTACGCCCGCAGGATACCTGCAATGAAGCACCAAAGGATCAATAAGCGCGGTGACATGGGTAGGACCTAAGCCTGCCCTTCCATCACCCGATCAAAATGCTGCCGCAGTGCGACATCCAGATCGTCCATCGTTACGGGTAATCCAAGATCAACAAGCGATGTGACGCCGTGCGCGCTGATCCCGCAGGGGACGATGCCAGTGAAATGGTCAAGCTCCGGATCCACATTGATCGAGATACCATGAAACGATATCCATTTACGCATCCTGATGCCGATAGCGGCGATTTTATCTTCTGCCGGACTGCCGTCAGGCTGGGCCGGCTTTTCGGGGCGCTGCACCCAGACGCCAACCCGGCCCTCGCGGATTTCGCCCTTGATGTTAAAGCTGTCCAGCGTGGCGATTACCCAGTGCTCTAAGCTTTGCACGAATTTGCGTATATCCCGCCCGCGTCTGTTCAGATCGAGCATCACATAAACAACACGCTGGCCTGGGCCGTGATAAGTATACTCACCGCCGCGCCGCGCATCGAACACCGGGAACCGCTGCGGGTCGATCAGGTCGGCGGATTTGGCAGAGGTACCTGCGGTGTAAAGCGGCGGATGTTCAAGAAGCCACACGCATTCCTCCGCCTCGCCCTTTGCGATCGCATCAACCCGCTGCTCCATAAAGGCCAGCGCCTCTGGGTATGCGGTCAAGCCGTCGGTGATGATCCATTCTACCATGATCGCCACGGGGCTGGCCCCGTCTCCTTTGGGGTCTCATATGGCGGTGGCTGATGCGAAAGTCACCCCTGTCATGCAACCCCCATATTCTGGCCGCGCATTGTACGGGCGCAAGGTGTGATTTTTGCCCTTGAGAAGCGCCGATCACTTCGTTACAGACCCGCCTACCAAGCCTGAGACAAAGCGGTCGTGGCGGAATTGGTAGACGCGCAGCGTTGAGGTCGCTGTGAGGTAACACTCGTGGGGGTTCGAGTCCCCCCGACCGCACCAGAACCACCTCTTGAAGGTGTTGTTTTTCACGCATGTCATGACATGAAAGCCATCGCGAGACCGATATTGGGGACACTTCGCATGGTTTTAGTGATGAATATCTCTACAACTGCAATGCCATGACAATTCCCGCCCTTGCTCATACTGGCGACGAGATTGCCTTTGATGCTAAATGATTGCGACTCTTTATCAGTGTGTTGCTAATGTTGATCAAAATAAATCATGACCTACAGCGTTTCGATTTATCCTTGGATCACAATACACTGCCTCTCCCTAACGGTCGAACGCGATTTGTGATGCTTAATGTCTAAAGTTAAAATCGAAACGCTTTAATGCTTTGGTTTGCGCCTCCAAACGGCGGTCAATTGTCGTGTGCGACGACATGGGCCAGCGACAACGCGTCTTGAAAATAAGTCGATACAATAGCCTCGCACCCTATCAATACATCAGCAAAATCTGAACCGCAGAGCCAAATCTTTTTCTTAAATCTGATCCTGTAAATGCCCGGCTTGAAAAGCGAGATAACTGGTATCGAAAAACCAATTGGTTAAAATCAATTACACATGAATTTCGGACAAGGGGCGACGACATCAGCACGCCCCCCCCCCTCAAAGACCCGATTGAAACTCCGCGATCAACGATTCCACGACCGCCTGCAGCGCCTCGTGGTCGCTTGCCCCATCTGCCAGCGCCTTGTCCCGTACCTGCCGCTGCCGATCGGCGCTCGTTCCATCCTGCAAAATCATACGGACGGCCTCGACCTCAGCCACGCAGTCTAGCGCCTGTGCATCTTCGGCGATCAGTTCAAGAATATCGTCCACCACCTGTTTAAATGAGATCAGACATTTACGGCCGAAATCAATCTGCCCTTCGGACACGCCATAGCGCTGCGCCCGCCAGCGGTTTTCGCTAATCATGAAGTTATCCATCGCCCGCCATCCGCCCCCGTTTTGCCCACGCCGCCAGATCATCCGGCTCAGGCATTGGGTCAGCGCGGCAAGCGTCAGTGTCACCTCAATCCGCGGGGACACATCAAAGATCCGCGCCTCAATCGTGGGGAATTTTGCGGAAGGACGCAAATCCCACCAGATCTTTGAGCTGTCCTCGATCAACTCCAGATCGACCAGTGTCTCAACAGCCGAACTATAGGCGGCCCAATCGCGCATCTGTGGTGGCAGCCCGGTGCGCGGCAGGTTATCGAAAACTGACAACCGGTAAGAATTCATGCCCGTATCGATCCCTTGCCAAAAAGGCGAGGATGTCGAGAGCGCATGCAGATGTGGCAGAAAGTATTTCAACTGATTGACCAGTGCGATCCGCATGTTCTTATCCGGAACACCCACATGCACATGCATGCCGCAGATCAGCATGCGGCGGGCGACACCGGCCAGATCGCGACGCAGCTGATTATAGCGTTCCTTGTCTGTGTGATGCTGCTCTTTCCAATCCCCGAAGGGGTGACATGAGGCTGCGATCGGGGCGAGCCCATAACTGGCCGCGTGATCGGCCACGGTTTGCCGAAGGCAGCGTAAGTCTTCGCGCGCTTCGGAAATAGTCCGGCAGACCCCTGTCCCAACCTCAATCTGGCATTCAAGAAATTCCGGGCTGACCTTGCCTTTTAGGTCCGCCTTGCAAGCCGCCATCAGCGCATCCGGCGCACGCGCGAGCGCAAAGCTTTGCTGGTCAACCAGCAAGTATTCTTCCTCAATACCAATCGTAAACGGGGGGCTTTCTTCTACCATGCACCGACCTCCGCTGATATTGGATGAGGAAAACAGCAATATCCGTTGTCCGCAAGCTTGTTGATCTGTTGCCTGCCCGCCTGCCCTGCGCCAATATTACTCAGTCGAACCGCTGCATCCTTTATTGCCCCTTAACTGGCAACCGTTTAGAACGCGAACAAATCGCGCGCAGAAACTGACTCGGCGCGCGGCCCAGGTAGCCAAGACGAGGGAGAGCCAAACATGGCAGATGCAGCCATCCACGGCGATACACACGAGGACGAGCGGGGCTTTTTCACCCGTTGGTTCATGTCAACAAATCACAAAGATATCGGGATCCTGTATCTTTGGGTCGCTGGCGCACTGGGCTTTGTCTCAGTTGCCTTCACGGTTTTCATGCGGCTCGAGCTGATGCACCCTGGCGTGCAATACATGTGTACCGAAGGCGCACGCTTCTTCGTAGATGCCTCGCGACCTTGTACGCCGGATGGAGATCTGTGGAACGTAATGATCACCTATCACGGCGTCTTGATGATGTTTTTCGTGGTCATCCCAGCTCTTTTTGGTGGCTTCGGTAACTATTTCATGCCGTTGCAGATCGGCGCGCCGGACATGGCCTTCCCGCGACTGAATAATCTATCTTTCTGGATGTTTACCGCTGGTGCCGCTCTCGGGATTGCCTCTTTGATGGCGCCGAATGGGAATGATGGCTTTGGCGCAGGTACCGGCTGGGTTTTGTATCCGCCGCTGTCGACGCAACCCGGAGTCGCTCTACCGATGTCGCTTGCGATCTTCGCGGTGCACCTGTCCGGCGCATCTTCAATCTTGGGTGCGATCAATATGATCACAACCTTCCTGAACATGCGTACCCCCGGCATGACGCTGCACAAAGTGCCACTTTTTGCATGGTCGATTTTCGTGACTGCTTGGCTAATTCTGCTGGCTCTACCCGTTCTAGCTGGCGCCATCACAATGTTGCTGACCGATATAAACTTCGGCACGACCTTCTTTGACCCTGCTGGCGGCGGTGATCCGATCCTGTATCAGCACATCCTTTGGTTCTTCGGCCATCCGGAAGTGTATATCATCATTATCCCCGGCTTCGGGATCATCAGCCACGTGATTGCAACCTTCAGCCGCAAGCCGATCTTTGGCTACCTTCCGATGGTATATGCGATGGTTGCTATTGGTGTTCTGGGCTTCGTCGTCTGGGCGCACCACATGTACACCGTCGGCATGTCGCTGACCCAGCAAAGCTACTTTATGCTGGCCACGATGGTGATTGCGGTGCCAACCGGGGTGAAAATCTTTTCATGGATCGCCACCATGTGGGGCGGCTCGGTCGAGTTCAAGGCACCAATGCTCTGGGCCTTTGGCTTCTTGTTCCTGTTCACCGTCGGTGGCGTGACAGGCATCGTGCTGTCGCAAGCTGGCGTCGACCGGGTATATCATGACACTTACTATGTCGTTGCACACTTCCACTATGTGATGTCGCTGGGTGCAGTCTTTGCCATCTTTGCAGGGATCTACTTCTACTTGCCAAAAATGTCCGGCAAGATGTATCCCGAATGGGCGGCCAAACTGCATTTCTGGATGATGTTTGTGGGTGCTAACCTGACATTCTTCCCCCAACACTTCTTGGGTCGTCAGGGGATGCCCCGCCGCTACATCGATTATCCGGACGCATTCGCAATCTGGAACTATGTGTCGAGCATCGGTGCATTCTTGTCCTTCATCTCTTTCGTGTTCTTCATTGGGGTGCTGTTTTACACGCTGCTCAGAGGCGCGCGCGTAACAGAGAACAACCCGTGGAACGAATTTGCCGATACGCTGGAATGGACACTACCATCACCACCGCCAGAGCATACGTTCGAAATCCTGCCCAAGCAGGAAGACTGGGATAAGGGCCACGCTCACTAGGCCAAATCGTAAGAGTGACACAACAAAGGCCTTACCTTTCAGGTAAGGCCTTTTTTCATGAGAACATACAAAACCGTGCGTTTCATAAGGAAATCCTGCCCCACCAGATCACCCTCAGCTCTCGCTTGGACTACAGCGTTTCGATTTTAACTTGAGGCACCAGACATCACAAATCGCGTTCGACCGATAGGGAGAGGCAGCGAATTGTGATTCTAGTAAAAATCGAAGTGCTTTAGCTTCAATAAATCTAAAGCAGCGACATGGCTGCATATTACTGACCTATAGATTTAGCCGTTAGAAAATGGCGGTTGCTCGGCCACCGGCCAGCGACAAATCGGCACCTTTGTTCACCTCCACCGTTTCGCTACAAAGGCAGCATGCCCGTCGAATGGTCCCACCCTAGCCCGCAAGAAACGCGCCATTGGCAGCTCAGCCTTTGGCCCTATCGGTCGCTTCTGCGCAAGGATTTCGTTTTGTTCATCGGTGCCACTGCTGCACTGATCGCACTACCGCTTGTCGCGGCTATTGGGACAGCAGTGCTCTGGGGGCTTTTGCCATTTTTTGCCCTGATGCTGAGTGGCCTCTGGTACGCGCTACACATTAGCTACCGTCGTGGTGAAATCCTTGAAGAACTGACCGTTGATGACACAACGGCACATCTGACACGGCACAATCCCGCAGGCAACATTCAGGAATGGGAGGCGAACCGCTATTGGATCAGCGTCCATATCCGCGATGACGGCCCGGTGGAGAAATATCTGACGCTGCGCGGCAATGGGCGAGAGGTTGAACTGGGTGCTTTCCTGACCCCAGAGGAACGGCAAGCATTACATGGCGAACTCATGCAAGCCCTTTCAGGCGGTCGGTAAATGATCACGCCAGAGAAAAACGCGACACTCTATGACAAGGATGCCTTACTTACCGCATATCTTATCTGTCATTTTTGAGCTCACCGATGTACCGCTCGCTACCTGATTTTCGTTTTCGCACCTGCAGCCATATTTCTCGCTGCCATACCTTGGTTAAAACCGATGGGGGCCCTGACGATCTAAATGATCGCAGCTTTGGCCGCCATCTGGACGATCGCCACATCGCTTGCCCTTGCACGCAGGCAGCATACGCACTTGGATGAATGGCAACGCGCCGACGCGCAATTAATCATTTTGGTATTGGCGACAGAGCGGTTTCACGGTGTGCTTGGCAGTGTTTTGCTACTCTTCAGCCGGACCGGCGTGGCAATCGAAATTTCCACACTCGTCATTATTCGCATGGTCGGGACTTGCCTCACCGTGCCCTCACAGGCTCTTTGCACGCTCACCCCAGTTTCTGCTTCACCATCGGGCCGACCTTGCCGAAATCCATCTGGCCGGTATAGCGGCCCTTCAGTGCGGCCATCACCTTGCCCATGTCCCGAATGCTGCTCGCGCCTACCTCGGCGATGGCGGCATCAACCGCTTTTTCGGTTTCACCCGCGTTCAATTGACGCGGAAGGAACTCTTCGATCACCTTAATTTCAGAGCGTTCTTTCTCTGCCAGCTCCAGCCGCCCGCCTTCTTCATAGGCACGCGCGCTTTCCTGACGTTGTTTGACCATGCGGCCCATGATCGACAGCACCTCGTCATCCGATACGCCATCCGTGTCATCACCGGACCCGCGCCGCGCGATATCCTTGTCCTTGATCGCGGCGTTGATCAGCCGCAATGTCGACAGGCGATCCGCCTCTTTCGACTTCATCGCATTCTTCAGGGCCGTGTTGACCCTATCACGCATGTCCATGGATGTTCCCGTTCATCACCTTCAAACGAACGCCCAGCCTATCGTGCCCGGCTTCATCTGACAAGCAGCACTTGCGTGACGTCAGCCCTTGTTTCAAAGGCACATTCCTGCCTTGACCCGGGGCAGCTGCCCCCGTAAACCCGGCTCAATTTGACCACAGGAGCGGTATGCGATGATCCAGAAACCGACGGCTTGCCTGGCCCTTGCAGACGGCACCATCTTCTATGGTTTCGGCTTTGGCGCGACTGGCGAAACCACAGCAGAGCTTTGCTTTAACACGGCGATGACCGGCTATCAGGAAATCATGACGGACCCATCCTACGCGGGGCAGATCGTGACCTTCACCTTTCCGCATATCGGCAACACGGGTGTGAACCCGGACGATGACGAAACGGCAGATCCGGTCGCCTGTGGCATGGTCGTGAAATGGGACCCGACAGAGCCATCAAGCTGGCGCGCCACAGAGAACCTGACCACCTGGCTTTCGCGGCGCAACCGGATCGGGATCGGCGGCGTCGATACCCGGCGGCTGACCCGCGCCATCCGGCAGCAAGGCGCACCGCATGTGGCGCTGGCCCATGATCCTGATGGCAATTTCGACATCGAATCCTTGGTTGCAAAAGCCCGTGCCTTTCAAGGGCTTGAGGGGCTTGATCTGGCCAAGGATGTTACCTGTGCGCAATCTTATCGTTGGGATGAAATGCGTTGGGCTTGGCCGGAAGGGTACAAACCCCAAACCGAGCCCAAGCATAAAGTTGTCGCCATCGACTACGGCGCGAAACGCAACATTCTGCGCTGCCTTGCCAGCGCAGGTTGCGACGTCACGGTCCTGCCCGCAACCGCCACAGCTGCAGATGTTTTGGCGCTGAACCCCGACGGGGTGTTTCTGTCAAATGGTCCGGGGGATCCGGCGGCGACCGGCGCATATGCCGTTCCGACCATCAAAGGTGTGCTTGAGGCCGACCTGCCGGTCTTTGGCATCTGCCTTGGGCACCAGATGCTGGCGCTGGCACTGGGGGCAAAGACGATCAAGATGAACCACGGCCATCATGGCGCGAACCATCCGGTGAAAGACTACGAAACCGGCAAGGTCGAAATCACCTCCATGAACCATGGGTTTACCGTCGATAGTCAGAGCCTGCCGGCAGGTGTCACCGAAACCCATGTATCGCTTTTTGACGGATCAAACTGCGGCATTCGCGTCTCTGACCGCCCCGTCTTCAGCGTACAATATCACCCCGAGGCAAGCCCCGGTCCGCAGGACAGCTACTACCTGTTCGAACGGTTTACCCAAGCGATGCGCAGCCGCGCACCCGCAGTAAGCTAACAGAAGGCGTCCTGCGCTTAACGTATAGTTAACCAACCTGCCCGATCATCTCTTCTTGCGAGAGGATCGGGTTTTCGATGTTTCATTTTGATGTAGATGACAGTCCTTCAAACGGTCTCGTTCAGACAGATTTTTCCGCGCCTTTCCTGATAGATGCGCTGATCGCGCGCGGGCAGATTACCGCACAAAAGGCTGGCATCGCCCAAGCCGCCGCAACACGACAAGGGCTGCCTCTGGCCGATGTACTATGCCTTTCGCGCGGAGTCTCGCAATACTCGATTGCCACCATCTTTGCGGACCATACCGGGGCGCAACTGATCAACCCTATCGAACAACCGCCCGATTGCAGCCTACTGCAACGCTACGGCCCTGCAAACTGTCTTCGTGATGGATTAATGCCTTGGCGACAGATCGGCGGCGACACAATTGTGCTTAGCACGCAACCGGGGCAGTTTGCCCGCCATCAGGCCCATCTGCGCAGGCTTTTTGGCAAGGTCCGCATGGCGGTCACGGCCCCGGCGCAATTGGATCGCTGCATTTCCGAACAATTTGGCAACACCCTCGCCCGCGCAGCCGAGCGGCGGGTGCCTGATGACAAAAGTTGCCGGAACTGGAATCGGGGCATGGCGCTTGGGCTGGGGTTGTGCTGCGCGGCGGCCTGCGTAGCTGGGGCGCTGATGGCGCCGCAGTTTATCCTTGCAGCGCTGACACTTTGGACAATCCTGACCCTACTGATGACAACACTGCTCAAGGCGGCGGCAGCTTACATTGGCTGGCGCGACGACCCGGTGCCAACCTGCGCCATCAGCCCGGCCCCGCTGCCGGTGATCACTATGCTTGTCCCTTTGTATAACGAAACTGCGATTGCCGATCACCTGCTGGCGCGGCTTGCCGACTTGGATTACCCGCGCGAATTGCTGGATGTCTGTTTGGTGATGGAAGCCGACGATCTGACCACCCGCGCCACGCTGGGCCGCACGATCCTGCCCACATGGATGCGGGCCATCATTGTGCCGAAGGGAACGATCAAGACAAAACCCCGGGCGCTGAATTACGCGCTCGATTTCGCACGCGGCAATATCATCGGCGTGTGGGATGCCGAAGACGCCCCCGCGCTTGACCAGCTACATATCGTGGCGCAGCATTTTGCGCAGACGGGCCCTGATGTGGCCTGCTTGCAGGGAGTTTTGGATTACTACAACGCGCCGACCAACTGGCTGACCCGCTGTTTCACCATCGAATACGCAGGCTGGTTTCGGGTCGTCCTGCCGGGGCTGAACCGGCTGGGTCTGGTCGTCCCACTGGGTGGCACCACCCTGTTTTTCAGACGCGACGCGCTGGAACAGCTCGGGGGTTGGGACGCCCACAATGTCACCGAAGACGCCGATTTGGGCGTCCGGCTTGCGCGGCATGGCTACCGCACCGAACTGATCAGCACAGTGACCGAAGAAGAGGCGAATGGCCGCGCGTGGCCTTGGGTCAAACAACGGTCGCGCTGGCTCAAAGGTTACGCCATCACCTACGGCGTGCACATGCGCAACCCCGCGCGGCTCTGGCGCGACCTTGGCGCATGGCGGTTTTTTGGTATCCAGCTTTTGTTTCTTGGGACGTTATCGCAGTTTGTGTTCGCCCCGGTGCTCTGGACATTCTGGCTGCCTGTCTTTGGCATAGACCACCCGCTGAACGGGATGATCGCCCCTTGGATGTTCTGGGGATTGGCCGGGCTTTTTATCCTGTCAGAGGTGACAGGCTTCTGTGTCGCCGCCATCGGGGTGCATAAGGCAGGTAAATCTTGGCTGACCAAATGGGCGTTGACGCTGCAACTCTATTTCCCGCTGGCGGCGCTGGCCGCTTACAAAGGCGGGATCGAATTGGTCAGCAATCCTTTTTACTGGGACAAGACCGCCCATGGCATTTTGCTGCCGGACGGCTGGCAAAAGACTACTCCGCCGCCTCCACTGCCTGCGCATCCAGCTTCAGACGGGTGACAAACGCCTCTGAAATATGATCCCGCAGCGCCTGATAGGCCGCAGCACCATCGCCCGCCTCAATCGCTTCGACGATCCTTGCATGTTCGTCCAGCGACTGTTCGGTCCGGCCCTCTGCCGCCAGTGATGTGGTCGCCAAAAGGGCCATCGACCGATGTACCAAATCCAGCTGCTGCACCAGAAACCGATTGTGCGAACCAAGGTGGATCTGCTTGTGAAACCGCCGGTTTGCCCGGCTCAGCCCTTCGGGATCACCGATCAGCTTGCGGTCCTCTTCCAGCATATCGCGCAGTACTTTCACCTCTTCGGGTGCGGCATGGCGCGCGGCAAGACGGGCCGCCAGCCCTTCCAACTCGCCCCTGACCACATAAAGCTCTGACAATTGCGAATGATCCAGCGAGGCGACGATCAACGACCGGCCATCGCGTGTCAGCAATGACTGCGTTTCCAACCGCTGTAGCGCCTCGCGGATGGGGGTGCGCGACACGCCGAAACGCTCTGCCAATTCGCTTTCCACAAGCCGGTCGCCCGGCTTGTAGATATGGCTGTCAATCGCTTCAAGGATCAGCGTATAGGCATCTTTATTGGTCGTGCGTGGGTCAAGCATAAACGATGTGCCTTTCGTGGTTGAAAGATCATACGCCCGCAATCACCCCAAGGCAATTGCAGCGCCGCCGCAGTACGGCTATCCATCGCTCATGGTTGCCAATCTCTTTGCACATATCGACACTTGGGTCTTTGATCTCGACAATACGCTCTATCCGCCCACTGCGGATTTGTTCGGGCGGATGGACCCACGGTTTTTCGCCTATATCATGCGGGTGACAGGGGTTGATGCGGACGCGGCCCCTGCCCTGACCAAGGATTTGTGGCAACGGCACGGCTCTACCCTCGCCGGTCTGATGCGTGAACATGAAGTCGACCCGCATCATTTCCTTGCCGATGTGCATGACATCGACATTTCTCATCTGACCGCCGACACCGCACTTGCCGGGGCCATCGGGGCGCTGCCGGGACGCAAGATTGTCTTTACCAACGGCTCGCACAATCATGCAGAGCGGGTCTTGCAAGCACGCGGCCTGACCGATCAGTTTGATGCGGTCTATGGCATTGAACACGCGGAGTTTCAGGCAAAACCCGCTAAAGAGGCCTTTGCCACCGTTTTTGAGCTTGCCGGTCTGGCCCCCGCCACGGCCGCCATGTTCGAAGATGAGCCGCGCAACCTTGCGGTACCGCACAGCCTTGGGATGCGCACGGTGCATGTGCACCCGACACCACATGAAAGCGATCACATCCATCACCACACCGATGACCTGACAGCTTTCTTGTCGCAGTTAGGGCGCTGACCCTTTCCGCCCGGCAGCGCGCGCCATATGTAAAGCGCATGGAACGTAAATCGACTGATATTCTGATTGGCGGCGGCGGCGTGGCAGGGCTGACAGCAGCGGCGGCCTTTGGCACTGCCGGGTTCAACGTCACGATCGTGGACCCGAGCACGCCGATCACTACGCGTGACGCGGAAGGGGCCGACCTGCGCACCACCGCATTCCTGCAACCAGCGCAGCAATTTCTTGAAACAGCGGGGCTTTGGGACCGGCTTGCGAGCCATGCCGCCCCGCTGCAAATCATGCGCATCGTTGATGCCGCGGCCAATCCGCCGCTTATCCGCGATTTCGATGCAGGCGATATTTCGGACAAACCTTTTGGCTGGAACCTGCCCAACTGGTTGCTGCGGCGGGAAATGGTGGCGCGTCTGGGCGAATTGCCCAATGTCGATTTTCGGCCCGGTATCGGATTTGCGCGCATGCTCCCACGTAGCGAGACCGCAATCGTGACACTGACGGACGCCAACCAGATCAGCGCAAAGCTGGTCATCGGGGCCGACGGGCGCAGCTCTGCCGTGCGGCAGGCCGCCGGGATCAGCGCCACAACCACGCGCTATGGGCAAAAGGCGGTGACATTCGCCGTCACCCATGACGCGCCGCATGACAATATTTCAACGGAAATCCATCGCGCAGGCGGTCCCTTTACACTGGTCCCCCTGCCCGACCATGACGGCAAGCCCTGCTCTGCCGTCGTCTGGATGGAAAGCGGGCCAGAGGCGCTGCGCCTCGCCGCATTGCCCGCGGCTGAATTTGAGGCCGCCGCGACCGAACGTTCTGCCGAAACCTACGGCCCGCTGACGCTTGCGTCACGCCGCACGGTCTGGCCGATCATCAGCCAAACCGCCGATCAGCTGACCGCGCCGCGCACCGCGTTGGTCGCCGAGGCCGCCCATGTGATGCCGCCCATTGGCGCGCAGGGGCTGAACATGTCGCTCAAGGATCTCTCCTGCCTGCTTGATCTCGCCCGTGCCAAGCCAAGTGATCTGGGCAGCCCAGCAATGCTTGACAGCTATGCCCGGCAGCGCCAGCCTGATATCAAGCTGCGCGCGGCTGGCATTGATGCGCTCAACCGCGCCTCTATCGCGGGGCACCCCGTCTTGCAGCAGATGCGCGCCAGCGGTGTTGCCACGCTTTACGGGCTCACCCCGGTGCGGCGCACCCTGATGAAGATGGGACTTGGCGCGCGAAGTTAAAGCACACGGTTCAACACAGGCACCAGCCGGGCCAGCGTCGCATCCACATCATAAAGCTTATCCAGTCCGAACAGCCCCAGCCGGAAAGTGCGGAAATCCTCAGGCTCGTCACATTGCAGCGGCACACCCGCCGCGATCTGCATGCCTTGCGCCACAAATTTCGACCCGTTCTGGATTGCGGGATCGTCAGTATAGGTGACAACCACCCCCGGCGCCCCGAACCCATCTGCCGCGACAGATTTTAACCCCTTGTCTCGCAACACTTGGCGCACCGCCTCGCCCAGCTTCCACTGGGCCTCTTTCAAGCGGCCAAAGCCGAATTCCTGCGTCTCCAGCATCGTATCCCGAAACGCGCGCAACCCGTCCGTGGGCATGGTCGCATGATAGGCATGGCCACCGTCTTCATAGACCAGCATAATGCTATGCCATTTCTTCAGATCTATCGCAAAGGAATTGGCCGTGGTGGTGTCCATCCGATCCACCGCACGCTGAGACATCACCACCAGCCCGGCAGAGGGTGTGGACGACCAGCCTTTCTGCGGGGCCGAGATCAGCACATCAACCCCGATGGCTTTCATATCGATCCAGACACAGCCTGACGCGATGCAGTCCAGCACCATTAGCGCGCCGACCTCATGCGCGGCTTCTGCCAATGCGGTCAGATAATCATCGGGCAAAATGATCCCCGCAGATGTTTCCACATGCGGCGCAAAAACCACGTCGGGCTTCGCTTCGTGAATGGCGGCGACCACTTCGGCAATCGGGGCAGGCGCAAAGGGCGCGTGCGTGTCATTGCCCGCCTGCCCTGCTTTCATCACTGTTGTCTTTGCCGCGAAGCCGCCTGCGTCGAAAATCTGGCTCCAACGATAGGAAAACCAGCCATTGCGCACGATAAACGCATGCGCATCATGGCCGAACTGACGGGCGACTGCCTCCATCCCATAGGTGCCGCCACCGGGAACAATCGCCACATGGTCTGCGTGGTAAACCTCTTTCAGCATGCCCGATACATCGGTCATCACACGCTGAAATGCCTTGGACATATGGTTCAGCGACCGGTCGGTGAATACGACCGAAAATTCCATCAACCCATCCGGATCAACATTATCTTTGACTATCTGCGTCATCTCTCGCCCCTTTGTTCACACGCAATCGGTATGGACAACCTACCGGCAAAGACAATGACTAATCGCGCGATACGCAAGCAGAACCGCGCGTGGGCATGCAGGATCGGAAACCTGTCAACCGATCCCCGTCACAATGCAAGCGGCGGCGCAACGCGGCGGCGGTCGTGAAACACGGTGCGATTGCGCCCATCGTTCTTTGCCTGATAAAGCGCAAGGTCAGCGTGTTGAATGGCACCCGAAATATCAGCGCAAGCTTCTTTCAGGCCACCACCGATAGACACTGTAACAGAAACAATCAGATCACCATGGCTAATCTGGGCGTCAGCCACAGTCTGCCGCATCCGTTCGGCCACATGAAATCCTGCGTCGGCACTGTGATCATGCAGAAAAATCATGAACTCTTCACCACCAAATCGGGCAACGATATCTTCGGGGCGCACGGAATCGCGCAGTAATGTGGCCACCGCTTTGATCACCGCATCCCCCGCCATATGCCCATAAGTGTCATTGATCCGCTTGAAGTGATCAATATCTACCATCAGCGACACACCATAGGCATCCGGTGCCTCAGCCATCCGAGCGAAAAAGAAATCGCGCGTCGCGATATCGGTCAACCGATCGCGATCAACAAGCCGTTGCAACGTCCCCGTCAGCTTTTCGTTTTTGCGGATTTCGTTGAACAGAATAAAGCTGCTTGGAAAGGCGCAGCTGAAAGCAACCAGCGCGGCTTTCGGCAACACATCCCACGGATCGTCAATATCAAAGCCCAGCGGCACAGCAATAAGTGTAACGACAATCGAAATTGCCGCGCTCAGGGCGCTAAAGAGCACCACACCGGAAGCTGTCTTTGGTCGCGGTAACACGGGAACCCTCAGGCCAGATACCCGCCAATCCTAAGCGCGATCACTTAACAGCCCGTTGTCAAGCACCAAGCGGCCCCGGACGGCGTTCTTCGCTCAGCAGCACATTCGCCTCGACATCGCCGACCCCGGGCAGCGTCATAATCCGGCGCCGCAGCACCCGTTCAAAATCGGCCAAATCACGGGCCACGACACGCAGCCTGTAATCATACAGACCCAACACATGATCGACGGTCTGCACCTCTGGAATCGCATCAACGGCACGTTCGAAATCCGCAAGACTGACCCGACCTTTCATCGCCAGCTTGACGCCGAGAAAAACCGTCACGCCGAACCCGGCTTTGTCCGCATCCACCAGTAAACGACGCCCAGTAATCACGCCGGCGCCCTGCAATCGCCTGATCCGACGCCATGTCGCAGGCTGGCTCAGGCCCAGCTTGTCTGCAAGCCGCGTCGTCGATTGCCCTGCATCCTTTTGCAAAGCGATCAGGATAGCGCGATCCAAATCATCCAGCGTCATAGCGGCAACCGCATATCTGATTTCACATTGGATACATCCATCAGCGCCTCGATATCTGCGATATGCGGCAAGGTCAGAATACGGTCCCTATACAGCCGCTGATAGTCTAGCAGATCGCGGGCGATGAGCGCCAAGCGCACATCGACGCGGCCCAGAAACGTCTGAATCTCCAGCACCTCTGGCACATCACGCGCGGCAGTCAGAAACTCGTCAAACGCACGGGCGACCGTCTTATCCAATGTGATGCGCAGCGAGACATGCACCGCAAATCCCAGCGCGCGCCAGTCAATGACATAGACCTGCCCCGCGATAACACCATCGGCCTGCATGCGATCCACACGGCGGATCACGCGTGCAGGCGTCAGCCCGACCCGTCCGGCAAGTTCAGGCATGGTCAGCGCAGGCTCTGCCTGCAACTGGCGCAATATGGCACGATCAACATCATCAAGCATAATTAATGGGATAATTCATCATACTACGAATAACAATCTCCCTTAGACCGCATACTCTCACAATTCACCCCTCACATTACCCTCAACCACCCGTTAGAAAGACCGCAACGCAACCTAACCAAGGATAAAACCCATGCGCGTATATTATGATCGCGACTGCGATGTGAACCTGATCAAGGACAAGAAAGTCGCCATTCTGGGCTACGGCTCCCAAGGCCACGCCCACGCGCTGAACCTGCGCGACAGCGGAGCAAAAAACCTCGTCGTCGCACTGCGCGAAGGCTCACCCAGCCAAGCCAAAGCCGAAGGCGAAGGGCTACAGGTCATGGGCATCGCAGAAGCTGCCGCATGGTGCGATGTGATCATGTTCACAATGCCCGATGAATTGCAGGCCGAAACCTACAAAAAATACGTGCATGACAACCTGAAAGAAGGCTCTGCCATTGCTTTCGCCCACGGGCTGAACGTGCACTTCGGCCTGATCGAACCAAAGCCCGGCGTCGATGTCATCATGATGGCTCCCAAAGGCCCCGGCCACACGGTGCGCGGCGAATACACCAAAGGCGGCGGCGTGCCCTGCCTTGTGGCCGTGCATCATGATGCGTCCGGCAAGGCGATGGAAATCGGCCTGTCCTATTGTTCCGCCATCGGCGGCGGGCGTTCGGGGATCATCGAAACCAACTTCCGTCAGGAATGCGAAACCGACCTCTTTGGTGAACAAGCCGTGCTCTGCGGCGGTCTGGTTGAACTGATCCGCATGGGCTTTGAAACACTGGTCGAGGCCGGGTATGAGCCCGAAATGGCCTATTTCGAGTGTCTGCACGAGGTGAAGCTGATCGTAGACCTGATCTACGAAGGCGGCATCGCGAACATGAACTACTCGATCTCGAACACCGCCGAATATGGCGAATATGTCAGCGGTCCACGGATTCTGCCCTATGACGAAACCAAAAAGCGGATGAAGGACGTGCTGACCGACATCCAAACCGGCAAATTCGTGCGTGATTTCATGCAGGAAAACGCTGTTGGCCAGCCCTCCTTCAAGGCGACACGGCGGATCAACGACGAACACCAGATCGAACAGGTCGGTGAGAAACTGCGCGCCATGATGCCATGGATTTCCTCCGGCAAAATGGTCGACAAAGCAAAGAACTAAAGCGTTTCGATTTTGACCTAAGACATCACAGATCACCAATTGCGTTTGAGCCGCAGGCGAAAGGCAGCGATTGGTGATTCAGGTATAAACCGAAATGCTCTAACCACCCCGTAAGGTGGATCTTGATCCACCCTGCGCAAAAAAAGCCCGGTCAACGACCGGGGGATATAACGATATCCGCAGACAAATAGTCTGGCCTACAAATCGAAGCCCGCACTTGACCGTGCGGGCTTTTACTTTGCGTGGGTCAGCTTGGATTTCAAAGGCCTGATCCAAAGAGTGGGCGACCATTCGTGCCAAGTTGGGCAAAAGTTACCCGAAATCGTGGAATGGAAAGACCATACGTGGCTTATCGGCGCCCAGTTCCACCCCGGACTGAAGCCAAAACCCTTAGCCCCCACCCGCTCTTCGCGGATTTTGTGCAGGCCGCAGTGGAAAATTCGCGGCTCGTTTAAGAGATATCCAAGGTCCGGTTTGCGGACAAAGCGCTATTTCGCTACGTTTGCGCCAATGGCTGCTTTGCTTAACTACGCAAATCTTTGCAGCTATGACCGCGAGCAGGAAAGATGAGGGCGAAACTTCTACAACTGGCCTTTTAGATTGCGCCTTCGATCCTTCTGCGCAGCGCGCTGAGGTCTTCATGCGGGTAGACATAAACTGCTTCGTTTGTGCTGATTTGCACCTCTGTCATGGACGCGATGACGCTAAGCCGGGTCTGTCCAACTTCGAATTGCCAATGGATACGGTCGTTTTCAATCAAGTCGAGCCGCCATTTGGCGGGAGCGGACTTGCGCTGTGCTTCCTCCAGCCACAGCGCCAGCGCCAGCGCCTCTGGCAAGTGAGCGCGTTGATTGAACGCCGCAATCCCCTCCCCTCTTGCGTTGGCGATCTTGCCCAATCTCCGCGTTTTCCGGATCGCTTTTTGGCGAGTTAGGCGCTTGAAGGCGCGTTCGGCACTCCGTTTTGGATCGACAAAATAGAAGAGGCCGAAAAAGAGCCCGCGAGGCGTGGCAGGAAAGTTGATGCTGCGTTCAAGCACTGCATCCGGGTCGCCCGTGGCTTCAAAAACAGAGACGGTTTCTTTGCCGATTTCGAGGACGAAGGCATGTTCGCCGGGCACTGTTGTCAGGATGCCCTCGCGCATAGGGTGGCGCGTTTTGGCTGCGCCCGCACGCAAGACTGCCGCGTTGGCAGGTGTGCGCCCTCGCTCAATAGGGCCAGCGCTGCACAGGTCGCGGGCTTCGGGAGGGCCTGCTTCATGTCTGTCAAAAGCGCAGCCAGACGCGCGGCCTTTACGTGTGGGTCGGCGGCGACTGCGGCCTTTACCTCTTCCTCAAATGTGTCATCGGCGACAATCACCACTGACGCAAAAGAAACCAAGAGCCGCAGTTCTTCAATGTCGGAAAAAATTGCGGGAAAACGTACATACCCTTTTTTGTAACCTTTCATATGCAGGAAGGTTTGCGCATGCGCCTCTGGCAAGCTGTTGACGCTGGCAAGCCAGGTTGCTTCATCCAAGGTACCGGCGTTGAACAAAGCAGCGTTATAGGGTTTCAGCGCAGGTGAGACATGTGGGGTAAAGCCCGTTTGTATTGCTGCTTCGTCAGGGTTTTCAGCCATCCAAGCCTGCACATCGCGCATGATGCGCAGGGTTTCGGGCATCTCATAACGCTCAGCCGCTTCCATCGCCCAGTCGAGAAATTGCTTGGGGTCGCCGTCATAGTAGTTGCGCGCATTCCACATGAACTGGCTGTGCCCGCCGTTGCGCACATTGCCAAGGTAATAGCCAAGCAGAAACGCCGCGCGAAGATCGGGGTTAAGCCTGTCCCATGTGACACCTGCACCCAGCAAAATATGCATCTGTTTGTTGAACAGATCCGATGGCAGGGTTCTGCCTTCTTGTGCAGAAAGTGTCAGGAATAGGGGGAAAGGGTCGGTCATGCTGCTTTGCTGAGCTCGCAATTAAGTTACTCCAATGCGTTGGGCTGCTAACCACGTTGTAGATCATCGGCATACAGCTTTGAAAGTGGACATTCCGGCATGGTGCAGCATCCGTTGCTTCGGGCTCACTGCCGCCGTTGTGCCCTCCTCCCTTTAAAACCCAATAGTCACTTTCCGCGTAACGACAAAACTCGCGCTCACCTGATCCTCTGACTGGGTAATGGGGCTCTCGGCCGCGTCGCCTTGCAGTTGGTCATAGCGCAGCGTGCCGGTCACGCCCCAGTCATCGTTGAACTGATAGCTGGCCTCGGCCTTGATCCCGGCGCTGAGCCAGCCAGACTGCGCATCGAAGCTGTCAAAGTCACTGGCAGCGCTTTCCGCGGGTGTCACGCCGAAATAGGTCTGCGCATAATCGTCGCTCCCCCACAACAGGCGCGGACCGACGCGCAGGGTGACTTGCGGCGCAAGGGAAAGGATCAGATCACCGCCGACCTCGCCCACCAGCGATTCATGTCCGATGATACCGTAGCGCAGATCGGCAAAAACTTCGTAGCCCTGTTGCGTGTAGCGCGGCCCGCCGCCCAGTTCGAAGGAGGCATCAACATCATCCAGCCCCGCCAGTTCGGCGAAATCGGACGCGCTGCGTGCGCCCACGTACCGGACGGAACCGCCAAAGCTGAGCCCGTCATCACGCGGCCCACCCAGCGACAGGTTTCGAAATTGAAGCTTTTCAAGTTTAAAGCTGCCGGTGGGCGAAATCTCATTTTCGTCGGCCCCAAAATAACCGGGCGTACTGTTTGGCCCGACACCAAACCGAAAGGAAATCCCGTTTTCCTGCGCGCTTGCACCGGTGGCAAGTCCAAGCGCCGTCAGGCAGAGCAGTGTTTTTGTGATCATGGAAATACCCAATTCAAAACGATACAGCTTTATGAATAGCGCAGCGCTGCCCGTAGGCAACCCCCTTGGACTGCGCATGAATTGCCGTTACCTGTACGCCAAGAGATCAACGGGGCAGGATCATGCTTTCCTATCAACACAGCTATCACGCGGGCAATCTCGCAGATGTGCACAAGCATAGCCTGCTGGCCTGGATGTTGGCCTATATGACCCGCAAGGACAAACCGCTAAGCTATCTGGAAACCCATGCTGGTCGTGGTCTTTACGACCTTGCTGATGCAGCTGCGGTGAAGACGGGCGAAGCGGCGAAAGGTATCGGACAAGCATCGGACTGGTTTGCACCGGATCACCCTTACAGCAACGTGCTGCAACGCATCCGCGCGACCCACGGTCGCGATGCCTACCCCGGATCGCCGCTTGTCGCGGCCGAAAGCCTGCGGCCGATAGACAATATTCATCTGGCCGAACTGCATCCGCAGGAGTTTGCGGCATTGCAGGCAAACATGTCCGTCTATGGTGGCGTGCTGCGCCAGCGCGACGGCTATGAAATGGCCCTGTCGCTATGCCCCCCAGACCCGCGCCGGGGCCTGCTGCTGATTGATCCGTCGTTTGAGGTGAAAGCAGATTACCAGACGATCCCAAAGACACTGGCGAAAATTCATCGCAAGTGGTCTGTGGGCGTGCTGGTGCTATGGTATCCGATCCTGACGGATGCGCCGCATATACCCATGATCCGGGCATTGCAGGACGCCATCCCCGATGGGGTGACGCATGAAGTGCGCTTCCCCCCGGCCCGGCCCGGCCACCGGATGATCGGCTCTGGCCTCTATGTGGTCAACGCACCCTACGGGTTCGACGCGGAAGCAGCGCAATTGGGCAGGCGCTTCGCGGCGCTGATCTGACATCATCCGCGCGCAACGGCACGCCGCCACCCACACATGCGCCATTCCACATATGAAATTATTTCACCGCATTGATCTGGATCAAATTAGTTGGCATATCATAGTGTCAGCCGGGGGCCATTCATGACAGAGCAATCGAAAATCATCGCCGCGCAGGGGGCGCTTGCCCGGCAGGATTGCAGGTCCTGCCCGATCCGTCATCGGGCGGTTTGCGCAGAATGCGGTGATGATGATTTCAAACGTCTGGAGGCAATGAAAAGCTACCGCAGCTGGAGGGCCGGTGAAACAATCACGCTGGAAGGCGCGGTACTACCATTTGTTGGCACCATCGTACGCGGCTGTGTCACGCTTTCGCAATCGACAGAGGATGGCCGGGTGCAGACAGTCGGCCTGATGATGCCATCTGATTTCATCGGACGGCCCGGCCGCGCAGAGGCACACTGCGAAGTTACCGCAATAACCGATACGACGCTTTGCTTGTTCGACAGAAAACAGTTTGAGCGCTTGCTAATCGAAACGCCCACGGTGGCCAGACGATTACTACAGATGTCGCTGGATGAACTGGACGCCGCCCGCGACTGGATGCTGCTTTTGGGATGCAAGACCGCACGCGAGCGGGTGGCAACGTTTCTGAGCCTTGTATTACGGCGCGCTGCGTCAGAGGCCGCACCGTTAAAGGCGGAACTGCCACTGGGCCGGGAGGCGATGGCGTCCTATCTTGGCCTGACGATAGAAACCGTCAGCCGTCAGATCACAGCGTTGCGGCGCGACGGCATCATCGACCTTGCGCCAGGTGGCCGCACTGTCATCTGTGACGATCTGGACGCGCTGTTGATCGCCGCAGGCACAGGACATGCCCCGACCTAACCATTTTCAGCTGCGCAATTGCTTTATTAAAGCGTTTCGGTTTTAACCTGAGACACCACCGATCACCAATTGCGTTTGAGCCGCAGGCGAAAGGCAGCGATTGGTGGTTCAGGTATAAATCGAAATGCTCTAGGTCAAGGTGCCGCGCTTGCCAGCATCTGAACTGATCGCGGCACTGTTGGACACAACAAATACTCGACGTACCAAAGTCCGCAAATAAAAGCTTCAAGCACGATGCAACCGCTCGCCCGCCGGAAACGCCGCGTTGAACGCAGCCTGTCCTGCCTCATCAAAAATCAGCGCTCGGCTCTGACTATCGCGGCTGAGCCAACCCTGCGTTTCCATCCGCGCCAGCATCGCGCGCCCGACGGACCCGGCCAAATGCGTGCGCCGTTCGCTCCAGTCCAGACAGCTCCGGCAAAGTGGTGCGCGTTGTGCCGTCAGCGCTGCGATATCAACGCCGAACGCCTCAACAAATCCACGCCCCTTTTCGGTCAGCACCGGCACGTCGCAATCATCCTGCAACAGACCGCGGTCAATCATGCTGTGAAACATCTGCACCCCCATCCGGCCTGCCAAATGATTATAACAAACCCGCGCCTGCCGCAGTGCTGCGTCTTTCGGGCCGGTTCGGCTGCGCAATACGCCTTGGCCCGACGCAAGCCCCATTAGCGCTTCAAGCGTCACCGCCACATCCGCATGGGCCAGCGCGAAATACTTGTGCCGCCCCTGCTTGCGTACCTGCACCAGCCCGCCGCTCAGAAGTTTCGCCAGATGGCCGCTTGCGGTCTGCGCCATCACGCCAGCCTCTGTTGCAAGCTCGGATGCGGTCAGGGCCTTCCCGCTCATCAGCGCTGTCAGCATATTGGCCCGGGCCGGGTCCCCGATCAGGCTGGCGACAACCGCGATATTTGGGCCTTCTTTCATAGTTCGACCGTAGCCGAAGCATTTACGCGCATCAACCAGCTAGAAGGACGCAAAGAAAGGAAAACCATGCTGACCTGTATCATCAAATACCATATCGACCCGACCAAACGAGACGCCTTCGAAACCTATGCGCGCACCTGGGGCCAAGCGATCCCACGCTGTGGCGCCGATCTAATCGGCTATTTCGCACCGCATGAGGGCTCATCAACGCTGGCCTATGGCATCTATAACATCCCGTCGCTCGCCGCATACGAGGCTTATCGCGAAAGGCTGGCCGCTGACCCACTTGGGCAAGAAAACTATGCCTTCGCCCAGCGCGAGAAATTCATTCTACGCGAAGACCGGACCTTTCTTCGGCTTACGTCAGCACCACATGGTAAACCATCATGATCGCCGTGATCTTTGAAACCTACCCAGCAGAGGGTCGGATGGACGCCTACCTTGACCATGCCGCACGGCTACGGCCAATCCTGAAGGACATGGAAGGTTTCCAATCGGTCGAAAGGTTCCAAAGCCTCACTGACCCGCATAAGCTGCTATCGCTGTCTTTCTTCGAAGACGAAGCTGCGATTACCCGCTGGCGCAATCTGCCCGCCCATCGTAACACGCAAAGCGCTGGCCGCGCCGGGCTTTTCACCGATTACCGTTTGCGGATCGCCACAGTGTCCCGCGACTACGGGCTGCATGATCGGGCACAGGCCCCCGACGATAGCAAAAAAAGCCACGGGTGAAGGCGCGTGACTATAGCGTTTGACGAAATACCCAAGACATGACGTATCTGCTAACGCGTTGAAATCTATAATTTCAGGCCGCGTTAGTAGATACACGTTTTTCGCATAACGCTTTCGCACCCTATTCGCGGGCTACAGCCAAAAGCCGTGCTACCGCGACAAAACGCAATCATTGAAAAAAATCGTCGTTTCCTATATCATAACAATAATTAGTTTATGTCAGTGCATTTTATATTTCAAAAATAAACAGATACATATTTTCCGGGACGATCGATGCGATACCATTTACTGGATGGGTTTCGAGGATTCTTTCTCGTTTTTATGACCGTCAACCACATGAACACAGAGCTTGGCACGATCCTTGGCAAGCTCAATCATCTGTCATTTGGCTGGGTCGAGGATGCGCAAGGTTTTGTGTTCATCTCTGGCCTTGTCGTCGGGCTTGTCTATGGGCGAATTTATATCAAGCGATCCTACCACGACATGCGCAGCGCTATTTACCGGCGTATCCGCACCATCTATCTCTATCAATTCGCACTGATTGTCGGGCTGGCAATCTGCGCCGTTCTACTGACCGGCCATGAGCGTCTACCCGCTTCGCTCCAGCCCTATCTTGACCTCCCCGTGCATTTCACCACAGCGGCGCTGTTTTTGATCACCGGGCCAGAGCATATGGGCATTCTGGCCATGTATATCTGGTTCATGTTTGTCACACCGCTGATCATTGCTCTGTTGCATCGGGGGTTCTGCCTGCCGGTTCTGGTGCTATCGGTCAGCACCTGGTTTGTCGCGCAGCTGGGTCTGCTGGAACTGATCATGCACGTGGCGCAGATGGCCGTTTCACCTGCCGACACCCCGCTGCGGCTGGGGCTGCATTTCAATGTCTTCGCATGGCAGATACTGTTTTTCCTCGGTATTTTTATCGGGCTGCGGCTGGCGAATAATCAACTGGACCTGTCTTTTCTCAAGGCGCGAGCGCTCTGGCCCAGTATCGCGATCCTGTTTGCCGTCTTCATCATCCTCGGCGTTTACGACCGCATCATTTTTAATGAACTCGTTTCGCTGGCGTATTCCCAGCAGATGCTGCTGGCCGTGAACCGGGGGGATTTCTCTCTCATCTATCTTGTCGCATTCCTCGTCGATCTTTTGCTGATCACATGGCTGCTGGTCGCCGGGCCAACGGTGCCCTCGCGCTTGCTGCGCTGGCTGGCCAGAATGGCACATCGGGTCTTTTCCCATCCCGCATTGGTTTTTCTGGGGCAGCATTCGCTACAAGTCTTTAGCTGGCATATCGTGCTATTTTACATCGCCGTCATCGGCCTGAACGGCCAAGAACCTACTGAGGTTACTGGCACGCTCCTTCTGCTTGCGAGCATCGCATCGCTTTACATTCCGGCCTATATCCATGATCGTCGGGTGTCGTCCCGCAAGGCCCGCGCATTCGCATTATCCCGTCGCTAAACGACGGGATCAGATTGCGGAAAGGCGGCTGGGGCAAGAAATATCCAGAGTTGCCGATGATGCCAGACCAGCCAAGCCGAACCGCACAACACCCCACCTTGGCCAACTGGCTGTCCATCATGATCCTCGGGCTGATCTGGGGTGGCACCTTTATGGTGGTCCGCATCGCGCTGGATGGCTACGGGCCAATTACCGTTGCCTGCGCCCGCACCTCGCTTGGGGCTATCGCGCTGCTGGCACTGATGTGGGCCATGCGCCGACCGCTGCCCGACTTCAGCGCACGGATGATGAAATACCTGATTGTGATCGGATTGCTGAATACTGCCGTGCCCTTTGCCCTGCTCAGCTGGGGGCAGCAATATGTGCCCTCTGCCTTTGCAGGGATTTCCATGGCGGCGCTACCGCTTTTCGTGCTGCCGCTGGCGCATGTCTTTACTGACGAAAAACTCAACCTGCGCAATGCTGTGGGGGTAACGCTTGGTTTTGTTGGCGCGATTGTCCTGATCGGCCCCGGCGTGCTGCGCATCGGCACCGGGATGGAACCTTTGGGCCAGATCGCCTGCCTTGCTGCGGCATTGTCCTATGCGGTGTCCAGTATCATGACCCGGCGCTGCCCACCGATTGACCCAATCACCATGGCGGCGTTGCTGCTGGCGGTCGGCGCCGCTGCCCTGATCCCTGCGATGCTGCTAACCGAAGGCCTGCCGGAAATCGCCGACAGGCGCAGCACCTTGGCCATCCTGTTTCTGGGCTTCATCCCGACAGCACTGGCTGCCGCATTACGGGTGATCACCATCCGCTCTGCCGGGGCCGTGTTCATGACATTGGTCAACTATCAGGTGCCGCTCTGGTCGGTCGTCTTCGGGGTCGTCATCCTGCACGAGGTCCTGCCACTCCGCTTTTTTGCAGCGCTCGCCCTGATCCTGCTTGGGGTCGGCATCAGCCAATGGGGCGGCCTGCGCCGGTTGCTGGGTCAGCTGATCCCATCCGCCTCTTCGACCGTGACCGACACCGGAAAATGATCTGAATAACCATCCGTATCGACATTCGCCACATTGCCCTTCGGCAAGCCAAAACGGATCGGCCCTTGACTGACAGAGGGTGAGACCATCTCAGCAAAGGCTTCGACCCGCGCCGTACCATCGACGATCTGGTAGGACCCACCCCCGGTCAACAGCGGCTTGCCAACAAGGATCTGGTCAAACAAATTGCCATCGCCCCGGTAATACAGCGTCCCATCCAGCATCCGTTCCCGTCCGCGATTATCAGTCACCGGAAAGCGCAGATAATCCCATGCAAGGTTGTAAAACTGCGCCGACCGTCCCCGCTCCACATCGCCCCGCTCGCGCCAGGCGACAGCGTTGTACCGCAATGACGGATCAAACGGGTCATCGTTGAAATCACCAAAGGCGAGCACCGGCATATCTGAACCGCATTCTTCGCGAATGCGCTGGTGCCAATAGCCCAGCGTTTCGCCCGCCGTCGCCCGGAACCCCGCACTTTCAAGGGCACCGCCCGACCGTGACGGCCAGTGATTGCATAGCATCACGATGTCATTGCCAGCCTGCGACTGAAACGTAGCCTGAAGGATATCGCGTGTCCCTGTGCGACGCAGGACAAAATGATTGAAAATCAAATCCGGATCGACGCTGAATGCGCCCGTGTCATAGATGAACGCAGTGTCGATCCCGCGCTTGTCACGCTCGTTATTGGCATGGACCACACCGTAGCTGCGATCCGGCAAGGCAGCATTCAGCAGCACCACCAAATCGGCGAGGACAAACCCATCTTCCACCTCGCAGACCCCCAGCACATCCGGCCCCGCGCCGCCCTTCATCTGCACAATGATCCGCGACAACTGCGACAGCTTGCGCTCATAAAGCTGCCGGGTCCACCCGCGCAGGTCCCCCCTGACCCGTGCCTTGATCCATTCAATCCGGTGGGGGTGATCCTCGGGACCAAACAGGTTTTCGACGTTCCAGAATGCAAACAGGTGCTGGACCATGGCAATGCTCCTTAAATAAAGAACATCAGGTTAGCATATTTTCGATCGCATATGTACTTGCCACGGATGTAACACCCGCCGGGGTCCATAAGACGGATAAGGTGTCAAAAGTGGCTTTCGCCCATGGATGGTAAAACACTTGCGAGACCAAGCATTACTATCGGCATAGACGTGCACAAATGTCGGTAAACAAGTGCTTAAGCTGCAGCCTCAACCTCTGCAACGATCCCATCTACAACCTGCACCAACAGATCGTCATCCTCGCATTCCGCCATCACGCGGATCAGCGGCTCTGTGCCCGACTTACGGATCAGCAAACGACCCTTACCGCTCAGCTTCGCCTCTGCGTCGGCAATGGCCGACTTCACCCGCGCGCTCTCCAGCGGGGTCTGTCCGGCGGCGTAGCGGACGTTCTTTAGCATCTGTGGCACGGTTTCAAAGCTCTTGCTCAGCGCGCTGGCTTTCTGGCCCGTCTCGATCATCGCCGCAAGGAATTGCAGCCCCGCCAACAGCCCGTCCCCAGTCGTGGCGTAATCCGTCATCACGATATGGCCTGACTGTTCGCCGCCTAGATTCCAGCCATTGGCGCGCATCGCCTCAACCACATAGCGGTCGCCGACCGCGGTCCGTTCCAGACGCAGCCCGCGCCCATCCATATAACGCTCCAACCCCAGATTAGACATGACCGTAGCAACCAGCGTACCGCCGTTCAGCCGTTCCTGATCGGCCCAACGGCCTGCCATCAGCGCCATAAGCTGATCACCGTCAGCAACCTGGCCATTTTCATCAAGGATCATCACCCGATCCGCATCGCCATCTAGGCAGATCCCCACATCCGCGCCAGTCTCTACGATCTTGGCGGCGGCGGTCGCGGTACTGGTCGATCCGCAATTATCATTAATATTCAGACCACTGGGTGACACGCCCACAGGAATCACCTCAGCCCCCAATTCCCACAGCACCTCTGGTGCCACCCGGTGCGCGGCGCCATTGGCGCAATCAATTACGACCTTCAGGCCGTTCAGACGCATGCCATGCGGAAAGGTTGATTTCACCCGTTCGGCATAGCGGAAACGACCATCATCAATCCGACGGGCACGCCCGATATTCGCGGCCTGCACCGGCGCGATCTTACCTTCAATCAGGCTTTCAATCTCGGCCTCAGCCTCATCCGACAGCTTGAACCCATCAGGGCCAAAGAACTTGATCCCATTGTCATGATGCGGATTGTGGCTGGCAGATATCATGATCCCCAGATCCGCCCGCATGGATGTGGTCAACAACCCCACCGCAGGGGTCGGCACAGGCCCCAGCAGCAGCACATTCATGCCCGTACTCGTCAGGCCAGCCGTTAGCGCGTTTTCAAACATATAGCCAGACAGGCGCGTATCCTTGCCAATCACGACGCGATGCCCGTTAGAGCCATCATTGCGAAAATAGCGCCCGGCCGCCGCGCCGATTTTAAGGGCCATTTCAGCGGTCATCGGATAGGTATTCGCCGTGCCCCGCACCCCGTCCGTACCAAAAAACTTGCGTGTCATCGCGTCTCTGCCCCGTTGATTGCCCATGCCAGGTCCAATGCCTGTTTCGTCTCAAACGTATCGTGGATGCGCAGGATTTGCACGCCCTGACGCACGCCTTCCAACGCGACGGCAACCGACCCCGATACCCGGTCCGACGCGCCCTGCCCGCCGCCAATCGTCCCGATAAAGCGTTTACGCGACGCACCCAGCAGGATCGGACAGCCCAACCCATGAAACAAAGACAACCCGCGCAGCAAGGTCAGGTTGTGGTCCATGGTCTTGCCGAAACCGATCCCCGGATCGACGACGATGCCTGCGCGCGGCACACCCGCCGCCTCTGCCAAGGCGATGCGCTCTTCCAGAAAGTCATACACATCCAGCAACACGTCATCATAGCGCGGATCATCCTGCATCGTCGCAGGATCCCCTTGCGCATGCATCAGACAGACCGGCGCACCGGAATTCACCACGGTTTGCGCCATCTCTGGATCAAACGTCAGCGCCGCAACATCATTGATCAAACGCGCACCCGCCTCCATCGCAGCCGCAGCCACAGCCGCCTTGCGCGTATCAATAGAGATCGGAACATCGCTTTGCGCACATATCGCCGCAATCACCGGGGCCGTGCGCGCAATCTCGTCCGCAACAGGCACAAAGGCCGCGCCCGGACGGGTACTTTCCCCTCCAATATCAATGATATCCGCGCCAAAGCTCATCATATTCTGTGCATGGCGCACCGCCACACCCGGATCGGCAAAACGCCCGCCATCGGAAAAGCTGTCCGGCGTCACATTCAGAATGCCCATCAACCGGGGACGGTCCATGGCCATACCCGCAATCTCCGGGTGGGTCGCGGTCAGACGCTCAAGCGCGGCGGCAGGTAAGTCGCTAGCTGACACAATACGGGTGTCTTCACCGCGCGCGTGCACCGCCACATTCGCAAACCAGCTCCATCCCCCAGCGAGGTCATGGGCGTCAGCAGGACGATCCGGCCCCCATTGGGCCAGCGGACGATAGTAAAACGTCATGACAAATCCGCCTGCGTCACATCCACGGTTCGCGCCGGGAAAGGGCCAGCCGGTGCCTCTGCCCCAATGACCAGCAGCTCTTTCGCCTGCATCTCAGCCGCGAACCATGCGACCAAGGCAACCGCATCATGGGGGCCAGCAGCAGGGCCATCGACAGCATCAAGCACAATTTTCGACGGGGCCCAGATACAAATCTGGTCGTTCTTCATTGCCCAATCCAGCTCTGTCCGGGTTCCAACAACCATGCAGCGGCGATCACGGGCAGCGAGCAGCCATGCATTCTGCTCAATCGCCAACAGGTCGATACGGCGCTGCGCCAGCGCATTGCCCACCTGCGGGGCGGACATATCCGCCGGGCCAACACAGAAAATCAGGGGCGCATCCCCAGCCGCCAGCTGGTCGATCCAGCCGGGCAAATGCGGGGCGGCGATGGCGGTATTGGACAGGTAAACAATACGCGGATGCGAAGCCTCTACATGGGTCTGCCCGGCATGCTGGGCACCATTACGGGCGCGCACGATCTCCACCCCCAACGAATAAGGCCCCCGATCCAGCTTTTCGATCCGTACAAAAACACGTTCTGCTTGGGGTTCCAGCAGAATACGCTCGGCCACACGGGCAGCCAGCGTTTCCAGCAGGTTGATCCGCTCGGCTTCAAGTTCGACCCCGATCGCCTCGGTCACCTTGTCATAAGATAGGATACGATCCACATCGTCGTCGATCGGGCCCAGCGGCGACACCTCAACCACCACATTGAACCGAACACGCTGTAACGTGCCACGTTCCTGCTGAAAGGCACCGATTTCCACCTCAACCACGTAATCACGCAGCGAAATGCGGTCACAAAGGGTATTGCTGCTGGCCTCTGCCCGCTCGCTTGGATGGGCAAAGGCAAGACGGATATCGTCGGTCATCGGGTGATCCCGGTTCAGTTGGTGTCACCGGGGGCATACGCGCGGGCGCGATCCGGGGCAAGCATCGGGCACAGCGCTTTGGCGCCGCGATACGACTTACTTGGACGCCGTCCGGATCGGCTGGCGATAAAAATAATGTGACCCAATCGCCGCCGTGCGGGGGAACAATTGTGCCCATGACGGGTTAACTGCACGCGTATGGTAATGCGTGGCGCCACCTGTCAGGGCGCGCGGTGTGCCATCCATCAACAGGCGTGCCACTTTGCCCACCCTCTCCCAGGCACGCTCTTCGGCGATCACCTCGGCAAGCCCGTCGCAGGTATACGTAAACTGGCAGGCAAACTTGCGGCCCGTGCCCTGATTGATCACAGCACACAGCGTATCGGGGTAAGACCGGTTATCCACGCGGTTAAGGATCACCTCACCCACCGCAAACATACCGCGCACGCTTTCACCGCGTGCTTCGAAATACAGGGCCTCGGCAAGGCATTCCCACTCTTCACTTCCCGTGGCAGCGGGCTGAGAGGCAAGATAAGCGCGGTCATAGATCACGCCGCTTTGGGTTGCGACACCCCGTTCATCCGCCGGCGGCAAGCTGGTGAGCAAACTCATGCGGCTGTCCGGCACCACCGACAGGGCTTGTCGTTCCTGACCCAAAAGCGCGCCAAGACGGCTGGCAAGCAGCTCATCCGCTGATACTGTCGTTCCGGATAAAAGAATACTGGCCGCTGAAATCGCGGCGCATATCGCCTTTGAAATGTTCATGTCATCCCACCCAGGAAACAGCGTGGAAGTGCCCCACGCAAGCGGGGCATCCAATAGGGGAAAGTGACGCATACGTCTACCCCTGCGGCTAACTGTCTCCGCTTAGGCAACATCAACTGTGTGTCATCGGCATTATCCCGCCATATCGGGTAGATAGGCTTGCCAGTGACACAAAAGTTACGAATTCGTTATCGTTTTTCGCGAATCACGCAGGGCACTTTGCGCTGCGGTGAGTCGGGCAACCGGCACCCGAAACGGCGAACACGAAACATAGTCGAACCCATGCTTGCGGCAGAATTCGATACCGGTACGGCTGCCACCATGTTCGCCACAGATCGACAACACCACATCCGGGCGACGCGCACGGCCACGCGCAGCACCCATCGCAATCAGCTCGCCCACACCTTCGACGTCCATCGTGTGAAACGGGTCCTCGGGATAGACGCCCTGCTGCACATAGGCCGACATGAACCGGCCCGCATCGTCGCGGGACAGACCATAGGTCATCTGGGTCAGGTCATTGGTGCCGAAAGACAAAAACGATGCATGTTCTGCGATATCTGCGGCACGCAACGCGGCACGGGGCGTTTCCACCATCACCCCCAAATGATAGTCAAACGTCATCCGGGTCTTGGCGCGAACAGCATTGGCAATCGCATCGACGCGGGCCTTGACCAGTTCCACCTCGCGCATAGCGCTCACCAGCGGGATCATGATTTCCACCGAAATCTCGGTACCATTGCGGCCCACAGCCACCATCGCCTCAAAGATCGCGCGGGCTTGCATGTCATAGATTTCAGGGATCGCGATCCCCAGACGAACCCCGCGCATCCCCAGCATTGGGTTGTATTCGCTCAGCGCATCGACCCGTTCCACCACGACAGAAAGCGGCAGGGCCAGCTGCTCTGCCAGATCGCGCATGCCGGCCCGGTCAGACGGCAGAAATTCATGCAGCGGCGGATCAAACAATCGGACACAGACGGTCTTGCCGCTCATGATGCTGAACAAGGCGGCAAAATCCTCGCGCTGCATCGGCAGCAAACGGTCCAGCACCGCGCGGCGATCATCGCTCCCTTCCGAGAAAATCATCTCGCGCATGACACCCAGACGGTCATCCTCAAAGAACATATGCTCTGTGCGGCACAACCCGATCCCTTCGGCCGCGAAATTGCGGGCAGTTTGCGCATCAGCCGGCGTATCCGCATTGGCCCGCACGCCGATATCGCGAAAAGCGTCGGACCAGTCGAGCAAGGTCTGAAACGCGCCATCCAGCGCGGCCTCCAGCATGGCAGGCTCGCCCGCCAACACCTGACCCGTGGTGCCATCAACCGTAATCATCTCTCCGGCGGCGAAGCGACGACCATCAGGGGCAATGATCTGACTGCGCTTGCGGTTGATCACCAGATCAGAGGCACCAACAACACAAGGCACGCCCAAGCCCCGGCCAATCACCGCCGCATGGCTGGTCACTCCGCCACGCATCGTCAGCACGGCTTGGGCAGCATGCATGCCGCGAATATCCTCAGGGGTCGTCTCGCGACGGACCAGAATGCAAGTCTCACCACGGGCTGCACTCGCCTGCGCCTCGGCGGCAGTCAAAACAATCCGACCCCGGGCCGCGCCCGGACTGGCGGCAATCCCGCGCACGATGATATCGCGCCGGGTCAGCGGACTGATCTGTCGGTGCAGCAATTCCGACAAGGCCGAAGGTTCCACCCGCATCACCGCATCTTCGCGGGGAATGATGCCATCCTCGGCCAGTGCCACCGCGATCCGCACGGCGGCGCGCGAAGATCGCTGCAAGCGCACCGCATCCAGAATATGCAGCCCGGTATCATCAATGGTAAATTCCACCTGCATCTCTTCGCGCAGACGGACACGGCATAGCGCGCCATACTCCACCAGGCGCGTGAACTCCTCCGGACACAGCTCTTCCAGCGACTGCCCCCGTGCATCGCGCGTCAGATAGATCGCGCCAGCAGCATTGCCCAGCGCCTCGCGCCCTTGGCTCTGGCCCAGATAGCGGCCCTTGATCTTGGGCGCGCCGGTCTGCTCGTCGACATATTGGATCACGCCAGAGCCGCATTCGCCCTGCCCCACGCCCAGCGCCATTGCCTGCACAACAAGACCCAAGCCCGCATCCGCCGGGGCACCCTTTGCTTGGCGCAGCAAACGGGCCGTCGTCCCGTCCCAGGCCCGCGCCATAGAGCGAAGCACCTCGGCCAATTGCACGGCAGGGTCCTGCGGAAACGGCTCATCGGTTTCCATTTCATAGGCGTCCAGCATCACTTGCAAACTGCGGGCATCGGCAAGCGCGGGCAGGTCAAACTCATCCGGGTCTAATCGGGCCACATGCACCGCGTAGGACTGCACGAAACGTAGATAAAGCGAATGGGCGGCCTCTGCCCCGATCAGATCGGTCATTTCAGTCAGACGGTCGTTGTTCATCCCGATATTCAGGATCGCGCCCGGCCCGCCCCAATCCGGATCTTCGCTGGATGGCCGCACCGATAGCAACGGCTGCGCCCCGAACGGGGCCAGCAGCGCAGGCATGTCCGGCATATGGCCCACCGCAATGTCATGCACCGCCTCAAAAGATAGGGCGACAGTGACCGGCACAGGTAATTCCATCCGGATCAGACGCTGCAAACACTTCGCCCGCCCGCCAAAGACATTGGTCTTCATCGGCGCGGTTGGCGTGATCAGGGTCACGGGCTCAAATATCGTCTCTTGCTGCACTGCGGCATCCTCTCTGTCCCGCACAATAGGAGAAAGCAGCGCCCCGCGTAAAGCGACGTTAACAGTTTTGCGACAGTTCGTACTGCGCGCCAGAGTTCTGGTCACTGAGGGCAGTGCCCGACCGCGGGCGGAAGCAAAGCGCCCGCCCATGGGGGCGGTCGGGCGCTGCCCGGCCTATCGACCGTGCGGAAAGGTGGAAATCGCCGAGGCTAGCCTTCGATCTTCGTCAAATCCGCGACATCCAGACAGATTTTGCGGATGCGTGATAACAGGTTCAACCGGTTGCGACGCACGACCTGCCGGTCATCATTCACCTGCACATCTGTAAAGAACGCATCAATCGGCCCCCGCAATGCCGCCATCGCCGCCATTGCTGTGCTGAAATCTTCGGCCGCCATCGCCGGAGCAATCTTTGCATCTGCAGCATCAAGGGCCGCAAACAGCGCCTTTTCAGCAGGCTCTTCTGCGAATTTGATGTCAGCACCATAGGAATATTCAACACCATCCTTTTCCTCGGCCTGAGTCAGGATGTTATTGGCGCGCTTGAACCCTTGAATCAGGTTTTCCCCGTCATCGGTGGCCAGTGTCGCCGATAGCGCCTCGGCCCGCTTGACCAGCAGTGTCAGGTCATCATTCCCCGGCATGGCAATGCAGGCGTCGATGATGTCGTGGCGAATGCCCTTGTCCTTGAGGAAGACTTTCAGGCGGTCGTGGAAGAAGGAGAGAAGATCAGATGCGATTTCACTTGCTCTGGCCATCCATACATTGATTTCGGACAAACTATTCTCAATGTCAGCAACGAACTCGTCATACTGAGCCTTAGTTCTGAAGAATTTTTCCCAACTATAGTAATCTTTTGGCTGGTTCGCGGTGATCGTCGGCGCATCCCGAAGTTGCGCTTTGAGATCCATCAAGTGCGTAATGGAATAGCGGGAGCCAAAAACACCAGCCTCAGCGAGTTTCAGGATAGGGACTACCAATCCATTCTCCAACACCAACCGAATAACCCCCAGCGCGGCCCTGCGCAGCGCAAAGGGGTCCTTGCTCCCGGTCGGTTTCTCGTCAATAGCCCAGAACCCGGTCAGCGTGTCGATCTTGTCGGCCAGCGCCACGGCGACGGACACCGGCGCAGTCGGCACATCATCTGACGGGCCAAGCGGCGAATAATGTTCCTGCGCGGCCTGCGCGACCTCGGCGGGCAGACCTGCGGCCTCGGCATAATACCGGCCCATCAGCCCCTGCAATTCGGGGAATTCATAGACCATTTCCGAGGACAGATCGGCCTTGGCCACCCGTGCCGCCTGTTCCGCCAAATCAGGATCGGCCCCCACGCTTGGCGCAATCTCACGCGCCAGTGCTGCGATCCGTTCAATCCGGTCCTTCTGCGACCCCAGCTTGTTATGGAAGGTCACGTCGCCAAGGCTGTCCAGCCAAGGTTCCATCCCCGCCTTCGCCACGCGCAAATCGTTTTCCCAAAAGAATTTTGCATCCGACAGACGGGCGGCCAGCACCTTTTGGTTGCCCGCCAAAATGGTCGCGCCATTGTCGGCGGTCTCCATATTTGCAACTGTCACAAAACGCTCAATCCGCCCGGTCTTGGGGTTGCGCACGGAAAAGAATTTCTGATGTTCCTTCATCGAGGTTTGCAGCACCTCTGGCGGCAGGCCCAGAAAATCATCGTCAATCCGGCCCAGCAGTACCACAGGCCATTCCACCAGCCCTGCGACTTCGGCCAGCAATCCGCGATCCTCGACCACCTCCAGCCCCAGCGCAAAGGCCTGATTGGTGGCCTCGTGCCAGATCATCTCGGCACGCTCATCGGCACGCAGGATCACATGGGCGCGTTTCAGCTTTGCCTCGTAATCGTCAAATCCGGTGACGGTGAACGCATCAGGGGCCAGAAAACGATGGCCGCGCGTGCTATTGCCCGACACGATCCCATCCACATCCAGCGGCACCACATTCGCGCCAGCATCATCCGACAGGACGCATAGGATCGTATGCAGCGGGCGGACCCATTTCAACTGGCCCGCACCCCAACGCATGGATTTCGGCCAAGGAAAGTTGCGGATCGTCTTTTCCAGCACCTCGGCCACGATATCAGCAGCCATGCGGCCTGGCTTTTCGATCACCGCGAAATAGACCTGACCCTTTTTATCGTCGCGGACTTCCAGATCTTCGCGCGCAACACCGGCGCCGCGCAGAAAGCCGTCAACCGCCTTATCCGGCGCACCCACTTTGGGGCCTTTGCGCTCTTCGCGTGTGGCTTTGCTTTCACCTGTCAGATCGCTGATCGACAAGGCCAAACGACGCGGCGTCGAAAACGCAGCCGCCCCGGCATAGGTCAAACCCGCCTCGACCAGACCATCCGTGACCAGCTTTTTCAGATCATCAGCCGCGCGGGCTTGCATACGCGCGGGGATTTCCTCGGAAAACAGTTCAATAAGAAGATCAGGCATCAGTTCTGGCTTTCAGGAACAGGAGGACAGTGGGCAGGCACAGGGTCACCATCAAAGACAACCGCGCCACATTCATTGATCTGGTGCCAGGCAAAGGCCCGACCATCAGGATAGACCGCCACAATACGGTCGATCCCATAGTGGATATTTTCAACGCCCAGAAACGCAATCGCCTGCGTCTGCAGGTCTTCACCAATCTGCGCGGCGTCAAAGCAATCAAACCAGCCAGGGGCGACCCGCGGTTCTGGCGCGTCATAGACCACATAGGTTTCGGTCAGCATCGCCTGGCTCAGCGGCATGGTGAAACAGGCACGATACCGGATCGGGCTGCTATCGGCATCAACCGCCTGATAGGCCGCGACACTAACCGACTCTGCCTGACCAGAGGAGACAGAGGTCAAACGCACATCCGCCACCTCTGCGTTCACTTCGTCGTAAAACGCATAGACCTGTAGGTAATACAGCGCCGCACCGGCAATCAAAGCAATCACAAGCATCCCCGCTAAGATAAAGCGTGCCATCAGGCCGCAACCCCCGCCGCATCGGTCTGCACAAACGCATCCGCGCAGGCCTTGGCCAGCGCCCGCACCCGCCCGATATATGCCTGACGTTCCGTGACAGAGATCACGCCGCGCGCATCCAGCAGGTTGAACACATGGGACGCCTTGATGCATTGGTCATAGGCCGGGTGGGCCATGATGATCCGTTTGCCGGTCTTGGGATCGTCGGCAGGGACTGCCAGAATACGCTGGCACTCGGCCTCTGCATCTTTGAAGTGCTGCAACAACGTGTCGGTGTCAGCCACATCGAAATTCCAGCGGGAATATTCCTGCTCAGTCTGTTTGAACACATCACCATAGCTCAGCGGGGTTGGCGATTGCGGATCGTTGAACGGCATATCCATCACGTGATCGACACCCAGCACATACATCGCCAGCCGCTCCAACCCATAGGTCAGCTCACCGGACACAGGCTTGCAGTCATGACCACCAACCTGCTGAAAGTAAGTAAACTGGCTAACTTCCATCCCGTCGCACCAAACTTCCCAGCCAAGGCCCCAAGCACCCAGCGTCGGGCTTTCCCAGTCATCCTCGACAAAGCGAATGTCATGCAGGGTTGCATCGACACCAATCGCTGCCAGTGATCCAAGGTAAAGCTCTTGCAGATCCGGCGGGCTGGGTTTGATCAGCACCTGATATTGATAATAATGCTGCAAACGGTTCGGGTTCTCACCATAGCGGCCATCGGTGGGGCGGCGCGACGGCTGCACATATGCGGCTGCCCAAGGTTTTTCGCCCAATGAACGCAACGTCGTGGCCGGATGGAACGTGCCTGCACCAACTTCCATGTCATAGGGTTGCATGATCGCGCATCCCTTGGACGCCCAATAGGTCTGAAGCCGCAGGATGATCTCCTGAAAACTGCGCGGTTTTTCTGCCATTTTAACCCTCGTCTGCTTTACCCGGCTGCATAGGATGCCCTGCGGCAAGGGTCAATTGGGCAACGAATTGCACATTCAGTCGCGATCGGGAAAAGCGCATGGCCTAACCCCATGCTTTCCGACATAGAGCAGAGGCGTCACTTGACGGCCGGAACCGTCGCATCTGGAGGACCAATGTTCAAAGCTCTCGCCGCATTTGTGTTTTTTGTTTTGTCGACATTCACCGCCGCGGCGCAGGACACGTTCTGGGTCCAGATCGAAGCGCATCAAACAGCGACACGGGCACAGGACCGGGCGCGCGAATTTGCCACAGGCGTGGACAACGTTGCGGGATTTTATCTCGGCGATGGGTTCTACGCGATCTTCATCGGCCCCTATTCAGAAGAACCGCAGGCCCAGCGCGCACTTGCCGTTTTGCAGGCCCGGAACGCGGTGCCACGCGATGCTTTCGTCAAGAATGGGCGCTACTTCAAAGAACAGTTCTGGCCCATCGGCGGCAGCACCGCTGCCCCAGCCCCAGCCGAACCCACCCGAAACAGTGACACTCTCTTGGACGCCGCGGACGAAACCCCGGCAGAGGCAACAGCCTCCGAAGCAGACCTCAGCCGCGCGGACCGGCAGGAACTGCAAAAAGCGCTGCACTGGGCCGGGCATTATGACGGCACGATTGATGGCGCCTTTGGCGTCAGCACCCGCAGTGCTATGCAATCCTGGCAAGAGGCCAGCAATAAACCGGGCACAGGCATATTGACCACCCAACAGCGGGCAGAGCTTCTGGACAGCTATAACAGCGTTCTTGATGGTATGAATATGCGGTTGGTGCGCGACAACGCATCCGGCATTCAGATGCTTGTCCCCACAAATGTGGTCCGCTTCACTGAATATAAACCGCCCTTCGTCCGCTTCGAAGCCAGCGGCGACATCCCGGATGCGCTGGTACTTTTCATCAGTCAGGAAGGAAACGCAGAAACGCTCGCAACTCTTTACGAGGTTTTCCAAATCCTCGACTTCGTCCCGGCGGATGGCGCGCGCAACCTGTCCGATACAGGCTTTGAAATCGAAGGGATCGGCGGCGGCATCCATTCCTATACCAGCGTCAGCCTACAGGATGGCGCAATCAAGGGCTTCAGCCTCATCTGGCCCGAAGGCGACAACCCGCGCCGCACCCGTATTCTGGCACAAATGACTGACAGCTTCGAACGGCGCGACGGCGTGCTCGACCCAAATATCGTACCCGCGGTTGAAAATCAGGGCCTCGACATGATGGCGGGCCGTGCTCTCAGCCAGCCACGCCTGTCGCGGTCGGGCTTTTATGTCGGCGCTGACGGCACAGTCGCAACCACGCCAGACGCGGTGCAGAATTGCACAAGGATCACGCTGGACCGGAACACTGATGCAGCGGTTATTTTGACAGACGATGATCTTGGCATTGCGCTTTTGCGGCCTAACATCCCGCCGACCGCAATCAGCGTGGCACGCTTTAGGACCGATGCGCCCCAGGTACAAGACCAGATCGCCGTCGCAGGCTACCCGTTTAACGGGGCGCTCAGCACACCAACACTGACCTTTGGGCAGGTGGCCGATCTGCGCAACCTGTCGGGGGACACGCGCCTGAACCGGCTGTCCGTCCTGACCCGGCCCGGCGACGCAGGCGGGCCGGTCTTTGACGAAACAGGCGCAGTGCTGGGCATGCTCCTGCCCCGCGCTGACAGCATCAGCCGTGTCTTACCGTCAGAGGTCAATTTTTCCGTCGATGCCGCTCAGATCATGGCCCTCATGGTAAAAAGCGGCGTATCGGGCACCCCAGCAGGCAGCACGGCCACGATCTCCCCCGTTGCGCTGACAAAGCAAGCCTCCGAAATGACCCTGAGCGTCAGCTGCTGGTAAAAAACGACACACGCTCAGTTTCTCCAGAACTTGACCGACAGGATGGTCAGCACCACCATGATCTCTAACCGGCCTACAAACATGGCCAGCGCAAGGATCCACTTCGCCAAATCGTTGATATTCGCGTAATTCCCAGCGGGCCCGATCTCCAGCCCCAGCCCGGGACCGATGTTCCCGATTGCCGCCGCAGCCCCTGAAACAGACGTGATGAAATCCAACCCGGTCATGCCCAGCAAGACAGAGGTCACACCCAGCGACAGAATAAAGGCGACAAGAAACGCCATGACAGAGTTCAAGACATCCTCGCTCACTGGGCGACCTTCATAGCGGGGGGTGAAAATGCCATGCGGGGAATGGATCTGCCGGATCTGGCTTTTGATCGCAGCAAAAAGCAACTGATAGCGGAACACCTTCACCGAACAGGCCGTCGATCCAGCGCAGCCACCAATCAGGCCGATGAAAAAGAACATGACCACCGGAAAGGTGCCCCAATGCATGTAATCCGCACTGGAATAGCCGGTGCCTGAAATGATCGACACCACGTTAAACAGCGTTTCGCGAAAGGCCAATTCGGTCATGCGGCCTTCACGGCCCCACAGCCAAGATGTGATCAACAGAACACAAAGGGTGATAATCAGAAAAAAGGTGCGGATCTGGGTGTCACGCCACAATGGCTGGGCCGACCCGGCCAACAACTGCACATAGCGCACAAATGGCAGCGCCGCGAGCAGCATGAACACGACACCGACATAATGCACACCCGGCCCATACAGCCCGAAAGAGCTGTCATCATTCGCCATCCCCCCGGTCGAAACCGTGGTCATCGCATGCACAATGGTATCAAAGGTGTTCATGCCCATCGCGGAATAGCCCACGATGCAGGCCAGTGTCAGCCCGACATACACAACCGCGATCCGGCTTGCGATCTCACCGGCGCGTGGCAGGATCTTCCCCATCGTATCAAAGGATTCAGAGCGGAAAATCTGCATCCCCCCAACGCGCAGTTCAGGCAGGAAAACCATCGCTACAACAATGATCCCGACCCCGCCCAGCCATTGCAGAATACCGCGCCACAGTTTCAGCCCGTCTGGCAGGTCACTCAATCCAGAAAATGCGGTAGCCCCCGTAGTGGTCAGACCGGACATCGCCTCAAAAAACGCATCGGTGAATGTCGCCTCGGTCGCGCCCAGAATAAACGGAATGGCCCCGAAAACCGGCAAGGTGATCCAGACAAGCGAGGTCAGCAAAAAGGTCTGGCGCAGACTCAACCCCTCGCTCACCCCGTTGGAACAGGCCAGCGCCATCAGCACACCCGTCAGGATCGTGATCGTGGCACTTTCGAAAAAGACAAACCAATGCGGATTGCCCGCCAGCAAATCGACAGCCAAAGGCCCTAGCATCGTCAGACCAAGCGACGCCACAAGAAGACCAATTACATATCCCGCCGGGCGCAGATCAAGCATAGCGCAGCGTTGGCCCGACAAATCGCCGGTGTCAAGAATATGCGAGACAAAAGCGATGCAAGATCACCTCAAGACGCGATGCGACACGTCAGAGCACACAATAGACGCGTGCTTGTATGAACTTGAAACCACAACCCTGCGCCTTAATTCTCGTGACATGTTTGATCCCAGCCATGCCGCAGCCCTCTCGCGATTGAAGACGTTCATCCCCAAGGCCAGTGCGGCCTATGCCGCAAAGCGGAATTACGACGACACCACACATGTCGCGACGCTCTCACCCTATATCCGGCATCGGATCATCACAGAGCAAGATGTACTGACTGAGACCCTTAATCAGCACAGCCCGCAAGCCGCCGCAAAATTTATTCAAGAGGTTTTCTGGCGCACCTATTGGAAAGGCTGGCTGGAACTTCGGCCCAGTATCTGGACAGCTTTCCGGGCCGAACGCGACGCTGCCCTGAACCGCATTCAGACAGAAAGCGGCCTGCGGCAAAGGTGGGAGGCCGCCTGCAAAGGCGCAACCGGGATCGACGGGTTCGATCACTGGGCGCAGCAACTCGCGGCAAGCGGCTATCTGCATAATCACGCGCGCATGTGGTTCGCGTCGATCTGGATTTTCACGCTGCAACTGCCTTGGACATTGGGTGCGGATTTCTTCCTGCGCCATCTCTACGATGGTGATCCCGCCTCCAACACCTTGTCATGGCGCTGGGTGGCCGGCTTGCAAACCAAGGGTAAAACCTACCTCGCCGATCCTGAAAATATCGCCACCTACACGCATGGCCGGTTTCGGCCAACCGGTCTTGCCAGCCATGCGACCCCATTGGAAGGAGCGCCACACCCGGCCTCGGGACCTGCCCCCATCAGCGATCCAATCGACCCTGTGTTGCGCACGGGGCTGCTGATCACCGAAGAGGACCTTAGCCCCGATTGGCTTCTCAATCGGATCGCTCCCGTCGCCACAGCCACGGTGCAAACCACGCAGCACCGCAGCCCACTGATCGTCGCGCCCCAAGTCTGCGACTTCGTGCGGGACACGATCAGCGATTGCACCTTACGGTTCGGTGACAGGCTGGGGCCGGTCACAACGGAAAGCTCCGACACGCTGGGCCGCTGGGCCGAAACGCACGATGTGCAACAGATCGTAACCAGCTACCTACCTGTCGGACCAACGCAGGACGCGCTACGTGGGCTACCCCTGTGTCAGGTCATCAGATCCTATGACAGCGCCGCATGGCCGCACGCCACCCATGGCTATTTCCGGTTTCGTAAACAGATCCCGGCCTTGCTGGACCAGCTCGGCGCGGCATGATCATGCGCTTTTATAAAATCAAATTTCCGCCAGTGGCGTGAAGCCGCATCAAACAACAGTTGCTGCGAAGCACCACACCGGATATCTAAACTAAACAGTTCACATCCAGCCAGAGGTGCCAGATGCCCACGACACTCACGATCAACGGTCAATCCCATGATATCGACCTGCCCGACGATGTGCCGCTCCTCTGGGTGCTGCGTGACGCCATCGGGCTGACAGGAACAAAGTTTGGCTGCGGTGTCGCCGCATGCGGGGCATGCACGGTGCAGATTGACGGCGAGGCGGTGCGGTCCTGTCAGGTCGCGCTGGCGGATGTCTGGGGCGCGGTGACAACCATCGAAGGGTTAGGCACGCCAGTGAACATGGCCACACTCCAACAAGTATGGGTCGACCATCAGGTCGCGCAATGCGGCTACTGCCAGTCTGGGCAGATCATGAACGCCGCCGCCCTGCTCGCTCAGACCCCCGATCCGACGGATCAGGATATCGACGACGCCATGCAGGGCAATCTTTGCCGCTGTGGCACCTATCCGCGTATCCGGGCCGCGATCAAGGACGCCGCCCAACGGCTGCAGGAGGCGTAAATTATGGCCAAAATTGGAAAAATAGCCCGCCGCAGCTTTCTGATCGGCAGCGCCGCCATCGCTGGCGGAGTCGCTTTCGGGGTCTATCAGGTCCGTAAGGAGGCACCTAACCCGCTGATCGCGGGCGAAGGCGAAGCAACGCTGACCCCCTATATCCTGATCAATCAGGATGGGATCACCATCATCGCGCCGCGCGCCGAAATGGGGCAAGGGGTGCACACGACGCTCGCCGCGCTGGTGGCCGAGGAACTGGACGCGGCATGGGACGATATCACCGTGCTGCACGGACCGCCCGCACAGGCCTATTATAATCAGGCGCTGCTGGGTCTCGCCCTGCCCTTCCGCCATTATGCCGACAGCGATTTTCAGCACAATTTGCGCCAAAGTGTCGGCATGGTCGGCAAGCTGCTGAACCTGCAAATCACCGGCGGCTCCACCTCGACCCGCGACGCGTACGAACGGATGCGGCATGCCGGGGCCTCTGCCCGCGAGGCGCTGAAACTGGCCGCTGCCGCACGGCTCAGCCAGCCGGTCGGCACGATGCGCACCGAAAACAGCAGGGTTATCGCGCAAAACGGGACTGAAATCGCCTATACCGATCTGGCCGAAGATCTGCGCGACATCACCCCGCCCGACACCGACCTGCGCGACCGCAAGCTTTGGAAATATCTGGGCACCTCCATGCCCCGCACCGATATGGTCGGCAAATCCACCGGCACCGCGCAATATGCGACGGATATCCAACTGGACGGCATGAAATTCGCCACAGTCCGGATCAACCCCCGGCGCAATGGGATGATCTCTTATGACGCGACAGAGGCACGCGCGATGCCCGGCGTCGACACCGTCATCGACCTGGACGACGGGATCGCGGTGGTCGCCTCGAACACTTGGCTTGCCATGCGCGCGGCAGAGGCTGTGGCGATCAACTGGGAAGACGCCACCTACCCCTCCGACACCGAAACCCTGCGCGGGGCCATCGGCGCATCGCTGGACGGACCCGCAGACAGCACCACACGGGACGACGGGGATGTAACCGCCACACGGCCCGGCACAGAAATCAACGCCAGCTACAGCGTGCCCTTCCTCGCCCATTCCACGATGGAGCCGATGACAGCAACAGCGCGCTTCACCGGCGACCGGCTCGAAGTCTGGGTCGGCACGCAAGCCCCGGTTCTGGTGCGGGACAAATGCGCCGAGGCGGTCGGGCTGGCCCCGGAACAAGTCATCGTACACACCACACTACTCGGCGGTGGCTTCGGCCGGCGCAGCGAATTTGATTTCCCGGTACAGGCGGCCCGGATCGCACAAAGCCTGCCCGGCGCCCCGATCCGCATGACCTGGACACGGGAAGAGGACATGCGCCACGATTTCTACCGCCCCGCCGCAATGGCGCGGTTCCGGGGGATCGTGGCAGATGGCAAGGCACAGCTTGTAGACGGGCGCATCGCCGCGCCATCGGTCACCCACAGCAGCGCGATGCGGATGATGGGCTCTGTCCCGCCCGGCCCGGACCGGGGGCATGTCGAAGGGGCCGCCGATCAGCCCTACGCCATCCCCGATTTCCGGATCACCGGACACCTGACAGAGCTGGACATGCCGCTTGGCTTCTGGCGGTCGGTCGGCAATTCCTTCAACGGGTTCTTCTTTGACACATTCATCGACGAACTGGCCCACGCGGCCGACGCCGATCCGCTGCAATTCCGACTGGACATGGCACAGGCCGAACACGCGCCCTCTGCCGGGGTGATCGCGGCGGTCGGCGAAATGTCGAACTGGGGAGCAGACACCCCCACCAACATCGGGCGCGGCGTGGGATTCACCTATTCCTTTGGCACACCCGTCGCCGAAGTGGTCGAAGTCGAAGACACCGGCAACGGCATCCGGATCAACAAATGCTGGATCGCCTGCGATGTGGGCACCGCGCTCGACCCCGGCATCATCGAAGCGCAGATGATCTCTGGCGCAATCTACGGATTCTCCGCCGCGATGCAGGGGGAAATCACCTTCCGGGATGGCGAGGTTGAGCAGTATAATTTCTATGATTACGACGCGCTGCGGATGCACAACACGCCAGACTTCACGGTGCAAATCCGCGAAACCAACCCGCATATGGGCGGCGTCGGCGAACCCGGCACCCCGCCCGCGATGGCAGCACTCGGCAACGCGCTGTTCAACCTGACCGGCACCCGGGCAAGAGAACTGCCCTTGATCAACACCTTCGACTTGATCTTGTAAGAACGTGGTCCGGTACCAGCAGGAATCCCGCTGCGTACCGGACCACAACCGAGACCACTGTCAGCGATGCGAGGACTGAGCTGCCTTTCGGAGTAATCCTTTCGTCACCACAAATTGTGCCCGTCCAACACTCTCACTATTCGACCCTCTGTCGCCGCCTTTGGCTATTGTTCCACATTATTCCGTGATAAACAGATTTTCTCAACGAATTGAACGGGATGCATATGCGTAAACTAGTGAAGATTGGGCTTTTGTTGGGGTTATCTGCGCCCGCCGGGTGGTTTGCATATGAACAGCTGCGGTCAAAGGACGGTGATTGGGGACCCGTGCCCTGCCAGCTCATATCTGGCATGCATCCGTTTGCCACACCTGCTGATTGGCCGGGCGATATGCTCAAGAACTGGGAAAACGATTACCCGGACGCACTGAACGGCCTTACCAATGTGAAAACGGGCATGATGAGCGTGGAAGCCTGCATCGCCTTATATGATCAAGGGTTAGAGCTTGTTCTGGAAGAAGAAAGCACGGAACTACTGTCATCCCCTGTGCCGCAGGAATATGAATATGCGCATGCAATCCATTTCGCAGGAATGCAGCGCGCGCCCGGTGCGCCGTCCGACAGCAAGGTCGATATCGTATTGCATCTGGGCACACCCTCAACCCGGCATGCTGTCGAACACATTGATATAAGATATTTTTTCGCGGATCAGAACAGGCCAGAGCCTGATATGGACCAGCCGCGCGATGGCGTGATTGACCGCTTTGGCACACCAAGCGTGGAAGTGCAGAGTGACGCCAACGTGTTCATGTATTGGCTGATCTCGGACGGAAACCTGTCCACGCAGGGCTTCGCAGAAACATGTGGCTTCAGCGCTGCGCCGAATGATTCACTCTGGTGGAAAATCAACGACACCAACAATGCCGATTCAACCAAATGTTCGGGGATATTGCAGGTCTCATTTGGCGGCAATCACGGTGCAGATGCGCCGAACACTGCGCGCTATATGGATCTGGCGTTTTATGACAGCGTTCGAATGTTGCGGAACAAACAACATGAAGACGAAATACGTGAGGCCTATCAATAGCTGACAAACAGCCTTCACTTGGGCGTCAACGTCCCAGCACCGCGAAGACTGGCGTTACAGATTGCGCCCAATCTAGGCTCCCGCAACACTCTGCCACGGCCAGTTCCGCCCTGCACTACAGCCACTGTCTGTAATCGCTCACCAGCAGATGCGTCGGGTCCACGTCCTCTTCCACCTCTGCAAAGCGCCCAATCGGCTCGCGAAAGATATTGTCGGTCTCATCATCATTCACCGTTGACACCTCACCGACCAGCACATCACCGCCCTCCCCCCAGAACGCATGCCAATCACCCGGCATCAGCGTCAGGCTTTCACCGGGGGCAAAGCGCAGCTTTTCACCGGCGCTGAATTCGCGGCGAATGCCGTCACACATAACAACACCACCGGCGCTTTCATCGAAATTCCCATCAGCGTCAGAGCCATAAAGCTCCACCACCAGTGTGGCACCGCCACGATTGATGATATCCTCGGCCTTGATCACATGAGTATGCATCGGCGAAAGCTGATCCTGCTTTGAAATCAACAGCTTCTCCGCATAGCACATGCCGCCGCCGCGTTGCAGATCGGCCAGACGACCGTTACGCAGTGTGAACAGGAAAAGCCCCATTTCATCATAACGGCCCGCACCGTAATCAGTGATGTCCCAACCGCAGCGCGCGTCAATCACCGCACGCGCATCATCCGCGCGGGCCTTGAATTCATCCGGCGTCCAATAGGCAAAGGGCGGCAAGGCAAAGCCGTGATGGCGGATCATTTCATCCGCTTCAGCCATGATCTCATTGATGCGGGACCGTTTCATCATCTGCTCCGTAATCGTTTACGAAACATTGCAGCAAACCTCATCCAGACACAAGCCACCGCGCGCTGTCAGCCCCCGATCCAGCGGTCAATCATCCCTTTCAGCGCCGCCCAATCCGTGTACTCCGTATCTTGATGCGGATTGACTGTCTGGCCCTTTTGCATGGCAATCCAGCGCATCGCCCATGATTTAAAGAAATCATATTCCGAGAACCGAAATGCACCGGCTACATGAAACACCTCTGCCGGGGTCCAACCCGTTTCGGACGCAAAGCACGCCACGCAGTCCTGCAGCCCCTGCACATCCTCCGGATCATCACCAGCAGCGGCGAGTGAAACAGACAAAAAGGCCGACGTCATACCCGCCAGCGCCGCCGCCTCGCGCTTGGCCAGCGTCAAGACGGGACTCTGGTAATGGCCCATATGCACCGATGCAGCCAGTAATGCCGCATCAAATCCTACAAGCGCCAGATCATCGGCATCTGCGGCCCCCAACAGTTCGACCGAATGGCCCAGCGCGATCAGATGGTCCGCGCAAAACCGGACGATCTTGCGGGTCTGGCCTTCCGTCGTGGCGTAAGCGATCAAAATCTTCATCAGACATCTCCCCCGTTACATGTGGGAGCCTAACCGAACCAGCGCAGCCTGCATTGATCAAAGTCATGACAGCGCGCAATCAGACGCGAAGCGAACGATTAACAGCGCATTTACCATTACACCGCACGCCGCATTCATCACGCCAGACAGGACAAACGGTCCGACGAAAGTCCGACGCTTTTCCGATCATTCAAAAACAGGCGAAACACCATCGTTTACGAATGATTCGCCACCAGCGCACGCAGCGCGCCACGCAACACCACCGCGCGTTGCTACCCGGCCTTGCGCAACGCCCCGGCAGACCACGCACGGCAAGCATCGCCGAAGGCCACGAACAACGGACGCGACACCGGATCAGCCGCTGCGTTCCATTCCGGATGCCATTGCACCGAAAGGGTAAAACCCGGCGCATCCGCAATATAAATCGCCTCTGGCGTGCCGTCCGGCGCATGACCGTCAATCACGACCCGTGGGCCCGGCAGTTTGATCCCCTGCCCATGCAGCGTATTTGTCATCACACGCGGCGCGCCCATCAGCCGATGAAACGGACCACCTTCGGTAAAACTGACCTCATGGCGCAATGCGAATTTCTCTTCCAGCGTCCCATCAGGCGGCATGCGATGATTGTCACGGCCCGGCAAATCACGAATTTCCGGGTAAAGAGAGCCGCCCATCGCGACATTAACCTCTTGAAACCCCCGGCAAATTCCGAAAATCGGCTGCCCCCGATCAACACAAGCGCGGATCAGCTCCAGCGCCACACGATCCCGGCCCCGGTCAAAGGCACCATGCGCCTCGGTCGGGTCCTCGCCATATTCCTCCGGGTGTACGTTCGGACGACCACCGGTGAACAGGAAACCGTCGCAAACATCCATCAGCTCCGCCACGCTCACCAGATCCGGATCAGTGGGCACAACCAGCGGCACCCCGTCCGACACCTGCGCCACCGCCTGAATATTCATGTGGCCGGCCCCTTGGACCAGATATTCGTTGTTGATCAAATGACCATTGCCGATGATGCCGATAACAGGGCGACCCATGCACATTCCTTTCACGTTTGCTGCGTAATACAGCGCTTTGACATCCCGCGAAAGACGGTGCAGCGCACAACGGTAGGGGCAACAGTGCACATGTCAGCGGATTGAGCAGCCTGGATCAAAATTGCGGCAGCGTAATACTTCTATGCAAATGCATGGGGGAAAACCAAAGCATTGGTAGCAAGGAGTTGTTTTTAAAAAAACTCAACGAAACCAGCATATGTTACTGGAAACCTAACCGACCGCCCGCACCCAAACGCATTTCTGCGCTTCACACGCGGGCGGCATTCCGTTTGCAAGGCGATTGGCCTATGCCTCACCCTCAATCCCGGCAGCTTCAATCCCGGCCATCGCCGCGATCACATCATTGTCGGATGTATCGCCAGTCACACCCACGGCACCGATCACAGCCCCCTTCTTGTCACGCAGCAACACACCGCCCGGCACCGGCACCACCTGCCCGCCATAAACGCCATTCACCGCCGCCATAAAATAGGCTTGGCTTTCCGCCCGCGCCATCTGCGCCGTACCTGCCATGCCCAACATCACAGCCCCGTAAGCTTTGCCATGCGCAATACCAAACCGGCCCGGTGCCGCGCCATCTTCGCGCTCAAACGCCTTCACATGGCCGCCCGCATCCAGCACCACAACCGAAAGCGGCTTGAACTCCAGCTCCCGGGCTTTAGCCAGCGCCTTGCGGATGATCGTGCGCGCCTTACCCGCTGATATTTCTGCCATATATCGTCTCCCGTAAGGTGGGTTTCAATCCACCCGCCTTTAGTGATTACGTTGTGCTTTCAGTTCCAACCGGCGCTGGTGCAGGATTGGCTCTGTATAACCTGACGGTTGGATGCGGCCCTTGAACACCAGATCACAGGCCGCCTGGAAGGCGATCCCGTCATAGTCTGGGGCCATCGGACGATAGAGCGGATCATCCGCGTTTTGCCCATCCACAACAACCGCCATCCGCTGCATCGCCGCCATCACATCACCCTGCGAGACAACGTCGTGATGCAGCCAGTTTGCCAGCGCCTGACTGGAAATCCGACAGGTCGCGCGATCCTCCATCAAGCCGACATCATGGATGTCCGGCACCTTGGAACAACCAACACCCTGATCAATCCAGCGAACCACATAACCAAGGATACCCTGCGCGTTATTCTCCACCTCGCGCCGTTTCTGCGCATCGGTCCAGCGTTGATACTGGGCCAGCGGAATGTCCAAAATCGAGGACACATCAGCGCGCCGCCCGACCTTGCGCAGCTTGTCCTGCACCGCCATCACGTCGATCTTGTGATAATGCAGCGCATGCAGCGTGGCGGCTGTCGGGCTGGGCACCCAGGCACAGTTCGCGCCCGATTGCGGGTGCGCGATCTTTTGTTCCAGCATCGCGGCCATTAGGTCGGGCATCGCCCACATGCCCTTGCCGATCTGGGCCTTGCCGGAAAACCCGCAGGCCAAGCCGATATCCACGTTCTGATCTTCATAAGCGCCAATCCATTGTTTACGCTTGATAAAGTCCTTACGACTAAAGGGCCCCGCCTCCATTGAGGTATGGATTTCATCGCCCGTCCGATCCAGAAAGCCGGTGTTGATAAAGGCAACCCGCTGCCGTGCCGCGCGGATACACTCCTTAAGGTTCACAGTGGTGCGGCGTTCCTCATCCATGATGCCGATCTTGACGGTATAACGCGGCAGCCCCAGTACATCTTCGACCGCAGCAAAGGTGTCGCTGGCAAATGTCACCTCCTCCGGCCCGTGCATTTTGGGCTTGACCACATAGACCGATCCCTTCTCGGAATTGCCGCCCTCGCGGCGCAGGTCATGCATGGCGATCAGCGTGGTTACCATCGCATCCATCAGCCCTTCGAACACCTCATCACCGTTCTGGTCGAGGATCGCAGGGTTGGTCATCAGGTGGCCCACATTGCGGATCCACAGCAAGGCGCGACCCTTCAGGGTCAGCTCACTGCCATCCGGCGCGATATAGGACCGGTCCTCAGACAGACGGCGGACCAATGTCTTGCCGCCTTTCTGAAACTCAGCCGTCAGATTGGCCTGCATCAGGCCCAGCCAGTTGCTATAGGCCAGCACCTTATCCTCGGCGTCGACGCAGGCCACGCTGTCCTCACAATCCATAATCGCGGTTATCGCGCTTTCCAGACGGACATCGGCCAGCACCGCCTGATCGCGGCTGCCAATCGGATGCGCGCGGTCAAAGATCAGTTCCACATGCAGACCGTTATTGCGCAGCACTACCGCGTCGGGCGCTTTGGGATTGCCGCGATAGCCCACAAATTTTGCAGGATCGCGCAAAGGCTGATCGTCAATCAGCAGGGCACCATCCTGCACATGATAGCGGCGCACATCCGCGTGGCTGGCATTTTCAATCGGAAATGTCTGGTCAAGGAACACCCGCGACCGGGCCACAACGCGGGCCCCGTGACCCCGGTCATAACCGTCCTTGGGCGGCAGTTCACCCATCGCATCGGTGCCGTAGAAGGCATCATAAAGACTGCCCCAGCGGGCATTGGCGGCATTCAAGGCAAAGCGGGCATTGGTGATCGGCACGACCAATTGCGGGCCGGGCACCTTGGCAATCTCAGCGTCCACATCCGTGGTCGCGATCTCAAAATCATCACCTTCGTCAACAAGATAGCCGATGTCGCGCAGAAATGCCTCATAGCCGCCACGATCATGGGGCTGGCCGCGCCGTTCAAGATGCCAGGCGTCAATCTTTTCCTGCAAAGCCTCGCGGGTTTCCAGCAACGCGCGATTGCGGGGCGTCAGTTCCGCCACCATGGTCGCAAACCCTGACCAAAAGTCTTCTGGGGAAACATCCGTACCGGGTAACGCCTTGTTGTCGATAAAATCGGCAAGCTCCGAAGCAACCTGAAGCCCGCTCTTTTCGATCCGATCCTGCATATCTGTCATCCTGTCCTTGGCATACCGCGGCACACGGCACTTCTATTTGGGTAGAACAAACGTTTCCTATAGGCAACAAGCGCGGTCATATTTCATGACCAATTTAGCGGTTTCGCCGCGCATTGCGGCAGCGGTCCGAGCAATAGAGGACCGCATCCCAGACCTTTGCCCATTTTTTGCGCCACGTGAACGGGCGGCCACAGGTGGCGCAGATCTTTTGTGGCAGGTCAGATTTGCGGCGCATCTTGGTCATGCACATTACATGAGGCGCGCCCAAAATTTTTCAAAAATTTTGACATCAAAACCTGTGTCAGATTTTGCCCGTCTACTGCAAATACGGTGGTAGTTTATGCATGACGGCCCTACCTTGCGCAGAAGCAAAAGAGGATGCGACATGAAAGACGCCAGCCCGCAGACGATCTACCTCAAAGATTACACGCCCCCAGCCTATCTGGTCGACAGTGTCCACCTGACATTCCGGCTGGCACCAACAGCAACGCGCGTGCTGTCGCGGATCGCCTTTCGTCCGAACCCGGATGCCACGTCCAGCGACTTCCTCCTGCATGGCGAAGATCTGACCCTGATCAGCGCCAAGATTGACGGGGCGCCACTCACGCCCGATGTCACACCTACCGGTCTGCGCTGCACGGTCCCCAATGCCCCTTTCATCTTTGAGGCAGAGGTAGAGATCAGCCCCGAAACCAACACCGCACTCGAAGGGCTGTATATGTCAAACGGCATGTATTGCACCCAATGCGAGGCGGAGGGGTTTCGCAAGATCACATATTACCCCGACCGGCCCGATGTGATGGGCGTCTTCACCACCCGCATTGAAAGCGACCTGCCCGTATTACTGTCAAACGGCAATCCGACGGATCAGGGCGATGGCTGGGCGGAATGGCACGATCCCTGGCCCAAACCGGCCTATCTGTTCGCCCTTGTGGCAGGCGATCTGGTCAATCACCCCGACCGCTTTACCACACGATCTGGCAAACATGTCGCGCTGAATATCTGGGTGCGCCCCGGCGATGAAGGCAAATGCGCCTTTGGTATGGAAGCACTGAAAAAATCCATGACATGGGACGAAGATGTCTATGGGCGCGAATATGACCTCGATATTTTCAACATCGTAGCGGTCGATGATTTCAACATGGGCGCGATGGAAAACAAGGGGCTGAATATATTCAACTCTTCCGCCGTGCTCGCCAGTCCGGAAACAGCGACCGATGCCAATTTCGAACGGATCGAGGCGATCATCGCCCATGAGTATTTCCACAATTGGACCGGCAACCGGATCACCTGTCGCGATTGGTTCCAACTGTGCCTCAAGGAAGGGCTGACCGTCTTTCGCGATCAGCAATTCACCGGCGATATGCGTGGCGACGCGGTGAAGCGGATCAGCGACGCGGTGGTCCTGCGCGCGCACCAGTTCCGCGAAGACAACGGTCCGCTCGCCCACCCAGTCCGGCCTGACAGCTTTGTGGAAATCAACAATTTCTACACTGTCACGGTCTACGAAAAAGGGGCCGAGATCATTGGCATGCTGAAACGCCTCGTTGGTGATGACGCCTATGCCAAAGCGCTTGATCTTTATTTCGCGCGGCATGATGGCGACGCCGCCACGATTGAGGATTGGTTGAAAGTCTTCGAAGACGCCACCGGTCGCGATCTGACGCAATTTGCCAAATGGTACAGCCAAGCCGGAACGCCACGGGTCAAAGTGCACGAGGATTTTGCCGACGGCACCTATACGCTGACCCTGTCACAGCACACGCCATCCACGCCGGGCCAAGACCACAAAGAGCCACTGGTGATCCCCGTGGCGTTTGGGCTTCTCAACGACAATGGTGATGAAATACTGCCAACGCAGGTGCTGGAACTGACCAAAGCGGAACAAAGCTTTACCTTCGACAATCTGTCCAGTCGCCCCATCGCCTCTATCCTGCGGGATTTTTCTGCCCCGGTGATCCTGCAACGCGCACAAACGAACGTAGAACGGGCTTTTCTGCTGGCTCACGATACCGATCCGTTCAACAAATGGGACGCCGGGCGCATGCTGGCGCAGGATGTTCTGCTGCGGATGGTGCGCGACGATGCAACGCCCGACAGCGCCTATCTGGACGGGCTTGCCGTAGTGGCGCGCGATGACAACCTTGCCCCCGCTTTCCGCGCGCTGGTCCTGTCGCTCCCGACCGAGGATGACACCGCGCAGGCCTTGGTTGATTGCGACGAAATTCCTGATCCTGCTGCGATTTACACTGCCCATGAAGCGTTAAAGCTGCATATCGCGCAGCACCTGCAGGACCCGCTGCCACGGCTTTACGCTGAAATGACCGTCTCCGGGCTCTACAGTCCAGAGGCAGAAGCCGCCGGGAAACGGTCTTTGGGCAATGCCTTACTGATGCTGATGTCCCGGCTTGATGGTGGCAAACAGGCGGCACAGCAATACACGGGTGCCGACAATATGACCCAGCAACTGGCCGCGCTGAACGCCTTGCTGAAGATCGGCAAAGGGCAGGCAGAGCTTCAGGCATTTGCCGATCAGTGGCAGCATGACCGTCTGGTTATGGACAAATGGTTCGGGCTACAGGTCGCCTGCGCCGCCCCGGATGCGGCGGCGACCACCGCTGAAAAGCTCACCCGCCACCCGGATTTCGAGATGAAGAACCCCAACCGGTTCCGGGCGGTCTTTGGCGCGCTCAAAAGCAATGCGGCGGGCTTTCACGATCCGTCCGGGGTGGGCTATGACCTGATGGCCGATTGGCTGATCAAACTTGACGCGCTGAACCCGCAAACCACGGCGCGGATGGTGTCGGCTTTTGATACGTGGAAACGCTATGACACTGACAGGCAAAGCAAAATGCGCGCAGCACTTCAGCGGATTGCTGCGACGCCGAACCTGTCGCGCGATACCACGGAAATGGTGACCCGGCTGCTCGGCTGAGCGCTGCATCGCATTTACCTAGGGGAGGCACCGCTTTGTCGTGGAACCGTTATGCTGGTGTGGTCATTGATACCGCATGAAACATCGTATTGACCCGCTGATTGCTGAACGGGCGCCTTGGCTTTTCAAAAATCGTCCCGGCACGCGGATGATACGCCAGTCCCTGAACCGGATGCTGGCGTATAACGCCACCGTTGATCTCGCAAAGACGCTGGAACATGCGCCTGCCGATACGATCATGCAGACCATGGGCCACCGTCTGGCCCAAACAGTCACTGTCAGTGGCTTGGGTAATATCCCAGCGCATGGTCCTGCCCTGATCGTTGCCAATCATCCGTCCGGGATCGCAGATGGCATCATCCTGCACCACCTGATCGCCGCCACGCGACCCGATGCCTATTTCTTTGCCAATCGGGATATTCTGCGGGTCTTTCCCCAGATGGAAACGATGATCGCCCCGGTCGAATGGCGCAAAGAATTGCGCAGCCACGCCAAAACCCGCGAGACCATGGGCTATATGCGTAAAGCGACAGCAGAGGGGCGCCTGGGCGTTATTTTCCCATCTGGCAGACTGGCAAAACGGCGCGGGTTGCGCCTGTTTGAGCGGCCATGGATGGCATCTGCCGCGATGCTGGCCCGCAAGTTTGATCTGCCGGTGATTCCTGTGAATATTCAGGCGCGCAATTCCGTGCTGTTCTATCTTTTCGACCTGATCCACCCGACATTGCGGGATATCACCCTGTTTCACGAGACGCTTAATAAAGCGAAACAACCATATCAGGTGACAGTCGGCGAACCGATCTCTGCGGCCTCAATGCCCAAGAATTCCGAAGACGGTATTGCACTCTTACGGCGGGCCACGCTTGCGATGGGGGGCAAGGACGCACCGGCGGTCAATCTGGTCGCGGCGTCACGCTCATGGTTGAAACAGCGTCAGACAGATTAAACAGCGGTCTGGCAACCGGTCGCACCCCTTCCAGCGGGACGCAATAGGTTTGCTGACGGGTCCAACCAGCCATCTCACTGATTTTACGGCTGTTTGTCATCGGCCCCCAGTCGGCGGCCACACCGCGCCAACGCCCGTCATGCACCGCAATCGCGTTGTCACGGGCCACGGTTACCGCCATGATCCGCGCCGCACAGCTAAGGTTATCGGCCGCATCCTTTAACGCCTCACCCGTCTGCGCGCGGCAACCATAGCGGCGGGCGGTATCAGGATAAATCTGCAAAAGCCCGTACCACAGATCACCGCCGCCTACTGCGGCAGGGCGAAAGGTGCTTTCGTGTTTGGACAATGCTGACATCATGCCAACCCAGAACGCGCGGCGGCGGTTGGGTGTGGCGTCTTCATAAGCCGGGCACCACGTGTCGATATCGCGCGGCACAATATCGGTGAGCGTATCGCCGTGACCCTCAATTGCGGCCATGGCGGCACGGGTCCATGTGCGACCACCCGCCTTGAAATCCCACAGCGCACGCGGCTGAAAGGTGCTGCGCGCAATCGGGCGCACATCCGGTATGCGTTTTTCAATGATGACAGGGTAGCGCACCATGTAAAGCGGGCGCGCGGATGGGCGGGGCATCGCCAGCGCTTGTTCTTGCGCATTTTCACGGGTGATTGGCTGCACCGCAGCCCCCTCAGCGATAGAGGCAGATGGCAATGCCGCCAAACCGGCAGCCATGATCAAAGAAAGGATGCGCATAAATGCAACTTGCGCCACCCACCAAGGGCAGCGCAAGCAGACATCGCAAAGCTGGCAAATTGCCGCTGATCGCACGACTCAGGCCGCGTTTGGACGGGGGTGTTTGCCCTCTTTCACTTCTTCAATGATCTTGGACACGAAAGCGCCAAGATCCTCTGGCGACCGGCTGGTGATAATGCCGTTGGAAATTGCGATTTCCTGATCGACCCAATTTGCACCAGCATTTTTCAGATCGGTTTTGATCGAATGATACGATGTCATCTCGCGCCCGCGCACAACGTCCGCTTCGATCAGCAACCAAGGGGCGTGACAGATCGCAGCGACGATCTTGCCCTTGCTCACGAAATTCTGGATCAGGTGCAGCGCGTCAGGCTCCACCCGCAGCAAGTCAGGGTTGATCTGGCCACCGGGCAACACGATGCAATCATAGTCATCAACATTCACATCCGCGATTTTCAGGTCGCCACCCACGGAGTCGCCCCAATTGTCCTGGTCCCAGCCTTTGATCGCGTTACCGTCCAGCGTGGCCACATGCACGGTGGCACCGGCTTTGCGCAATTCTTCAAGCGGGGTGAAGAGTTCTGATTGCTCAAAGCCATCGGTGGCTACGATTACGATCTTTGCGTCAGACATCTGTGTCATGCGTCTTTTCCTTCATTGGTTCAGGTGTGATGTCACAACGCACGAAGCCGACACTTGTTCCCCGCGATTGCCTGTTTTAGAAGCGCGGTAACGTAAGATTGGAAAGTGCCATGCTCGACCTGACCTATGATGCCCCTGCCCCCAAAGTGATCGCCGGTGCCACCAGTGACTGGGAACTAGTCATCGGGCTGGAAGTACACGCGCAGGTGGCAACCAAAGCCAAGCTTTTTTCGGGCGCGTCAACGCAATTCGGGGCCGAGCCCAACAGCAATGTGGCCTTTGTGGATGCGGGCATGCCCGGCATGCTGCCGGTGATCAACGAAGGCTGCGTGGCGCTCGCCGTGAAAACCGGGCTCGGGCTGAACGCGCAGATCAACCTGAACTCCGCCTTTGATCGTAAGAACTATTTTTATCCTGACCTGCCGCAGGGCTATCAGATTTCGCAGCTTTATCATCCCATCGTGGGCGAAGGCGAAGTGTTGGTGGAAATGGGCGATGGCACCGCGCGCAAGGTCCGGATCGAGCGGATTCACCTGGAACAGGACGCGGGCAAATCCATTCACGACATGGACCCGAACATGTCTTTTGTGGACCTGAACCGCACCGGCGTGGCGCTGATGGAAATCGTCAGCCGCCCCGATATTCGCGGACCAGAGGAAGCAGCGGCCTATGTGGTGAAGCTGCGCCAGATCCTGCGTTATCTGGGCACGTGCGACGGCAATATGCAAAATGGCAATCTGCGGGCTGATGTGAATGTGTCGGTCTGCAAACCCGGTGCTTATGAAAAGTATCAGGAAACTCAGGATTTCAGCCATCTTGGTACGCGGTGCGAGATCAAGAATATGAACTCCATGCGGTTCATCCAACTGGCCATTGACTACGAAGCCCGCCGCCAGATCGCCCTGATCGAGGACGGCAAAGAGGTCGTGCAGGAAACGCGGCTTTATGATCCGGACAAGAACGAAACCCGTTCGATGCGGTCCAAGGAAGAGGCGCATGATTACCGCTACTTCCCCGATCCTGACCTGCTGCCGCTGGAAATTGAACAAGCATGGGTTAATGACATCAAATCCGCCCTGCCCGAACTGCCTGACGCGAAAAAAGCGCGTTTTATCAGTGATTTCGGCCTGTCGGATTATGATGCCTCCGTCCTGACAGCCGAAGTGGCGAATGCGATCTATTTCGAAAACGTGGCCGACGGTAGTGACGGCAAACTGGCCGCGAACTGGGTCATCAACGAGCTTTTCGGCCGTTTGAAAAAAGACGGTGACAAGGGCATCGAAGACAGCCCTGTCTCTGCCGCGCAACTGGGTCAGATCATCGGGCTAATCAAGTCAGATGTGATCTCTGGCAAGATCGCCAAAGACGTGTTTGAAATCTGCTACACGACCGGCCGCGACCCGGCAGAGATCGTGGAAACCGAAGGCATGAAGCAGGTCACCGACACCGGCGCGATTGAAGCCGCGGTGGACGAGATCATCGCCGCAAACCCCGCCCAAGTCGAAAAAGCCAAGGCCAATCCGAAACTGGCGGGTTGGTTCGTGGGGCAGGTCATGAAAGCCACCGGCGGCAAGGCCAACCCGGCGGCTGTGAACAAGATCGTGACTGCGAAACTGGGGCTCTGACCCCGGTCTGCATTGCGTCGGATAATCGTCGGACTTCCGTCGGCCCCTATCGCACGGCTGCGCAACACTGCGTTCACGATCTGATACCGCAAATCAATTGGACTTGGCGTCCGGCTTTGCTACATACATTTGGTGAACAAAGGGGTGACACAATGTCATACGAATACAAGGTCGTACCGGCGCCGGTACGTGGGCTGAAGGGCAAGGGTGTCAGATCCACAGAGGATCGCTTTGCCAATGCACTGGAAACGGCGATGAACGAACTTGCGGCCGACGGCTGGGAATATATTCGCGCCGACACCCTGCCCTGCGAACAGCGTGAAGGGCTGGTGGGGAAAACCACCGTCTTTCAGAACATGCTTGTGTTTCGCCGTGCCAAGCTGGCCGACACCGCCCCAGCGCCTGAGCTGCGCAAGGAACCGACGTTTGCCGCAGCGCCGCCCCCGGAAAGCGTTGAAGACGCAATCGACGAAGAGCACGGTTCCGAGACGAAGGATACAAACCCGCGCCCTTCGCCTGATGTGGCCGCCGAGTAATTACTGCATATCAATCGCAAGGGCGTGAATGCGCCCGATAAGATCCTTGCCCAGCGCGTCATGAATGGCGCGGTGCTTTGCGATGCGCGATTTATCGGCCAGCGACGGGGCTGCGATCACGATCCGCCAGTGGCTTTCGCCTGATCCGTCATCGCCCGCGTGGCCTTGATGCTTTGCACTTTCGTTGATCACCTGAAGCGTTGTCGGTGAAAGTCTTTCCAATGCGGTGCGAATTTCTGTCTCGATAGCCATTATTTTTTCCTCTGCCCCCTTCAATCTTACGCTGGGATGTTTAGAGTTTGTTGGCCGAGTCGGAAAGGTGAGACACCCATGAAAAAAGATGACCCCTTTGGTTTTGACATGTCGGTTTCGAGTTCCAAGAAAAAGAACCCGCGCGGACGTCGAGGGATTTCTGGTGCGTCCGAAACATCGACCCGCCTGTGTGACCACGAGGGGTGTCAGGAGGCGGGCAAATTTCGTGCGCCGAAATCGCCCGATGTACTGGATGATTTTTTCTGGTTCTGTCAGCAGCACGTGCGCGAGTACAATCTGAAGTGGAATTTCTTTGAAACCACGACAGAGGCAGAACTTGCCGCGCAGATGGACAAGGACCGCGTTTGGGATCGCCCGACGAAACCCTTTAAGCGCAGCGTGGAAGAGCGTGCCTGGGCCCGCTTGGGGATTGAAGACGCGCATGAGGTGCTGGGCGAGAATGCGACCCGCAATCCGGGCCGTGGTGCCGCCACCGGCCGCAAGCTGCCCCCGACCGAACGCCGCGCAATTGATATTCTGGAAGCCAAGGACAATTGGTCCAAGCCCGAAATCCGCAAGGCCTATAAGTCGCTGATCAAGGTTCTGCACCCTGACATGAACGGCGGTGACCGCAGCCAAGAAGAACAGCTTGCCGAGGTCGTCTGGGCCTGGGATCAGATCAAGGTCAGCCGGAACTTTCGCGAGAAAGAATAAGCACTGTCACCGGGGGCCGTATATGCGGACCCCCGGATCCACAGCAGGCCTTCAGCGCCCAGAGTTATACCGATGAAGGTTAATCTGTGACATGCGGCTAAGCTGCGAGAGTGCCCCGCGATCCGCACCGCGCCCGTAACCCAATGCGCGCTCTTCCCGCCAGATGGCGATCAGCGCATGTACCACGACCGCGATGACGAACCACAAGACGGCAAGCGCAGGCAGTTCAATAAACTGCGTCACCAGCATGATCGGCCCGAAGAGCGTGCCATAGATCGGCATGATCAGCGTTCCCGTCATCACAGCCGCCACAAAAGCCAAAATGATGCTGCCGACAAGGGCACGGGCGATGCCCAGTGTCCCTTGCATCCCCATCCATCCCCGCGCCAGATAGAGCGTGAACCCACCACTGAACGCACCGGACAGGACGATCCAGTGGTCATAGAGTGATGGTTCGGGCGGTCGCGGATTTTCATGCTCAAAACCGGACATAATCAGAATGGTCATGCCCGCCGACATGGCAATCACAGCGCCGAAAGCCAGCGCCAGTAATTTTTCACCACGTGTCAAATGCGTCGTTTTCTTAAATCGCGCCCACATTGAGCCAACTCCTGTAACCAACGTGAATAATCAGATCATGCCGAAAAAATTATTTCCGATCTGTGAAGACGGGCGGATAAATTCCGCCCCATAATTGCCACTTTTTTGCCATGTTTGATCTCGCTGCACAACAAGCATTGGGTTATCGCCGTATACGACGCCCTAAGACACTGACAAATATGTGTATTTCACATCGGCAGCCTGAAGTCTGCGCGAGCACGATACCAAAAAACACAACCAATACTTGTAGTATCATGTGCGCGTGGTAGCCGGCCCGTCAGTAATGGTTGCGCGCACGACCTTGTCGCCCCGATATCGGGGCAACTCAGGTATCAGGCGCGGAACACGAGGCTGGCCCCGTTCAGACAATGCCGCTTGCCTGTGGGTGCGGGTCCATCATCAAAGATATGCCCCAGATGGCTGCCGCAACGACGACAATGACATTCGGTGCGTACGCTGAATAGCTTCCGGTCCGGCTTGGTCGCGATGGAATCTGGCAGGTTTTCCCAAAAGCTGGGCCAGCCAGTGCCGCTGTCATATTTTGTCTCTGAACTATAAAGTGCCAGATCGCAGCCACGGCAATAATAGATGCCATCCGCGTAATTCTTGTCGAGAGGCGATGTCCCTGCCCGCTCTGTCGCTTCTTCGCGCATCACGCTGTATTGCAGATCGGTCAGCATCGCGCGCCATTCTGCCTCTGTCCGGGTTACCTCAAAGGTGTCCTGTGCCTGTGCCACGCGGGTCATAAGGGCGGATGTGATGGCGGTCGCCATAAAGGTTCTGCGTTGCATGGTCTGCTCCTGCTTAGTCCGACACTGGATGTAATGCATCGCCGTGTTTCAGGCGATGCACTTTCATGTGACGCAGGGGATGCGTCAGCGGGTCGTTCAGGACCCTACGGCGGGCAACATCACAGTGTCGATCACGTGGATCACGCCGTTGGATTGCACGACATCGGCGATGGTCACAGTGGCAACCTGCCCCTGTTCGTCTTGCAGTTGGATCATGTCGCCATTCATTGTGGCTGTCAGTGTGCAACCGCCAAGGGTTTCGACCGGGTGGCTGCCGTTGTCATCGGCGATCATGCCACCAATGGCATCGGACAATGCGTTGGTCGCAACAACATGGCAGGTCAGGATTTCAACCAGACGTTCCTTGTTGCCGGGCTCAAGCAGTTTTTCGACCGAACCTGCGGGCAGTTTTTCGAATGCAGCGTTGGTGGGGGCGAAGACGGTGAAGGGGCCGTCACCTTGCAACGTTTCAACCAGCCCTGCTTCGGTCACGGCGGCAACCAGCGTTGTGTGGATCGGGCTGTTGGCCGCATTTTCCACGATGTTCATGCTGGCTGACATCTCGGCCCCGCCAACCATCGGGTTTGTGGCATGGCCTGCGGCAAAGGCGCCGGTGGCAAAGCTGATGGCGGTCGTGGCAGCAATGATGTGCGTAAATTTCATGAAGTTAACTCCCTTGAGTGACCCGGCGTTTTGCCTGATCTGCCCTTTAGCTACGGAAGGCATTCGGAAAGAGTTTCAAAAACGTGCTGAATTCGTGATCACAGGTCCGTGACGGTTCTGCCGGGCCAGCCCATCGCGCGCCATCAAACGCCCCAAAGCATCACCTGCGGCGCCCTGCCCCTTGCGGCGGCCCGCGTTATGATGCATCCCGGATTTGACTTCAGATGACAGGATAAAAGGCAGGCCCAGATGGCGGATGGCATGATCGATACACAGGCGAAACCGACCGAAGAGATTTCAGTTCGTGATGTCTTTGGCATCGATAGTGACATGAAGATCAAAGGCTTTGCCGACCGGTCTGATCGCGTGCCCGAAATCGACAGCACCTATAAGTTTGACCCTGACACGACGCTCGCGATCCTTGCCGGGTTTGGCTATAACCGCCGGGTCATGATCCAAGGCTATCACGGCACCGGGAAATCGACGCACATCGAACAGGTTGCGGCCCGCTTGAACTGGCCTGCGGTGCGTGTGAACCTTGATAGCCACATCAGCCGGATTGATCTGATTGGTAAAGACGCGATCAAGCTGCGCGACGGTGTACAGGTCACTGAATTCCACGAAGGCATCTTGCCGTGGGCGCTGCGCAACCCTGTTGCCATCGTGTTCGACGAATATGATGCGGGTCGTGCGGACGTCATGTTTGTGATCCAGCGGGTGCTGGAACATGACGGCAAGCTGACCCTGATGGACCAGAACGAAATTATCACGCCGCACAAGTATTTTCGTCTGTTCGCCACGGCAAACACTGTCGGTCTGGGCGACACTACGGGTCTTTATCACGGCACCCAGCAGATCAACCAAGCCCAGATGGACCGCTGGTCGCTGGTCGCCACCTTGAATTATCTGAGCCACGATGCCGAAGCTGCGATCGTCTTGTCGAAATCGCCGCATTACAACACCGACAAGGGCCGCAAAACAGTCAGCCAGATGGTTACCGTCGCCGATCTGACCCGCACGGCCTTTATGAATGGCGACCTGTCCACGGTCATGTCGCCCCGGACCGTGCTCGCCTGGGCCGAAAACGCGCGGATTTTTCAGGATGTCGGCTATGCCTTCCGCCTGTCGTTCCTGAATAAATGCGACGAGCTGGAACGGCAGACCGTCGCGGAGTTCTATCAGCGATGCTTTGACGAAGAATTGCCCGAAAGCGCAGCAAGCCTGAGCTTGGGCTAAATTCATCGAAATCGACGGGTCGGGCAGTTGTAGACTGCCCACTCAAGGCAAATCCCCCCAATTCGCAGCGCATTGCGCTGATATCTATTGCCCGATTTTAATTCTTTAAAATCATAATTATTCGATAGCCTGCGCGCTTCTGACGCCTCGCATATCCAATTGTCGTGATATCCTGCAGCGCTGACCTTAACGTTTTACGCATCGCATACCGCCATAATCGGCCGCATGTTACGACACCTTTCTAGTGCCGCGCTTGTCGCTTGCCTGCTGCCCAGCCCAGCGCAGGCAGCGCGTGATGATCTGCACCGCTTTGCCACCTGCGCAGGCCGCCTGTCCGCGCTGATGACCCATCAATGGATGTTCGACGGGGCGGGATCAGAGCAAACGGCGATCCATCGCCGCGCAATGATTGGCTTGATTGACGCGATCATCCTGCCGGACGAAGGCCCGCAGGTCCTGCATTGGCGGTTAAGCGCGAAGCATGCCCATGCGACCTTGCTGCGGCGGGCCAGCTTTAATCGTGATCCAGCGGATGCGGCTTGGGCTGCACAAATGGCGGCGCAATTCACATCCGGCTGCCTTGGCCTGTTGCCGCACACATGGTCAAGTTGAGCGGACGGGCATCAGCAATAAATCACTGGTTTAATAAACGCATATTCGCGAAAATTTACGCATGCCCTGCTATTGCCATATTCTTGGCTGGTTTTTATACATTCTCTTTTGCAATATATGTTACGGAGTTGTCCGATGAAAATGAAAATTGGTACTGAGCTGCCACCCGATTACACGTTAAAGCATGAGGACTTGGCAGAATCCGCACTGACCCTGATTTCACAGGCGTTATTACCAATCTTTGCAGAAACGATGACAACTGAAATGGCACAGGCCAATGTGCAGGGCATCGTGACTGAACTGGCTTATGTTTTTGACGAAGGCGAAATTCAGATCGGGGGGAAAACATTCCGGCCCCGGCTCGCTTTTGTAGATGAAAGTGGCAACACATTGCCCGGCGTTGCGGATTTGAATACGCTACATCAATTAACGGATGAGCTGTTCCAAATGGAGCCAGAGGCCGATGTGACCTTTGAAGCCCCGGAATTTGATGACGCGTAAGCGGTCAATCTACTGAATAAAGATCAGGCCATCGGCACCCCGCCGATGGCCTGAAAGGTTCTAATACGCTTTGCGTTTGCTTAGCCCCGTGCTGCCTTGGTCGCGTTGGCCCACCAGACAATATCATCCAGCATATCCGTGGCGGCGGGGATCAGGTGATCTTCGATTGTTTCAATCTCGGCATTTGCGCCCATCGGATGCACCGCCATGAAATCGCCACCCGCGATATGCACAGCCCCATGCACCGGCACCATCGCCAGTTCCACACCGATCTGACGCAAATGTTCAACGGCCCGCGCCGCGCCGACACCGCCATAACCGATATAGCCCATCGGCTTGCGGTTCCATTCTACATAGGCCTGGTCCAGCGCGTTTTTCAGCGCCCCGGTGATCGAGTGGTTATATTCGGCCACCACAAAGATATAACCGTCGAATTCAGCGATCTTTTCCTGCCATTTCAGCGCATGCGGGTCGCTTGACGGCATCCATTTATTCGATGCGGCCTCATTGAACAGCGGCAGGTCATAGTCTTTCAGGTCGACAAGTTCGACGTCCAAGTCATCGCGCTGTTGCGCCTGTTTCAGCATCCATGCCGCCGGTTTATCGGCAAAACGCGCGTCGCGCGTGGACCCGATGATCAGGGCGATTTTAGGTTTCGTAGTCATGTTCCGTCTCCATAAGCTCTGGTATGTTCTGGCCATAAGTTGCGCTTGTTGCCGGCAATTGCAAAGTCGCGCCACGGCGCAGGCCCTGTGCGAAAACGAAGAGATGGCTTTGCGCCTCTTGCCCCCGCCTTTATCCGGTGCTTTATCGTTTGCATGAGCAAACCAAGCGACAACCCCGCCGATCCGTTCAAAAAAGCCTTGGCCGAGGCCACGAAAGTCATGGCTGATGATCCCGAACTGGCAGTCAGCTATTCGGTGGACCCTGCCGGGCAGACCGCTGACAGCATCCGCCTGCCGCAGGTTAGTCGCCGGATGACACGGGACGAGGTGATGCAAGCGCGCGGCACTGCTGATGCTTTTGCGTTGCGTCACAAGTTTCACGATGAAAAAGTCGCCGCCCGCTACATGCCGCAGGGCCAGATGGCCCGCGACCTGTATGAGGCGATGGAAACCGCCCGGATCGAAGCCGTCGGCGCGCAGCATATGCCCGGCACCGCAGGCAATATCGACGCCAAGATCGGCGCAGAAGCCAAGCGCAAAGGCTATGACCAGATCACCCAAAGCGCCGACGCGCCGCTTTCTGTGGCTGCGGGCTATCTGATCCGCCATCTGGCCACCGGGCGCGATCTGCCCAAGGGCGCGGATAACGTCATGGAACTCTGGCGCGGCTTTATCGAGGATCATTGCGGCGGCACGCTGGATAACCTTGAAGACGCGCTGAACGATCAGCAGACCTTTGCCCGGCTGGCCCGTCAGTTGATCGCCGATATGGGCTATGGTGACCAGTTGGGCGATGACCCCGACAGCGTCGACGATGATCAGGACGACACGGCCGAGGACGGCAGCGACGACGATCAGGAAGAGCCTGACAGCACCGGCGACGATGAAAGCGAAGGGGAAGAGGCCGATGCCTCGCCTGAGCAAAGCCAAGAAGAACAGCAGGATGCATCCCAAGCGCAGGTCAGCATGGATGATCAGGCTGATGCGGAAATGGGCGAAGAAACCGAAATGCCAGAGGGCGAGGCCCCGCTGGACCCGCCTGCCCCCCAGCCCGTCTCTGACGCTGATCCGGACTACAAGGTTTTCGCGACCGATTTTGATGAAGAAATCGGCGCACAGGATCTGGCAGAGCCGGTGGAGCTGGAGCGGCTGCGCGCCTATCTGGATCAGCAATTGGAACCGCTCAAGGGCGCTGTATCCCGCTTGGCCAACAAGCTGCAACGCCGCTTGCAGGCACAGCAGAACCGGTCGTGGGAGTTTGACCGCGAAGAAGGCATTCTGGATGCCGGACGTCTGGCGCGTGTCGTGGCATCGCCCACCACGCCGCTGTCGTTCAAGGTCGAAAAGGATATGGAATTCCGCGATACGATCGTGACGCTGCTGCTGGATAACTCCGGCTCTATGCGCGGACGCCCGATTTCCATTGCCGCGATCTGTGCTGATGTGATGGCCCGCACGCTGGAACGTTGCGACGTGAAGGTCGAAATTCTGGGCTTTACCACCAAAGCGTGGAAAGGCGGGCAGGCCCGTGAAAAATGGCTGGGTGAAAGCCGCCCTGCGGCACCCGGCCGTCTGAACGATCTGCGCCACATCATCTATAAATCCGCAGATGCCCCATGGCGGCGGACCCGCCCCAATCTGGGGCTGATGATGAAAGAAGGGCTGCTGAAGGAAAATATCGACGGCGAGGCACTGGAATGGGCCCATCGCCGCATGCTGGTGCGCCCCGAACAGCGCAAGGTGCTGATGGTGATTTCAGACGGGGCGCCGGTGGATGATTCCACCCTGTCGGTGAACCCCGCCAACTACCTTGAAAAGCACCTGCGCGATGTGATTGCCATGGTCGAAAAGCGTAGGGCAGTTGAATTGGTTGCCATCGGGATCGGACATGACGTGACCCGCTATTATGAACGCGCGGTCACCATCACCGATGTCGAACAGCTGGCCGGTGCGATGACGGAACAGCTGGCCAGCCTCTTTGACACCGACCCGCGCAAGCGCGCCCGTGTGCTGGGCATGCGCAAGGCCGGCTGAACACAAAGGAAAGACAGATGTTCCAGACATTCGAGGCGAAATCATCCCCGGAACAGGGACCGCCGCGGCTGGATGCTTTGCGCCGGAAGATGGCCGACACCAATGCCGATGCGTTTCTGGTGCCGCGCGCCGATGCGCATCAGGGCGAATATGTCGCCGACCGCGATGCACGGCTGGAATGGCTGACCGGATTTACCGGCTCCGCCGGGTTTTGCGTCGTGCTGGCCGATATCGCTGGCGTTTTTGTGGATGGCCGCTACCGGGTGCAGGTCCGCAATCAGGTAGCCGATGTCTTTACCCCGGTCGATTGGCCAGAGGTAAAGCTGACCGATTGGCTGACCCGGCACATGCCAGATGGCGGGGTTCTGGCCTATGATCCTTGGCTGCACACGGTTAATGAAATCAAGGATCTGACGGACAAGCTTGATCATATCAGCTTGCGCCCGACCGATAATCTGATCGACGCGGCTTGGGCGGATCAACCTGCCCCACCTGCCGCCCGCTTTAGTGCCCATCCGCTGGAATATGCAGGCGAAAGCCATGCAGACAAACGCGCCCGGCTGGCGGACGCTTTGAAAGCGCAATGCGCGGTGATCACCTTGCCTGACAGCATCGCATGGCTGCTGAATATTCGCGGCACGGATATCGAACGTAACCCGGTCCCGCATGGGTTTGCGGTCCTGCACGCCGATGGCAGCGTCGATCTGTTCGCGGCCCCCGGTAAGACGCAGGATATCGCAGAGCATCTTGGCCCCGATATTCGCGTTCACGATGTGGCGGGGTTTCTGGGGCACCTGACCACGCTGGACGGCCCGGTACTGATCGACCCAAAGTCCTGCCCGCAGATCGTCGCGACAACATTGCGCGATGCAGGCACGCCGCTGATGGAAGGGCGTGATCCCTGCATCCTACCCAAAGCCCGCAAGAACCCCGCCGAAATTGCCGGTGCGAAAGCCGCCCATGAACGCGATGGCGTGGCGATGGTGCGCTTTCTTGCATGGCTGGAGGCGGAGGGCCCAAAAGGCCAGCTGACCGAAATTGACGTGGTCAAAAAGTTGGAAGGGTTTCGCGCCCAAAGCAACGCGTTGCGCGATATCAGTTTTGAAACGATCAGCGGTGCAGGCCCAAACGGGGCCATCGTGCATTACCGCGTGAACGAGGACAGCAATCGCCCGGTCAACCCCGGTGAACTGCTGCTGGTGGACAGCGGCGGGCAATATGTGGACGGCACGACCGATATCACCCGCACCGTGGCCATCGGCACACCCACCGATGAACACCGCAGCTGCTATACCCGCGTGTTGCAGGGGATGATCGCTGTCAGCCGCATCCGCTTTCCCAAGGGTGTTGGCGGACAGCATCTGGATGCGATGGCGCGCGCGCCGCTTTGGCTGGCAGGGCAGGATTACGACCACGGCACCGGCCACGGCGTTGGCAGTTACCTAAGCGTGCATGAAGGCCCGCAAAGCCTGTCGCGCCGGTCAGAGGTGGCGCTGGAAACCGGCATGATGCTGTCCAATGAACCGGGCTATTACCGCGAGGGGGCGTTTGGTATCCGGATCGAAAATCTGATTGTGACCGTGGCGGCCCCTGCCCTGCCCGGCGGCGATGACCGCGCCATGCTGTGCTTTGAGACGTTGACCTATGTGCCGATGGACCGGCATTTGATTGATGTCAGCATGCTCAGTGATGCAGAACGGGGCTGGATTGATCAGTATCATGCCGATACGCTGCAACTTCTGGGACCCCGTTTGGATGATGTAACACGTGACTGGCTAGCGAAAGCCTGCGCACCGCTGTGACATCACAGCGTCATGCAGCGGACCCACTGTAGCGGCACCGGCACAAGCCGGACACCGAGGAGGAGACGCCATGGCCAACAACATCAAGATCAGACCCGCGCCCGGAAACTGGACTGTCCGCGCAGGCGGTGCGGTTCTGGGCGAAAGCCGCAATGCGCTGGAACTGACCGAGGGCGATTACGACCCTGTGATCTATTTCCCCCGCAGCGATATCGCCATGGCCTTTCTGGAGCCAACAGACACCACATCAGACTGCCCACACAAAGGCACAGCGCGCTATTTTTCGATTGTGGCGAAAAGCGGCGAGATCAAGGATGCGGTCTGGTCCTATGAAAACCCCAATGACGATGTTGCGCAGATCAAGGATCACCTTGCCTTCTATACCTCACGGGTTGCTGTCGAAGAGGTCTGAACCTTAGGAATGCTCTTCTGCTGCGGTTGCGGCCAGTGCTGTGTTCATCGCCCGCAGCGCATCGACCTGAAATAGCGCGCCCCAAAGCTGGGGCGGGCTGTCTTCACCGCCCAGCGTCACCACGGGGATATAGGCATGGCCGCCCTGTTCGAACATCGGCATCGCCTGTTCCAGTGTCGCGTTGCCGTCAATATAAACCCCCTCGCGGATCAGGTTCCAGCAGGGGTCCTCTGGTGCGGCGCCCCGCGCCTCCATGTCGCGCATGACGGTTGAGACCTTGAAGGTCGCCAGCAGATAGGCCTGCGGCCCTGCCGCCAGATGCACGTTGCGCCTTTCAAGCTGGGTCAGGAAAAAGGACCGATCCACCAAGCGCGAGGCCAGCGCGGTGGACATGGATACCGCCACCATGACCGCCAGCCCAGTCTGCCAGTCCCCGGTCAGTTCAAACACGATCAATGTGGTTGATATTGGCGCGCCCAACACGGCGGCGGCCACTGCCCCCATCCCGGCAAGCGCATAAAGCGTCCCCTCGCCCGACACATTGGGAAAGATCGCCGTCGCAATTATCCCAAAGGCCAGACCGGTTAGCGCACCAACCATTAGCGAGGGCGAAAATACCCCGCCCCCCATACGCCCGCCCATGGTGATCGCCACAGCCACGATTTTCAGGATGGCAAACACGATGGCCTCGTGCACAAGCAACTCTCCGGTCAGCGCCGCTGATGTGGTTTCATAGCCAACGCCAATGATATGCGGCCACCAGATCGCCATGATGCCTAGCAACAGCCCAGCCACGGCGGGGCGCAGGAAACGCGGCAGGCCGGTGGTTTTTTGAAAATAGGTGGCAAAATCTTCAGCCCAGAAAATACCCTTCATCAGGACAACAGCCACCACCCCGCATGTCAGCCCCAGCAGCAAGAAAGCGGGCAGTTCCACATAGAAGGCCAGCGCGTTCTGCACAGGCAGGACGAACTCTGTCACATCGCCGAACGCCAATCGGTTGATGACCGTTCCGGCAACGGATGCAATCACGATAGGCGCAAAGGCATGTAAAGCGAAATGGCGCAGCACAACCTCTAGCGCGAAAAGCGCCCCGGCAATCGGCGCGTTAAAGCTGGCCGATACAGCCGCCGCAACGGCACAGCCCAGCAAATCGCGCCCGGTCACACCGCTGGCACGAATGCTGCGGCAAATCCCTGTGGACAGCACAGCGGCCAGATGCACAACCGGCCCTTCCCGCCCGCTGGACCCGCCCGTCGATAATGTAATCAGTGACGCCGCGGCAGAAGCCAGCCCGCGCCGTACCTCAACCCGGCCTTCGCGCAAGGCGGCCCCTTCGATCACATCGGCGACAGAGCGCACCCGCCCGTCATCGGTAAAGCGATCCAGAAGGATGCCCACCACCAACCCGCCACAGACCGGGATCAGCAGGATCTGATACCAGCTTAGCCCGGCGGCAAAGCTGTGCAGATAGGCGATGTCGTCTGTCCCATAAAGCGTTGATTGGATCGCCTCGATCCCCAGTCGAAACAGCAGCGCCGCCGTCCCGGCCCCGATCCCGATGGCCAGTGCGATAAACCAAAACTGGATCTGGCTGGGTCCGCGCGTTTTCATGACATGGGCCGCGCTCCGACAGGCCGTGCCGAAATCGCGGGCACCCTGTCGGATCAACACTTTCACTGGACTGGCCATCGTAACCCGCATTCCCACGCTCTGCATGTCTGCGCTTTTGGGTTGCAGCACATGATACCGTTGTTTGGTATACATCCGTTCTACGAGATTGCGGGTGACGGTCCAAGGGTGTTACGCGATTTTGCGCGGGCAACCATGCCGCCGATCAAGAGATTCGCGGTCCAGACGGCAGCCTGAATTTTTGTGACACCGGCCGCGGCCAAATCGCTTTGGGAGCGTGTTTACAAAAAACCCAATATGGTGAGAAAAGTACCCAATTCATCAAAGAACAAATATTTGTGATGATCTGAATATAGTTACGAATACATCTGAAATCAGATTCTATCTATTTGTTAATAAAAGACAGTTTTCCTTTCTGTTTATTTCGCGAGGGAGCACTTTCAGCGCGGTCGATTCCGACTCATTCAATTAGGTATTGCATAACAAAATAGATAGGTAATACATGCTGACATACTTTGGGATAGGTTGCTGTATATTGCAAAATCCTGATAGGTTAATTTAAGAGGCGGTCATCGCCTTTGGTGATAAATAGTTTCCGGATCCGGTTCCCAATTTCTGTGGTACCCTATCTGAAGTTAAAGAAAGAAAACGTTTGCGATTTCTTTCTCTAAATAGCGACCGTACGTGCCGGAGGTGAGTGGCCGAAGCGTACGCTGTGATGAGTGGGTTGGGTAACCCGTATGTTTCGGGGGGTGATGTGTCTCGTTCGCATTTCAGCAATGAGAACCGTCGCCCCCTATTTTTTTCCAAATCACTATTCTACGCCCGTGAAAACTTTCACCTTATGATCTGGCGATCACGCACCCGTCTTTTTGACGCTCTCACCTGCAGTCAGCCTGCCACCCAATTTCGCAAGCAAATGATCGGCCACAAGCGACACCTGTGCCCTGTGTGCATTGGACCGGTGAATAGAAATCGCAACATCCGGCAGCGATGGCAAACCGTTCTGCCCATCAATGACTTTTAGGCCTGCCGGGATAATCGACGCTTCCATCACGGAAACGCCCGCGTTTTCGAGAATGGCTTGCTGCATCAATCCAATGCTCCGCGTGGAATAAGCGATATGCCAGCGGCGATCGACCCGTCTGAGCGCCTCTAGAGCGATGTCGCGGCATACACATCCCGCAGGAAACAGGACAAGCGACAGCGGCGTGGCAGGGTCGTTCTGATAGTCAGGTGCCGCAACCCAATGCAGCGGCTCGTAGCGCGCGATCTCTCCGGCGGCGTCTTGTCGCAGATGGGTGGCCACGACCACATCCAGCGCCCCACGTTCAAGCTGCAAGAGCAGCTCACGGGTATTGTCACAGGTGATTTCGAACTGCAGTCGGGGATACGCCTTGCGCAGGCGCGACAGGATCGGCGGCAACAGAAGGGTCGCGTAATCATCCGGCGCACCGACCCGGACCAAACCTGCGGCTTCGGGGTCTTGAATATGCGAAAGTGCCGCATCATTGGTTGCGAGAATACGGTTGGCATAGACCAGTAGTGTTTCCCCAACATGGGTAATCACAACCGATTGTCGGCTTCTCTCAAACAATTGTTTTCCAACAATATCCTCAAGTCTTTTGATTTGCAGACTTACTGCAGATTGCGTACGGCCAATCGCCGTGGCCGCCTGCGTAAAATTGCGATGCGCCGCAACCGCCACAAAAGAGCGTAATAGGTCAATTTCAAGATCACGTTTCATAAAGTAAGATTTATATTTCTCATCACGACCATTAATTTAATTCGTTTTTGGAATTACGCGCGTGCCGCTACCGTTTCTTCAGGAGGTGGAATTATGCTTAATTTATTTGCACAATCGATATTCACGGCAACAGGAATTACACCGTACGCCAATACCACCGCAGAAACACGTCATCTCGTAAATACCTGTGAAATGAAATACGAAATACGCAAATGGTCGGTTTATGATCGCATTTATTTTCTTGCGACGCGCATCGGAAATATTGAACGATTCTTTCAAATAGAAATTCAAGCTACACCGAAAGATGTCGATAAGATTATTAACAGCGTGATGGCGGTCGATCCGCTGACCCATGGCGCATATCGGCGTAATGCTGTCGTAACGGTGGTGGGCAGCGCCCCCCAACTACCGGATGAAAAACGGCTCAAGCCCGTGCCGCTTGATACCGCGAATGGCAGGGACACACACCCAAGCCTTCTGATCGTGATTTCTGTGGCGCGACGCCGACAGACGCTCAGACTTGTGCTGAGCGCGATACGTGACGTGCATCACGGCACAGAGCCGCTGATCTTCATCAAGCGGTGCTGGGCCATCAATCGCAATCACTGATGCTATGTTTTGATCAGTTCCTTGGCGGCAGCACGGGCCGCGTCGGTGATGCTGTCACCGGACAGCATGCGCGCGATCTCATCCACCCGCGCATCCGCATCCAATTGTACGACCGTTGACAGGGTCGCATCGCTGCTCTGCTGCTTTTCGACGCGCCAGTGATGCCCACCCAGTGCAGCGACCTGTGGCGAATGCGTTACCACCAGCACCTGACCTTCGGCAGCAAGCGCCGCGAGCCTGCGCCCCACTGCGTCCGCCGTCGCCCCGCCAACGCCACGGTCGATTTCGTCAAAGATCATGGTCAGCCCGCTGCCTGCCTCGGTCAAGCAGACCTTCAACGCCAGTAGGAACCGGCTAAGCTCGCCGCCAGAGGCGATTTTATTCAGCGGCCCTGCCGGTGCGCCGGGATTAGTGGCCACCTGAAACGCCACTGCGTCGTGACCTTCGGGGCCGGGTTCGGTTGGTGTGATCTCGGTCGCAAAAATTGCGCGCTCCATCTTCAACGGGGCCAGTTCTGCGGCCATGGCCGCGTCCAGCGCCCCCGCTGCCGTTTTGCGCAGTTCTGTCAGCCGTGCGGCGGCAGTATCATATGCACTTTCGGCAGTCTTCACGTCACGGGTCAACGCGGTCAGCTTATCGGCACTGCTATCCAGCACATCCAGCCGCGCGCGCAGATCGTCGGCGAACCCCCGCAGATCATCTGCCAGCACACCGTGCTTGCGGGCCAGCCCACGGATCGCAAACAACCGTTCTTCGACTTCTTCCAGCTCGCTTGTGTTGAACGACAGCGCCTCAAGACAGCGGTCCACCCCGCTTTGCGCCTCGTCCAGTGCCAGCTGGATCCGTTCGATAGCGTCCAGCGGCGCCTCTAGCTGTCCTTCGGCCTGATCCGCGACCCCGATCAGCCAGCGGGAGGCATCGCTGATCATCCCCTCGGCCCCGTTCAGGCCAAGCGCCTCGGCGGCTTTGCCAATATCTGACCGGATCTTTTGGGCGCTTTGCATCAGGCGGCGTTGGGTGTCCAGCGTCGCCTCTTCGCCTGCTTCCGGGGCAAGCTTGTCCAGCTCGGCCACCGCATGGCGCAGGTAATCTTCTTCTTCGCGGGCTTTGGCGACCTGCGCCTCTGCGGCTGCCATCGTCTTGCGTGCGGCGGAAAGGGTGCGCCACGCGTCACGCGCTTGCAGCAGCTCCGCCTCGATCCCTGCATAGCTGTCCAGCATTTGCCGATGTCCACGCGGGTTCAACAGACCCCGGTCATCATGTTGGCCGTGTAATTCCACCAGCGTGTCGGACAAGGCGCGCAGCACCTCGCCACTGACCCGCCGGTCATTGACCCAAGCTGTCTTGCGCCCCTCTCGGGTATTCACCCGGCGTAGGATCAATTCATCGTCCGCCGTGATCCCGGCCTCTTCCAGCACCGCGCGGGCCGGATGCCCCGGCGCAAGGTCGAACCACGCCGTCACCTCACCCTGGGCGGCCCCTTGGCGCACCAGCTCTGCCCGGCCCCGCCAGCCCAGCACGAAGCCAAGCGCATCCAGCAAGATCGACTTGCCCGCGCCGGTTTCCCCGGTCAGCACATTCAGACCCGGCTGAAAGCTTAGTTCCAGCCGGTCGATGATCAACATGTCGCGAATATCGAGACCGCGCAGCATCACATGCCCCGGAATGCAGGCGTCAGCCCGCCAATGTCAGAGCCATTCACCGCGCACCACCTGACGATAGATCGACGACAGCCAGTTATCCCCCGCCGCATCCGGCGAAAGGCCGCGCCCGGTCAGCAGCGCGTAGCTGGAATCGTACCACTCGGTCGAGCGGTAGTTATGCCCAAGGATTGCGCCGGCGGTCTGCGCCTCTTCCAGCAAGCCCAGTGACAGATAGCTTTCCACCAACCGGTGCAGCGCCTCTGCCGTGTGGGTGGTGGTCTGAAAATCCTCGACCACAGTGCGGAACCGGTTGACCGCCGCCGCATAATGCCCGCGTTTAAGGTAATAACGCCCGATTTCCATCTCTTTGGCGGCCAGATGGTCGAACGCCAGATCAAATTTCAGGACAGAGGTGCGGGCATATTCGGAACCCGGATATTGTTCGATCACGCGGCGCAAGGATTGCAGCGCCTGAAAGGTCAGCCCTTGATCGCGCCCGACCTCATCAATCTGATCATAATAAGACAGCGCCAGCAGATAGGCCGCATAGGCAGCATCATCTTCGGCCGGGTAGAAATCCAGATAGCGCTGCGCAGAGGCGCGGCTATTGGGATAATCCCCCGCCCTGTGATAGGCAAAAGCCTGCATGATCAGGGCGCGCTCGGCATATTCGGAATAAGGATAAAGCCGCTCAATCTCACCAAAGGAATAGGCCGCATCATCGGGATCGCCCTGTTCGATCTGACGCTCACCGCGCGCAAAAATCTGTTGGGCGGTCAGATCGTCCAGCGGCGCATCCGCGCGCTCACCGCCACAGGCTGCAAGAAGCATCACTGCCAGAACGACACCAAAGCGCCCAGGACCACGGCGCTTGTTGTTACTGCTGCCTGACATGATTGCGGTTCCTACACTGACTGCTCTGCAAAGTGGGATATGCTCCCCAATTCCGCATCGGTCTAGCATAGAAAAATTCGGGGCAAAATGCCTTTTGAACACAAGGCGTTCAACTGTGCGCGGGATGTGGGTCAGGCGACAGCGTGCAAATCGGCCATGCTGACACCGACACCGGGCAAGCGCGCGGCGACTTTGGCGTCACAATTCACCCAACGCCAAGCATCCGGCTGATCAAACAAAGCGTGCAGCAAACGGTTGGTGATCGCGTGCCCGGCACGCTGGCCAGTATAGCGAGCGAGGATCGGCGCGCCCGCAGTATAAAGATCACCCAGCGCATCCAGCATCTTGTGGCGCACGGCCTCATCGGCGTGGCGCAGCCCGCCGGGGGTCAGCACCTGATCGCCATCCACGACCACCGCGTTTTCAACGGTTCCACCCAATGCCAGCCCGTTGGCGCGCATCATGTCAACATCCGCCGAACGGCAGAAGGTACGGCTATCGCAAAGTTCCCGGACAAAGGCGCCATTGGCCATGTTCAGGGTCTTTTGCTGTTGGCCAATCGCGGCATCAACGAAATTGATCGAAAAATCGATCTGTAAAGAAGTTGCGGGCGACAGACGCGCGCGAGCAGCTCCATCGCTGACTTCGACATCTTTCAGAACCTCAATCGCATGCAGCGGCGCCAAAAGCGGGCGAAGCCCAGCCTGTACGATCCCGCGCACAAAGGCAGCAGCGCTGCCGTCAAGGATTGGCACTTCGGGCCCGTCGATATCAACCATGACGTTATGCACGCCGCAGCCGGCAAGGGCTGCCATCAGATGTTCAATCGTTGAAACTGTAACGCCATCCGCATTGATCAGCCGCGTGTTCAGCGGCGATACAACCACCTGATCCCAGCGCGCCGCCAGCACGGGCATGCCAGACAGATCGACCCGCCGAAACGAGATCCCTGCATTGGCCGCAGCAGGATGCAATACCACACGGACAGGCATGCCAGAGTGTAACCCTGTCCCGTCAAATACGACTTTAGTTTTCAGTGTGGTCTGCAAGAGTGGCCTGTCCTTTTGACGCATTAACAGCGTTCTTAATGAATTAGTGAGGTTATGCCATGGCGACAACTCACTCTTTACAACGGTCTGAAACATCGGTCGGTTTTATTGCAACACGAAAAAGTCGCAGATTTTAAGGCGCTGTTGTAAAAAGGAAAAGGCCACCGAACGGCGGCCCTTCCAATCATTTCAACCCGAAATATTTCCGGGCAAATCCCCGCGATTAATTCGCCTGACGACGCAGGAAGGCCGGAATTTCGATTCGATCCTGATCTTCGTTTGTCTCAGGCTCACGGTGCAGCGCGGTCACCTGCGGCTGCTGCCGGGCGGGTGGCTGCTGGGCGGCTTCTGCCTGTGCACCAGTCATCCGGTTGATGAGAGAGTTGATACCGAAACGGGGTTTCTCTGCATCATCATGTGCGGCCGGTTGCTGCTGCTGTGGCGCAGCGGCGGCTGTACGCTGTTGACCCGCCTGCGCAGGGGCGCGGCTGACTGCTGCCTGCAAACGTGCCATCGCTTCAGCCGACGGCGTGCCGGGTGTGGCCGACCGTGGGGCGACAAATGTTTCTGCTTCGCTCAGCTGTGCGGCAGGGCGTGGCTGATAGGCCGGGGGTGGCAAATCATCGACGGCCTTTGGCGCGGGCGCAGGCTGGGGTTCCGGCTGCGGTTGGAACGCTGCGGGTTGCACAGGCTCTGGCTGTGGTGCGGGCGCTTCCAGCTCAGCAAAGGAAGGCTGTTCCTGTACCGGCGCCTCCTGCGCAGGAGCTTCAATTGCAACAGGCTGCGACATCGGGGCTGCCATAGAGCGGCGCGGTACCGGTGTTTCGGCACGTGCAGTTGCATCAATGCCCGTGGCCACGACAGAAACGCGCATCCGGCCTTCCATGCTGGTATCCAGCGTGGAGCCCACGATGATATTCGCTTCGCCATCGACCTTTTCGCGGATCTTGTTCGCGGCCTCGTCCAGTTCGAACAGGGTCAGATCGTAGCCGCCGGTGATGTTGATCAGTACGCCGCGCGCACCTTCGAGCGAGATTTCGTCCAGCAGCGGGTTGGCAATCGCCTTTTCGGCGGCCTGAATGGCGCGGTTTTCGCCTTCGGCTTCGCCTGTGCCCATCATCGCCTTGCCCATTTCGTCCATCACGGCACGCACGTCAGCAAAGTCGAGGTTGATCAGGCCCGGACGGACCATCAGATCGGTCACGCCTTTCACGCCTTGGTACAGAACATCATCCGCCAGCGCGAAGGCTTCGGTAAATGTCGTGTTTTCGTTGGCCAGACGGAACAGGTTCTGGTTTGGAATGATGATCAGCGTATCAACGACCTTTTGCAGGGCCTCAACCCCGTCTTCGGCCTGCTTCATCCGCTTTGCACCCTCGAACTGGAAGGGCTTGGTCACAACACCAACAGTCAGCACACCCAGTTCACGGGCCGCCTGCGCGATGATCGGTGCCGCACCCGTCCCGGTGCCGCCCCCCATCCCGGCAGTGATAAAGCACATATGCGCCCCTGCCAGATGATCCACGATCTGTTCAATGCTTTCTTCGGCAGCGGCTGCACCCACGGTTGCCCGCGCGCCTGCGCCCAGACCTTCGGTGACTTTCAGACCCATCTGGATCTTGGCCCCTGCCCGCGATTGCTGCAACGCCTGCGCGTCTGTGTTCGCTACGACAAATTCGGTCCCGTCGAGCTCTTTCTCGATCATGTTGTTAACCGCGTTGCCGCCCGCACCACCCACACCGAATACGGTGATACGTGGCTTCAACTCTTCATGCCCCGGAAGGGAGAGATTCAATGTCATAACTCGATCCGCCTGTTTTTATATGCCCGTGCCTGCGGGCGCCTGCTGGTTATTAGGGCAATCTTAACCGGGTGATGCCGAAAGGTCACGTCAAAAACACAAAAATCCCACCAAATATTGCAGGATTTTCAGCGTACTCCGCCGGATTTCGGTCTATCGGCAAGATATTGCGCATTACCAGTTGTCTTTAAACCATTTAACAGCCCTTTTCAGGGAACGCGCCGGGTATCTGTCGGCGGGGATTTCGAAGTCCCACCATTCATCCTGCGGGTTCGCCGCAAAGAGAGTCAGACCCACAGCGCTGGAAAACGCCGGACCGATGGCCGCCTGCGGCAACCCCTGCACCCGCAAGGGGCGACCAAGGCGCACCTGTTGCCCAAGGATCTTGCTTGCCAACCCATCCAGTCCGGGGATCTGGCTGCCGCCACCTGTCAGCACGATTTGCTGGCTGGGCAAATGTTCAAACCCGGCCGCATCCAGCCGCGCGCGGACCTCTTCGAGGATTTCCTCGACGCGGGGGCGCATGATCCCGATCAGTTCGGCCCGGCTGACCGTGCGCCGGTCATGTTCCCAGTCACCAGTATCGCCGCCAATCTCGATCATCTCGCGGTCATCCATGCCGGTGGCGACAACGCCGCCGTAGAATGTCTTGATCCGCTCAGCGGTGGTACCGGGGATTTGCAAACCCATCGAGATATCGCTGGTCACGTGGTCGCCGCCCATACGCACCGTATCAGCATAGATCATGTGCTTTTTCATAAAGATCGACACGCCGGTGGACCCGCCACCCAGATCAATACAGGCCGCGCCCAACTCTTGCTCGTCCTCGACCAGCGACGACATGCCCGAGACATAGGCCGACGATGCAAGACCCGCCAGTTCAAGATCGCAGCGCTTGATACAATAAAACAGGTTCTGGATTGCGGTGGCATCCACGGTCAGCATATGCATATCCGTGGTCAGGCGGTTGCCGATCTGCCCACGCGGATCAGCCAGCCCGCTGCGGTGATCAAGGGCGAAATTCACTGGCTGCGCGTGCAGCACTTCGCGGTCATGTCCATAGTCGGGCACATCGCAAGCCGCCATCACCTGGCTGATATCCTGCTCGGTCACCATGCCACCATGCACATCAATGGCCCCATCCAGACCATAGGACCGGGGTCGCGCACCAGACAAACACGCGATCACATGGTCTACACGCACATTGGCCATTTTCTGCGCCGCCTGCACAGCCGTACGGATCGCGCGTTCCGTTTCCTGCATCGCATCGACTTCACCAAAGCGAACACCACGCGACCGGGTTGTTGCAGCACCAATCACCCGAAACTGCGACTGCCCCGCCATAGAGCCAACACCATCAACGCTGCGAAACTGCTCCGGCCCGTCAAAACGCAACACAAGGCAGGCGATCTTTGAGGTCCCCACATCCAGGATAGCCACAACACCGCGCTGCATCGCCGCCTTGCGCATCTGGCGCATCGCCCGCTGACTGTCGTAAAGATCGCCCATCATTCATCTGCCCCATTATTTATTGTTATTTCTTCGGCCCGGTGCATCGCCATCGCCGCCTCTTCGTTCATCCGCAGGGTCGGGCGTTGGGCGTTGCGCATATCAACAATCGCCACATCGCGTTCCAGCATGTCCTGTGCAGTGTTCAACGCGATAATCCGATCCAGCGCGGCGACCGCGCCCTCGGCCGGCAGCAAGATACGCTGATCGCGGTCCAGCACGATATCCCAGCGGCGCTCGCCCATACGGACAAGCCCGCGTACCCGGTCGCGCAGCGGCCCGGCACCGGCATAAAGCGCCAAAGCTTCCTGAATATGCTGTTCAGCGCCGTCACCTGCGATCAGTGGCAGATCCAGCCGGGCGGCACGGGTGGCAATCGTGCCAGACTGCACGCCGCTTGCATCAATCAAGCGCAGCGTCCCACTGTCACGCCAAAGGGCGGCAGGCACACGCGGGTCGATCACCACTTCCAGAGCGCTGCCCTCGCCCATACGCACACGGGCGGCGCGCACGGCATCCAACGCCTCGACCGTACGGCGCATCGCTTCAAGGTCCAGATCGAAAGATGACACGGGAAACACCACCGGCAAAAGTGCTGCGACCTGCGCTTGCAGTTCAGCCTCGGCCCCGGTGATCTGCATGGATTGCACCATGAATTGCGGGCGCGTCTGAAACGTCTCTTTCGCCTGCGCGATACGGTCCTGCAGCATCTGCCGGTTTTCCACATGTGAAAACCAGTTCGCCACGATGATCCCGATCAGCATGACCGGAACACCTGTCCGGACAAGCGCGCGAAAGCCCGGCGTCAGCATTAGCCGCTGATAGCGATAGCCCAGCCGCGAGGGAGCAGGATCGCGCTGCGCCTGTGCGGCACGACGAGAGGCAGTCAGCGCGCGCATGACGCATCCTCGACCAGCCAGCGACAAAGTTCGGGAAAGCTGACGCCCACATGTGCCGCCTGTTCAGGGGTGAGTGATGTGGGCGTCATCCCGGGCTGGGTATTGGTTTCAAGCAGGATCAGCCCGTCCAGACCGCGGGACATGTCCCAGCGGAAATCGGTGCGAGAGATACCGCGGCATCCCAACGCGCGATGGGCGCGCAGGGCGTAATCCATACAGGCATCGAAAATCTCGGCAGGGACATCCGCCGGCACCACATGGCGCGAGCCGCCGGGTTTGTATTTGGCATCAAAATCATACCAGCCATCGGTGATGATATCGGTGACGCTCAGCGCACGGTCGCCCAAGACAGTAACAGTCAGTTCACGCCCTGGCACGTAAGCCTCGACCATAACCTGATCCGGCATGTCGGCGGCCAGTTGCGGCGGGCTGTTCGCACCTTCAGGGACGATGTAAATTCCTACGCTGGAGCCTTCATTATAAGGCTTCACCACATATGGGGGGGGCATGACGTGGGCCGCGCGCACATCATCGGCGGCAGCCAGCATGCTGTCGGCGACAGGCAGACCTTCCTTGCGATAAAGATCCTTGGTGCGTTCCTTATCAAGCGCCAATGCAGACGCCAGAATGCCGGAATGGGTATACGGGATTTTCAGCCATTCAAGCACACCTTGAATGGTGCCGTCTTCACCGCCGGGACCATGCAAAGCATTGAACACAACATCAGGCGCAATTTCGATCAGCCGCGCGGCCACATCAAGACCCGCGTCAAGCTCGATCACTTCACATTCCGCTTCCCGCAAAGCTGCCGCACATTCGCGACCTGTGCTCAGCGAAACGTCACGTTCCGCCGACAGACCGCCCATCAGGACTACAACTTTCGGGTTTGCCCTGCTCGACATACCCTACCGCCTCGTTCGCAGGTCTTTTGCGACCTGTCGTTTATCTGGTGACCCTTGCCTGAGGGTCGTGGCCTTTCTGGCCGTTTTTTACGCGGTGCCTTCACCTGTCCGGTTGCCGACCCGCATAATTTCCCACTCTAGCGTAATGCCTTGCGAATCGTAAACCTTTTTCCGCACCAGCTCGCCCAAATCCTCCAGATCGGCGGCGGTCGCGTCGCCCGCATTGGTCAGGAAATTGGAATGTTTGGTATTCATGACCGCGCCGCCCAGCGTCGCACCGCGCATTTCGGCGTTATCAATCACCTTCCACGCCTTCAGATCATGCACATCATCAGCGCGGCCGGTGGACGAAAATCCGGCCGGATTGCGAAAGGTAGAACCGGCAGTGCGGTCCTTGGTCGGTTGCGTTTCGTTGCGCTTGGCCAGCTGATCGTCCATGCGCTGTACCAAAGCATCCGGATCACCTGCAGGGGCGTTGAATGTCGCCTGCACGATCACCGCCCCGTCGGGTAACACGCTGTTTCGATAGGCGAGTTTCAGCGCATCGGCCTCCAGAACCGCTACCGTTCCGTCGCGCTGGATGACGGTTACCGATGTCAAGACATCGGCCACATAGGTGCCGTAGCAGCCTGCGTTCATCCGCACCGCCCCGCCGATGGTTCCGGGGATCGTGCGCAGAAATGTCAGATCATAGCCCGCCCCTGCCGCCTTGCGCGCCACATGGGCATCCAGCGCCGCCGCCCCGGCATGGACCCCATCCGCGCCGATCTCGATCCCGTTAAACCCGCGCCCCAGCCGGATCACCACACCGCTGATCCCGCCATCGCGCACAATCAGATTGCTACCCACCCCCATGGGAAAGACCGGCACCGCAGGGTCCAGCGCAGCAAGGAACGTGGCCAGATCGTCTTGATCCGCAGGCTGAAACAGCACATCCGCCGGGCCGCCGACCCGCATCCAGGTCAGCTCTGCCAATGATCGCTTGGTTGTCAGGGTGCCGCGCACGGCGGGAAGATCAAGCATGTATATCCTTTCTGCCGCGCAGCCATCCGACCAGACCGCCAAGGCCAAATCCGACGCCCGCAGGTGCGCTGAGGAACAAAAGCGCAATCAGATAGCCGAGCCCGTCCCAGCCAGAGGACTGCTGCATCCCAAAAATCATCCATACTGTAAAGCCTGCCCAAAGCAGCCCTGTCCCGATCAATGCGGATGCACTGCGCGCCCGGCCTGAAAAATAGGCAATTGCGCCAGTGATCAGGAAGGCGATCGCAGGCACCAGAAAGGCCATAAGATTTTCAAACAACATGATTCGTCTCCATTTTTTGAACGTTGTTCAATTATTATATGAGTTATGAACTTCGTTCAATATTTTTCTGCGAAGACTACTTCCCCCTGAACCTGACATCATCCCGCCGCCGTAAGAGCCAGCCCAGAAACGTCCCGGCCCCACCGCCCAAGAACGCAGGCAAAACGCCCAACAGCGCCACCGACATGGCAAACACCGGATCAATCCCAAAGGGCCGCCCGCTGGCATAGAGAAGAACTGTAAACACCCCGCCCAGCACCGCCATGACGGTCAACGCCCACCCATCCTGCCCGCCGCGCATCAAACGGAGCAATAAAACAAAGCTCACGCAGGCCGCCGTCAACATCGCCCCAAGAACGAAAACGCCACCCATGCCGCTAAACCCCAGCCTTCCGGCGCAGCCAGAGATACAGATGATAAAGCGGCCAGCGCAGGACCGAGGCAGCAGCAACCAGAAAAATCAGCCCGTAAAGCATGCCACCCGTCCAAACGACCCAAATCAACATCGGCGCACCCACCGCCATCAGCACATAGGCGCGACGCCAATGATTGTCGCTTGATGGGATCATCGCCATGACAAAAGCCACGCCAATCCAGAGACATATGGCCCAAAGCTGCGGGTTCATCGGCAGCGGGCCTGTGACAAGGACTTGAGGATAGAGAACAGCATGGTGAATTCGTAAGCGAGAAATCAGAATGCGCAAGTGCAGATGATCAAACCGAGGGCAGCGCCCGGACCTCGGGGTGGGTGCGAAGCGTCTTGGAAATGATCCGGGGGATCATTTCAGGTTCAAACGGGCGTAGCCCCGACCCGGGCACTGCCCGGCGTTACCGCCGGACAGGACAATATACCGGCACAGCCGCATGGATTCACGCATCGCCAGGCTTGAACGCGTCTTTCGCTGAATTGATGTTTTTAAGAATGCGTTCACCACCGAAAAAGGCTGCACCTGCGATTGTGGCAACTGTGGCGCTGACACCAACCATCGGCAGCATCATGGCGGTCAGCCCGACCAGCGCAAACCGACACGTGTTGTCCACCATCTCATCCGCATTCGCACGCGGCCATTCCTGGAATTTTCCGGCGTATAGTCGCACGAGCCCCTCCGCCTCGACAGCGTCCGCCTGTGCCATGTCGTCTGTTGCGGGGATGAGGGTCGCCAGTCGCGACATCGCCTGATGCAACGTTGTAAGCACAGTGATCTGCCGCTTCGTCTCTTCCATCTCTGCATCATCGCGATAATTGCGGCTTTGCAAACGTTCGATTTCCAGCGTGATGTAGCTAAGGATGGCATCGCAATTCGCAGGCAATTCACGGCGATGGGTTTCCATCGCGGTCTTCGTGCGGGCTATCTGCTCAGGTGTACCGGGAGTGCGCAACGCAAGGTCAGGCACACTAGCATCCTCCGCCCGATACAGCGCCAGCACTTCGTCAAACATCGGGTTGATATAGGCGGGGCCTTTTTCCCAGTCTTCTTCGGTCAGCTTGTTGAAGATCGGGGCGAGTTCATGGGGCAACGTATCCCGCCCGGCCAGTGCCCGCTCATACCACGCGATCCAGAAGCTCCAGTCTGCGCCGCTTTCTTGCACCAGACCAGATTTGCTATTCTGCCACGCATCCTGATGTACCCGTTGGATATCCGCATTCAGCCAGAGCGGTTGTCGGCTACGTGCAACCAAATCGTCTTTAACAGACGGCCAAAGATGTCTTGTCGCTTGCGCAGAGGCCGCAGCACCAACAGGGGCGATAGATGTGGCGTTGAGTGCTCCATTGATGATCCGAGCAGCTGTCTCATAATCAGTTTCATTATAAGCGGCAAAGCCAATAGCATTCAGCGCATCAGCCACACAAATCAGTCCGGCGTCGGAACCTGCAAGATCGCCATTAAATGTAGCAACAGCTTGTGCTGTACGCGAGACAAATGGCGCAATTTCCGGCACATAAGACGCTGCAACGCCAGAAGCGCGGCACCCCGCTATTCCAACGGAAATAAATGCCAGCAAAACATAGTCGTCGCGTTGATGATCGCCAGTCAGCCGTCCTGCGTATAGTGCTACAAAAGGCAGCACGCGCGCCGCCGCACGAAACGCCAACCGCTGCGCAACCTCGCGCTGCTCACCCTCCGGCAAGCCTTCCAGATACCGCCGCAGGCTCTTTTCATTCTGAACCTCGGCGATATCCATTGCTTTACCCTTTCAACCGGTCCGGCAGTCCGTTTGCCCAGGCGCTGATCGTCCCGGCCCCCAAGCATACCACAATATCCCCCGATACGGCCTGCTCGCGCACCAGCCGCGCGAGGTCTTCTTCAGAGTTCACAGCCCGCGCGTGCCGATGCCCGTGCCGGATCAGACCGGCCACCAGATCATCGCGGGATGCGCCGGGGATTGGGTCTTCGCCGGCCGCAAATACATCAGCGATCCCGACAACATCCGCATCGTTGAAACAGGCGCAGAATTCGTCGAAATGATGTGACAGGCGGCTGTAACGGTGAGGCTGGTGCACGGCGATCACCCGGCCCTCGCTCGCTTGGCGGGCGGCTTTCAGCACGGCGGCGATTTCCACCGGGTGGTGGCCGTAATCATCAATGATCGCCACCCCATCAACCTCACCCACCTTGGTAAAGCGACGGTTGACGCCGCCAAACCCCTTAAGGGCGGCTTTGATCTGCTCTTTCTTCATGCCCAAATGCCGGGCCACAGCCACGGCGGACAAAGCATTCGAGACGTTGTGATCCCCCGGCATCGGCAGTGCGCAACCTTCGATCAGCGCATCCTCGGCCTGCAACGCGATATCAAAATGGGCGACCCCGGCCTTATAGGTCAGGTTGATCGCCCGTACATCGGCCTGTGCGTTGAAACCAAAGGTCAGCACCCGGCGGTCGGTGATCTTGCCAACCAGCGCCTGCACTTCGGCATTATCCGTGCAGCAGACCGCAAGACCGTAAAACGGGATGTTGGACACGAAATCATAAAATCCCTTGCGCAGGTTTTCGATGGTGCCCCAGTGATCCATATGTTCAGGGTCGATATTGGTTACGATGGCGATGGTCGCAGGCAGACGGTTAAAGGTGCCGTCGCTTTCATCCGCTTCAACCACCATCCATTCGCCCTGCCCCATGCGGGCATTCGATCCATAGGCGTGAATGATGCCCCCGTTGATCACGGTCGGGTCGATGCCACCTTCGTCCAGCAGGGCGGCCACCATGGTTGTGGTCGTCGTCTTACCGTGTGTGCCCGCCACGGCGACATTGGATTTCAGGCGCATCAGCTCTGCCAGCATCTCGGCCCGGCGCACGACTGGCAGGCCCATCGCACGAGCGGCATCCAGTTCAGGGTTGCCCGGTTTAATGGCCGAGGAAATCACGATCACCGCAGCGCCTTCCAGATTTTCCGCTGTCTGGCCTTCGAACACGGTGGCCCCCAGTGACGCCAGCCGGGCGGTGATCTTGGTCGATTTCAGGTCAGAGCCCTGCACGCGATATCCATGGTCCAGCAGCACCTCGGCGATGCCGGACATGCCGATGCCGCCAATCCCCACAAAATGGATCGGACCCACATCAAGGGGAAGTTTCGTCGCTGCATTCATGTCCGGGATTCCATCCATTTATTTTCCGCCTGCCTCTGCCAGATTTTCCACCATCTGCACAAGCCGATCCGTGGCGTCCGGCACGCCGCAGGCGGTCGCCGCCTGTGCCATTTTCATCATCCCCTGCTCATCCGACAAAAGCTCTGTCAGTTTCTGGGTCAGTTGCGGCACATCGAATTCCGGTTCGGTCATCAGCACCGCCGCCTGCGCCTCGACCAATTGCCTGGCATTGGCAGTCTGCTCATCGCGGATCGCACTGGCCAGCGGAACCCAAAGCGCGGGGCGCCCGACCACGCTGACATCGGCCACGGTGGACGCGCCAGAGCGCGCGATGACCAGCTGCGCATCGGCCAACCGGCTTGGGACATCATCAAAGAATGTGTCGACGTCTGCCGTGATCAGCTCACTGGCGTAGTAATCGGTGACACGTTCCAGATCCTCTTGCCGTGCCTGCTGGCTGACGCGGACGTTCCGCCGGATCTCTTCTGGCAGCGCCGCGATGGCCGGGGGAACAATATCAGACAGGATCCGTGCGCCCTGACTGCCGCCCATGACAAGGATCGACATCGGGTAATCGCCCGGCGGAATATAAGGGGCCGCCTGACGTTCCAGAATGGCGCTGCGCACGGGGTTGCCCGTATGCACGCCCTCTACCCCGGCAGGCAGCGCGGTCGGCCAAGTGCCGCAGGCGACTGCATCGACACGTTTGGCAAAAAGCTGGTTCACACGGCCCAGCACACCGTTTTGTTCATGGATCATGCGCGGGATGCGCAACGCCCATGCGGCAGACATGGCCGGGATGGCAGGATAGCCGCCAAACCCTACCACAACCGCTGGCCTGTCGCGCAGCATCCGCCATTTGGCCGCGACAGTGCCGCCTAGAATGCGAAAAGGTACCGCCAGCTTGGCCAGTGGCCCGCCACGGGCAAAGGTCGCACTGCCCACAACATTCACCTCAACCGCGTCAGGAAAGCCGCTGGTGTAGCGGGCGCCGCGTGCATCGGTGGACAGGCGCACGCGCCAGCCCTTTAGCAGCATCGCCTCGGCCAGTGCCTGTGCCGGAAACATATGGCCGCCGGTCCCCCCGGCAGCAATTACCAAAAGGGGTTCAGTCATCGATCAGCTCTTCGCAACAGGATATCCTCCATTTCGCCTTGCGGACGACTTCGGGTAAAGGCCAGCAGCATGCCCACGGCAATGCCCCCGGCGATCAGGGACGATCCGCCATAAGAGACGAAAGGTAATGTCATTCCCTTCGCAGGCAACAGGCGCACGGCAACACCCATATTAATCATGGCCTGCACGCCGAATGCGCAGGCCAAACCAGTCCCGGCGAGCCGGATAAACGGATCACGCTCTTTCATCAAGCGCAGCAGGGACCGGACAACGATCACTGTATAAAGCGCGATAATGAGTAGCACACAGATCAGCCCGTATTCCTCAGCCGCGACAGCGATGATAAAATCCGTATGGGCATCGGGCAGCGACCATTTCACCTGTCCCTCACCCACGCCAACACCGAAAAAACCGCCCTCGCGGATCGCATTGGTGGCATAGCCAAGCTGGGTATTGGGGTCGACATCCGGCGACAAAAACCCGTCAATCCGGCGGGCAAAGTGTTCGGAATTGGAATAGGCAATTGTCCCGCCAAACACGACCAGCCCGGCCAGCACGATCAGGATCGTCATCGGGGCACCAGCCACGAAATACATCACACCCCATGCAAATAACAGCAGCGCGGCCTGCCCGAAATCGGGCTGAAAGGCCAGCATCAGCACGATGGTCAGGGTCAGGGCAAAGGAATAGGATTTCCCCGGCGGGCCGCCGATCTCCTGACTGGCGGCCAGCAGCCATGCGGTCATCACGATGAACCCCGGCTTCAAAAATTCAGACGGCTGAACCGACGCAAAGCCAAGCGAATACCAGCGCACCGCCCCTTTGCCGAAATCCGTGCCCAGCACCGGCAGCATCGCAAGGGCCGCAAACGCACACAAAAAGCCCAGCACAGCCAAGCGGCGCACCAGCGTCGGCGACATCATCGACGCAGCGAACATCGCAACCATCGCCGCGCCGCCAAAGATGGCCTGTCGGGTCACGTAATAAAACGGCTCCAGCCCGTTTTTAGCCGCCAGCGGCGGCGAAGAGGCAAGCCCCAACAACAACCCGATCCCCAACAGGATCAGGATGCAGGACAGACTCCATTTATCAATTGTCCGCCACCAACGTGGAAGAACCGGGTCACCGGATTGAACCGGGACCGCACCATAGACCATTTCCGTCATGGATCACCGCCAAACTGCCTCTACACGCCCGGTTTTCCGGGTCTGTGGCGAGCATAGACAGCATTTGGCCACATTTCCACCGAAATTCCGGGGAAATGCGCCGATGTGGCGCAGCGGTTTGATCTTGATGCAAACCCGTGCCACATGCGGCACATGAAAATTGAAACGCTGATTATCGGGGCCGGGGCCGCCGGCATGATGGCTGCGGCCCATGCCGGGCCCGGCGTGCTGGTCGTCGATCACGCCAAAGCGGCGGGAGAAAAGATCCGCATCTCCGGCGGCGGGCGCTGCAATTTCACCAACCTGCACGCCAGCCCCGGCAATTTCCTCAGCCAGAACCCGCATTTCTGCAAATCCGCCCTGAAACGCTACACCCAGTGGGATTTCATCAGCCTGGTGGATCAACACCAGATCAAATGGCACGAAAAAACGCTGGGGCAGCTCTTTTGCGACAATTCTGCGCGCGACATCATCGCCATGTTGCGGGCCGAGATGGAGCGCGCCGGCGCACAGCTTTGGCTGCAAACCACAGTGAGTGAGATCAGCCATGACGGCACCCATTTCCGGGCCACGCTGACCCGCGACGGGCGGGACACCACCGTCAGCGCGCGCAACCTCATCGTGGCGTCCGGGGGCAAATCCATTCCGAAAATGGGGGCGACCGGGCTGGCCTATCAGATCGCCCAGCAATTCGGCCTGCCCATTATCACACCACGGCCCGGCCTCGTGCCGCTGACCTTCTCGGATGATCGGTTCAAACCGCTCGCAGGTGTCAGCACCCCCGCGCGGATCAGCGCAGGCGGGACCAGCTTTGACGAAGCCCTGCTTTTCACCCATCGGGGCCTGTCGGGGCCCGCCGTACTGCAAGCCTCGTCCTACTGGACCGAAGGCGACGCGATCAGCGTCAACCTGACCCCGGCCACGCTGCTGCCCAAACTGCAAGCACAACGGCAAAGCGACGGGCGCAAATCCTTCACCACGATCCTGTCCCAGCACCTGCCCGCGCGGCTGATCGCGCATCTGGAACAAACCCTCCCACTCTCTGGCAATATCGGTGACCAAAGCGACGCGGCGCTGCAATCCATCTGCGACGCACTAGAAAACTGGGAGCTGACGCCATCAGGCAGCGAAGGCTACCGCACCGCCGAAGTCACGCTCGGCGGCGTGGACACTGACGCGCTCTCCTCCAAAACCATGGAGTCGACGGTCCCCGGCCTCTACTTCATCGGCGAATGCGTCGACGTGACAGGCTGGTTGGGCGGGTATAATTTTCAGTGGGCGTGGTCGTCGGGATGGGCGGCGGGGGCGGCGATCAGGGGGTAAGGACCAACGGCAGAGCGTTGGTGCATCTGCGACCCTGACACGCTGCGAACGGCTTGCAGTTTAGGCACCGCCGACGCGCCCCGCCCGGCGACGGAACCACCATTTCCAGACACATAAAATCAGACACCGCAAAGCCATCACGTGCATCCCGAAAACCCCTCACAACCTATACCCTGCCGCGGCACCGAAACGACCACTATTTGCCCACACTGACAGCTGGACAAACTTCTTACGATGTAGTTTCTGTCTTTTTTGTGACGTAGTTTCAATGATTTCAACAACACCTTACTGCGGCCCGCATACAACCGGAAGCAGGCCGAAAGAAGGTGAGTTTTATACACCCCAACCATGCGTCAGACTCGGAAACCAAGCCCCGGTCGGACGTGTAAACGTAAAAATGCAATTGCTTTAAGCCAATTCATACGAAGACAGATTGGAAGATCATGACGCCCCCTGTTCACACGACAAATACGCCCTTTTTCACGCGACAGGGCGCGCGATCACTTGCGGTATCGCAGGTTGCGATGCTTTTGGGCGTCCTCAGCTATCAGCCCGCATGCGCGCAGCAAGCAATCGTTATTCAAAACGGCGAGGAAGTGACCGATACGGTGGAGCTGAACAATGACGGCGACAGCTTGACCCTTGAACAGGGCGGTGCATTGACGGTGAGCGCTGCAAGGGGCGTCAATTCTACGGGCAACGATATCGCAGTGGTTAATGACGGTGCGATCAGCACAACGGGCGATGATGCCGCTGGGTTCTATTCCCAAGGTAACAATGCCACCAATAGCAACAGCGGGTCCATCACAACAGAGGGCGTTGAAGCCGATGGGTTCTATTCCCAAGGCGACAATACGACCAATAGCAACAGCGGGACAATCTCAACAACGGGCGGCAGTGCGGTTGGTATCCGATCAGAAGGCGCCGACGCGACCAACAGCAACAGTGGGTCCATCACAACAACGGGCGGTACTGCCTATGGGTTCCATTCCCACCAAGGCACCAATACGACCAACAGCAACAGCGGGTCCATCACAACAACGAACAATTTTGCCCATGGGCTCTATTCCGAAGGCGACAAGGCGACCAATAGCAACAGCGGAACAATCTCAACAACGGGTCGCGGGGCTGATGGTATCCGATCAGTAGGCATCAATACAACCAATATCAACAGCGGGACGATCACAGTCACGACCATGGGTATTGTATCGTTTGGCACCAATGCGACCAACAGCAACAGCGGGACGATCATAACAAAACTCGGCCGTGCATATGGCATCCATTCGCGTGAAAGCGATACGACCAACAGCAATAGCGGGACAATTACAACAGAGGGCCGGGATTCCTACGGTATCTATTCCCAAGGCGACAATACGACCAATAGCAACAGCGGAACCATCAGAACGCGCGGTCAACGGGCGCACGCTGTCGCGCTGCAGGGAAACAACGGCAGCCTGACCAATACAGGGGTATTGTCAGCCACGGGTGAAGATGCTCTGGCTGTTAGAGGTGGCAGTGGCGCGCAAACGGTGAACTTGGGTAAAGGCTCCGTCATCATCGGCGCGATCGATCTGGGGGACGGCAGTGATACGGTCAATTTTGACAATAGCGCTGCCGGTGCCTCATCTATGCTCAGGTTGATGAACGTCGAAACGATTAGCATCAGCGGCAATGACCGTCCGGTCTTTGTAATAAATGATGGCAGCGCAAAAGTGATCATGGCGATTGATGCCACAGGGTTTGCAGCGCTGCGTGACGCCAGCGCTTTGGCGGCCGATAGTGCGCATCGCAGCATCCCGCCACAAGGCGATCAAACAGGGGCCTGGGTCAGCCTGTTTGGTGGCGCACGGAACCGTGGCGATGATGGCCCAACATTGGCCTACGGTCACGATTACGCGGGGCTGATGGCAGGCTATAGGACCGATCTGGGAGCCAAACGCATGGGGTTTGTCGGCGGTATGTCGACCGGCACTATCGCCACGGATATCGACACGGCTGACATTGCAACGGAAAGCGCCTTTGCCGGGACCTATCTTGGCACATCTCTGGGTGCGGCACAGATCACAGCCAGCCTGCTCGCCGGGATTGAACGCCATGACAGTGATCGCGTCGTGATCAATAGCATTGCGGGCACCGAGGTCGCAAATGCCACTATCGACGGCCGCTTTGTCAGCGCCGGCATGCAAGTGACCGGCGGCGGCGGCCTCACCTTGGGCACACTGCAAATGCAACCTTCGGTCAGCGCAGCATACACCGTTGTATCTTATGATGATTACACGGAAACCGGCACAACGAACGCCAATCTTGCGGTGGACAGCCGGACCGCCTCAACCCTCAGCGCCCGCGCCCAGCTTGAGACTGTGGCGCGCATCGGAGGTCTTGAAACGGGCTACCGTCTTGGGCTCAACAGCAGGGTCAGCGGCGGGGATGACGTCACCATCACCCTTGATGGCGTCAGCCAAAGCTTTGACGTTGACAGCGATCCCGTACTGGGCGGCTTTATCGGTGCCCGCGCCATATACGTGCAAAACGACAGGCTGCGGCTGACGGGGGATGTCGAATATGGCATCGCTGACGGCGAAGAAGACACACTGTCCGCCGCACTGAACGTCAGCGTTACGTTCTGAGCAGAAGGATATGGGAAGGGGTCCGCCCCCTTCCCCAAACCTCAAACCTTAACGCGCTATGAACAGTCCCACCGCACGCAGCGTTAATCGAGCACGTCGCCAAAACCAGTCCGATAGAAGTCCGACGTTTGTCCGACGCAGTTTCGAGGGTGAAAAAGCCAGCGAATAAAACCTGTTAACCTACCCCAGTGCGGCCTGCACCCGCGCCATGAAATCATCGCCGCGTTTCTCAAAGTTATCATACTGATCGAACGACGCCGCCGCCGGGGCCAGCAGCACGACCTCCCCCGCCTGCGCCTCCGCCACGGCCCGCATCACCGCCGCCTCCATCGTGGTGCAGATCTCTGCCTCCGCCCCCGTCAGTTGCAGCGCAAACCCCTCCGCCTCGCGCCCGATCACATAGGCTTTTACCACGTGATCCAAATGCGGCAGCAGCGCCTCCAGCCCGCCTTCTTTTTGCAAGCCGCCGCAGATCCAGCGTATTTTCTTGAATGCTTGCAAGGCTTTGGCGGCGCTGTCCACATTGGTGGCCTTGCTGTCATTCACATAGAGCACCCCGTCTTTTTCAGCCACGATCTGGCTGCGATGCGGCAGCCCCGGATAGCTTTCCATCGCCGCCGCGATCCCCTTGGGCCCCAGCCCCAGCGTCCGGCACGCAGCATAGGCCGCGCAGGCGTTTTGATGGTTATGCCCCCCCGGTAAACCCTTGATTTTGCGCAAATCTATGGTGCCCACCTGCCGCCCTTTGCGGTATTCGGACAGGAAGCTTTTGCGTGCAAAAACCGTCCAGCCCTGCGTCAGTTTCTGCCCGGATGAAATACGGATCACACGGTCATCCTCCGGCCCTTCGCTTAGCTGATTGGCTAAATATCGACCCTCGGCCTCATCAACGCCCACAATCGCACGGTCTGGCCCGCCTTCGGCAAACAACCGTCGCTTCGCTGCGAAGTACCCACCGAGGCCGGCGTGCCGGTCGAGGTGATCGGGAGAAAAATTAGTAAAAACAGCAACATCCGGGGTGAGCGCGCGGGCGAGGTCGGTTTGGTAGGACGACAGTTCCAGCACCACGACGCCGCCATCCGGGGCCGGATCAATGTCCAATACGCCCCGCCCGATATTGCCCGCGAGCTGCGCAGGTCGTCCGTTTTCGGTTAAGATGTGGTGAATGAGCGCGGCCGTGGTGGATTTGCCGTTGGAGCCGGTGACGGCGATGACCCGTGGTGCGGTGTCAAAATTCGCCCACTCCGTCGTTGCGAAAGACTGAAAAAACAGCCCGATATCATTGTCCACAGGCACACCTGCATCCCACGCGGCGGCGATGGCGGGGTGCGGCGCGGGGTAGAGATGCGGGATGCCGGGGCTGACGATCAGCGCCGCAACGTCTTCGTATGATTGGGTTTTTGTGAGATCGCGGAGGATCAGACCTTCGGCTTCTGCCGTGTTGCGGGCGGGTACGCTGTCATCCCACACCACCGGTTGCGCGCCCCCAGCGGCCAAGGCCGCCGCTGCGGCGCGACCCGTCCGGCCAAGGCCCAGAACCGCGACGGTCTGGCCTGCGTATCCTTGCACTGGAATCATGATGCTGCCCTTGTCTTGCTTTGGCGCAGAGTGCCGTTTGGACGCGCCGGGCGCAAGGGAGGGCGCAACGTTCGGTGGGACGGATGGGGCGGCGCAAAGGGCTGGATTGGAGAGCGTTTGGATTTAAGGTTAACACTGGAAATTGCAGGTAAATTTGCGGGTTATTTCGTATCGGACAAGCGTCGGACTTGCATCGGACCTTTGCGGAGGATTTGTCGGGTTAAGCGTTGCCTCCCGCCCGGCATCGCCGGGCAGCGCCCGGACCTCCCCCATGGGGAGGGCGCTTCGCACCCACCCCGAGGTCCAGGCACTGCCCTGATGTTGTGCGAAAGAGTGACCGTCATTTCCGGGTTTTCACTGTCGCCACACCGATCAGGGGCGACCCTAGGGCAGATGACGATATGCGTCTAAAGCATTTCGATTTATACCTGAATCACCAATCGCTGCCTTTCGCCTTCGGCTCAAACGAAATTGGTGATCTGTGATGTCTCAGGTTAAAACCAAAACGCCTTAGTCGAACGCTATAGCGCGATGGTAGAGGTTTGGGCATATTTTGACGCAACATCCCGCAGCCTGTCACCGCACGGGCATCAAGCCGAAACGCGCGCCGCTGTCTCCTCTCGCACCGAATGCCCAGACAGCGGCGATGAATTGATATCTGACCAATGCGAAACCGCTGGCGTCCTCGCTGACAAAGCGCCGCCATGCCCCGTCAATCCGAAGCGCCAATGCCTGTCGCCCGGCGACGGTTGTCACGGTTTCATCCGCCAGTTCGCCCATTGTGCCACCCTTTATTCTTTCGGTGATGGCCACAACGCCCGCCGCAAAGGACGCCCTCCGCCCGGCGAAGAGCACCGGTGTCTGATATTTCCGATTGATCATCCCCACGAAGATATAGTCGTTTCGCGCGTTGCGCTGCACGCCCGGCAGCAGCGCCACCTGCAACCTGTAAATGTCGGATTTGAACAGCCCCGCATCCTCGTACCTTGGCGTTACGAGCGTTTCGTCCAACCGTTTCTTCAACATGACACAGCCTCCGCCATACTGTTCGAAGCGTAGCGAGGAAGGCTTTAACAGATGATGAAGCCCTTTAGCGCACTTTCAGTGTCGCCAGCCCGATCATCGCGAGGATCAGCGAGATGATCCAGAACCGGATGACGATCTGGGGTTCGGACCAGCCTTGCTTTTCATAGTGATGGTGGATTGGCGCCATCAGGAAGACCCGCTTGCCGGTCCGTTTGAAGTAGAGAACCTGAATGATGACGCTTAGCGCCTCCACCACGAAGAGACCGCCGACGATGGCCAGCACGATCTCGTGCTTTGTGGCGACAGCGATGGCCCCCAGTGCCCCGCCCAGTGCCAGTGACCCAGTGTCCCCCATGAAGACCGCTGCGGGTGGCGCATTATACCACAAAAACCCCAGCCCGCCGCCGATCAGCCCGGCGCAAAAGATCAGGATTTCGCCCGTTTGCGGCACGTAGTGCACGTCGAGGTATTCGGTAAAGTCGGTCCGCCCCACCGCATAGGCGATGATCCCAAAAGCCCCGGCTGCGATCATCACCGGCATGATGGCCAGCCCGTCCAGCCCGTCTGTCAGGTTCACCGCATTCGCCGCCCCCACGATCACAACCATGGAAAAGGGGATGAACAGGATCCCCAGATTGATCAGCGTGTCTTTGAAGATCGGCAGCGCCAGCTGGTTACTGAGCTCATCTGGGTGCGCCATGGCCGCCCAATAGCCTGCGAAACCCGCGATCAGGATGCCCAGCAGGATCCGTACCTTGCCCGAGACCCCGGCGGTATTCTGTTTCGACACTTTGGCGTAGTCGTCGGCAAAGCCGATCATCGCGTAAGACAGTGTCACGAACAGCACCATCCAGACAAAGGGGTTGTCCAGCCGTGCCCAGAGCAGCGTTGATGTTGTCACCGCCCCCACGATCAGAAGCCCGCCCATAGTCGGTGTGCCTGCTTTGGCGAAATGCCCCTCTGGCCCGTCGGCCCGGATCGGTTGCCCTTTGCCTTGGGTCCGCCGCAGCACGTTGATTAGCGGGGGTCCGAACATGAACCCAAAGAGCAGCGCCGTCATGAATGCCCCCCCGGCCCGGAAGGTGATGTACCGAAAAAGGTTGAAGAAGTCGCCGCCGTCAGACAGGGCCGTGAGCCAGTAGAGCATGGGGTTTCCTTAATTCTCTCGCGGGCGCGGATGCCCCAGTTTCCGGATGGCGTCAACGACCAGCGACACCTTGCTGCCTTTGGAGCCTTTCACAAGCACCGCATCACCGGCATCCACAAGCCGCGATATCTGGGGGGACAGATCGCTGGCCTGTTCGGCCCATTGCCCCCGCTGCCGCTCTGGCAGTGCTTGCCACAGGTGGTGCATCAGCGGTCCGGCGCAATGGATCAGGTCGAGCGATTGCAGATGTGGGTTTTCGGCCATGTCCCGGTGCATCTGCACCGCATCCGGTCCCAGTTCCAGCATATCGCCCAGAATGGCGATCCGCCGTCCTTTGATGATTTGCCCGACGTTGTCGATTGGCGTGCTTGCTGCGATCACCTCGAGCGAGGCGGCGAGCGATGTGGGGTTGGCGTTGAAAGCGTCGTCGATCAGGTCGAGCTTTTCGTTTTCGTTGAATGGGTCAATCATGATGACCTCGCGCGTGCCCCGCCCGGCGGGTGGCACCCATTCTACGATGTCGAGCGCGGCGGCGACCGGGTCGCCCCCCAATGCGTTGACAACGGCCAGCACGCCGACTGCGTTTGATGCGAAATGCCGCCCTGGTACGGCGAGTTTGAATAGGTAATCCTGCCCGTCCCCGCTCGCGCTGATCACAGTGACATCGCCGCTCAGCCGCACATCGGTGATTGCCCAATCCGCTGCGGTGGTCCCGAACAGGATAGGCGTTGCCCCCGTCTGCGCGGCGTATTTCTGCAGGATAGCGCTGGTTTCTATATCGCTGTTGAGCACCGCAATGCCGCCCGGTTCCAGCCCGTCCATGATCGCGGCTTTTTCTGTGGCAATGCCCGCCAGATTATCGAAGGCTGCCAGATGCGCCGCTGCGACCGTTGTGACCATCGCCACATGTGGTCGCGCCATCCGTGACAGGGGGGCGATTTCGCCGGGGTTGCTCATCCCGATTTCGATGATCGCATAATCGGTGTCGGCGGGCATCCGGGCGAGTGTCAGCGGCACCCCCCAGTGGTTGTTGTAGGACGCTTCGGCGGCGTGGCAGTTACCCTGTTTTTTCAGGACAATCCGCAGCATTTCCTTGGTCGAGGTCTTGCCGACAGAGCCGGTGATCGCCGCGATGTGGGCGTTTGTCCGGGCGCGCGCGGCGATACCCAGCGCTTCGAGTCCCTTGAGCACGTCCGGCACGATCAGCAGTGGCGCATCGGCGGCAACCCCGTCTGGCCTGCGGCTGACCAGAGCGGCGGCGGCGCCTTTGTCCAGCGCTTGCGCGACGAAATCATGCCCGTCGCGGATATCGGTCAGCGCGACAAACAGATCGCCGGGCTGGATGCTGCGCGTGTCGATAGAGACGCCGTTGGCCTGCCAGTCGCACGTTGTTTTGCCACCTGTTGCGGCGACGGCGTCTTGCGCTGTCCATAGGCTCATATCTTGCCCTCAAGTGCTGCAACGGCGACGCTGGCCTGTTCGACGTCATCAAAGGGTAGGGTTTGATCGCCAATGACTTGGCCGGTTTCATGCCCTTTGCCTGCGATCAACAGCGCGTCGCCGGGTCCAAGCGCGTCAATGCCGCGCAGGATGGCCTCGGCCCTGTCGCCGACTTCGGTGATGCTTTCGGTGCCCCCTGCCCCGACAGCCCCCGCCAGAACGGCGGCACGGATGGCGGCGGGGTCTTCGCAGCGCGGGTTGTCATCGGTCACAATGACAAAATCAGCGTTCTGTGCTGCTGCTGCCCCCATCAGAGGCCGCTTGCTGGTATCACGGTCACCGCCGGCACCGACCACCGCCACGATCTGCCCCATCACATGCGGGCGCAACGCCTTGAGCGCGGTTTCGACGGAATCAGGTGTGTGCGCGTAATCGACAAAGACCGCCGCACCGTTTTCACGGGTGGCCGCCAGTTCCATCCGACCGCGCACGGTGCTGAGTTGTGGTAATGTGGCAAAAACCTCTTCTGCCTGCGCACCAGCACCAATCACCAGTCCTGCGGCCAGAAGCACGTTTTCAGCTTGGAAGCCGCCGATCAGGTCAAGCCGTGCGGCGTGCTGTTTGCCCTGCCATTCAAACAGGATGTTCTGCCCGGTGGGATCAAAGCGTTGCGCCATCAGACGCAACCGTGCGCTTTCGCTGCGGCCAACGCCGATCGCTTCCAGATCGTGATCCGTGCAGAGTTCCAGCACCTTGTGCCCGGCGGCCGTGTCGAGATTGATCACCGCGACCCCGTCCTGTGGCAGGACACGGGTGAAAAGCCCCATCTTGGCGTCGAAATAAGCCTCGAATGTTTTGTGGTAGTCCAGATGGTCCTGACTAAAATTGGTGAAGCCGGCGGCAGAGAGCAGCACACCATCAAGACGCCGCTGGTCAAGCCCATGCGACGATGCCTCCATCGCGACATGGGTTACGCCGTTTTGCGCCGCCTCTGCCATGACCCGATGCAGGGTAATCGGTTCAGGCGTGGTGTGTTTGAGCGGGTGGGTCCAGAACCCTTCGACCCCGGTTGTTCCCAGATTGACGCCTGCAAGCCCCATGTGTTCCCAGATCTGGCGGCAAAAGGTCGAGACAGAGGTTTTCCCATTGGTGCCGGTAATCGCCACGACGTTTTCAGGGTGCGGCCCGAACCAGAGCGATGCGGTCTGCGCGAGCGTTTGACGCGGGTCTTCGGAGATGATCAGCGCGGCGTCAGCCTCGGCCAATTCTGCGGCTGCGATGGCCGCCCCGCGCGCATCGGTCAGGATGGCCCCTGCCCCCATGCGCAGCGCATATTGGATAAATTCCCCGCCATGCACCCGCGCGCCGGGCAAGGCGGCAAAAAGAGAGCCTGCTTTCACCTCGCGACTATCGACGGCCAGCCCTGTGATGTTCGCGTCGCGTCCGCCTTGTGCACGCAGTCCCAGTTCTGCCAGTGTCTTCATCGCCTGTCCCCGGTTAATTTGAGGTGAGGGTTACACCGACCGGTTGGGGCGTGTCCACATGTGGTCTGAGCCCAAGCAAGGGTGCGACACGCCGGATCATTTCGGCCGCGACCGGCACTGCCGTCCAGCCTGCGGTGCGTCTATCTTCGCCCAGCGTATGGATGGAGGGTTCGTCCAGCGTGACAACCAGCACATATTGCGGATCGCTGGCCGGAAAAACCGAGGCGAAGGTGGCGATCACCTTGTCATCGTAATACCCGCCACCGTTTTCGCGCGCCTTATCTGCGGTGCCGGTTTTACCTGCGACCTGATACCCTGTGACTTCACCAAAGGATGCGGTGCCGCGTGACACCACCTGCCGCAACATATCGACCGACCGGCGCGCCACAGTTTGTGACATTACGCGGGGGCCGGGCTGCGCATCCTGTCCCCGGATCAGCGTTGGCGTGACCCGTTCGCCCCCGTTTGCGATGGTCGCGTAAGCGCTGGCCAAATGCAGTGGCGATGATGACAGCCCGTGCCCGTAAGAGATTGTCATCGCTGAAATCTCGGACCAATGTGGCGGCAAAAGCGGCTTGCCAGTTGAGCCTTCGACCAGTTCGATGCTGGTGGGCTTCAGAAAGCCCAGCGCGTCAAGAAAGCTGCGCTGCCGTTCTGCGCCAAGCTGCATGGCGATCCGTGCCGTCCCGACGTTGGAGGATTCCACGATCACGTCGGTGGTGGACAGTTCCGGCCCATAATCGTGGAAATCGCGAATCCGGAACCGGCCCCATGTCAGCGGCCCCTGCGTGTCGATCATTGTGTCCGGCGAAATCAGCCCCAGTTCCATCGCTTGGGCGACGGCGAAAATCTTGAAGGTCGAGCCAAGCTCATAGACCCCCTGCACCGCCCGGTTAAACAGCGGGCTGTCGGATTGATCGCCGCTGGTCAGTACGCGAGGCCGATTATTGGGGTCGAAGTCGGGCAAGGACACCATGGAGATGACTTCGCCCGTGTGCACATCCATCAAGATTGCAGCGGCGCCCTTGGCGCTCATCACCGACATCCCACCTGCCAGCACCTGTTCGGCGGCGGCCTGAATGGTCAGGTCGATGGACAGTTCCAGTGGCGCGCCTTCGTTGGCCGGGTCGCGCAGGAATGCGTCGAACTGCCGTTCGACACCGGCCACGCCGATCACCTCGGCGCTGGCGACACCTTCGCGCCCGTAGCTTGCCCCACCCAGAACATGCGCTGCAATTGGCCCGTTGGGGTAAAGCCGCATTTCGCGCGGCCCGAACAGCAGGCCGGGTGAGCCGATGTCATGCACCGCCTGCATTTGTTCAGGGCTGATCTGCCGCCTGATCCAGAGAAACCGCCGTGTGCCGGTGAAATCTTTGTAAAGCTCTTCTTGTTCCAGTTCCGGGAAGATCGCCGCCAGTTCCCGTGCGGCGCGGGCCGGGTCGATCATGTCACGCGGGTGGGCATATAGCGAATGGGTGGCCAGATTGGTGGCCAGAATGCGCCCGTTCCGGTCGACGATGTCCGCCCGCTGCCCGATGATCGGGTTGCCTGCCACCGTGGCGCGCGGTTCCTCGGGTACCGACGAGGCCAGCGCGCCCATGCGCATCCCAATCACCGAGAACGCACAGAAGAAAGCCAGACCAAGTACCAGCAACCGCCCTTCGGCCCGTTGCCGGGCCTTGTCGCGCAATGCCTCGTGCCGTTTGCGCAGGTTTTCGGCGGCGATTTCGTCGGGGTTTTCGCCACGTGCGCGTGCCCGCAGGATACGTGCCAGTGGCCGCAGGGGGGTGCGGGTCATAGCGGGTTCTCCACTCCGGCGAAGGCGTCGGATGACAGCTCTATCGGGTTGGTGATCGGTGCGATGGGGGGGATCGGATAGATGATTTCATCCACCTGCCCAAAGGCATCAGGCATCAGGGGCAGCAGCCCCAGCCGGTCAAAGTTGAGTTCGGCCAGATCAGCCAGCCGGTCGGGCCGGTTCAGATAGGCCCATTCGGCGCGCAGCATGCCCAGCCGTTCATGGGCAGCCCCGATGCGCGCGTGCAAAGACCGCACATCCTTGATGGCGGCCTGTGTTTTGTAGTTTTCCTGATAGGCCCAGAAGGCGAGCCCCATCACAGCCAAGGCGGCGATTACATAAAACAAACCACGCATTTACCTGCCCCCCTTTCGCATTGGCATCCCCAGTGATGCCGGATCAATGTCTTCGGCGGGTGCATCCGTCCGGATTGCCACCCGCAGCTTGGCCGAGCGCGACCGTGGGTTGACCGCCAGTTCATCGGCGTCTGGCCCGATTGCCTTGCGCTTTTCGATGCGGAAGGCGGGCACGATCCGTTCGATTTCGGGCGCGTAGCGGTTGGCATTCGCCACATTGCCTGACCGCGCCTGAAGGAAACGTTTGACCATCCGGTCCTCGACCGAATGGAACGTCACCACAGCCAGTTGCCCGCCCGGCTTCAGCGCCCGTTCGGCGGCCATCAGCCCTGCGGCGAGTTCGCCATATTCGTTGTTGATCGCGATGCGGAGCGCCTGGAAGGTGCGGGTCGCCGGGTGCGATTGGCCGGGCTTGGCACGGGGGAGACACCCTTCCACCACTTTCGCCAGCTGGAGAGTCGTATCGAGAGGACGTGCCGCCACGATGGCGCGGGCGATGCGGCGCGACGCGCGTTCTTCGCCATAGAGATAAATGATATCGGCAAGCGCACTCTCCTCTGCCGTATTACACAAATCTGCGGCTGACAGGCCGGATTGACTCATCCGCATATCAAGCGGGCCGTCGCGCATGAAAGAAAAGCCACGCTCGGCCAGGTCCAGCTGCATGGAGCTGACACCAAGATCAAGCACGACACCATCAAGATCGGACCCGTATTCATCGAGCTTGGAAAACGTGCCTTCGACCGTTGCGATCCGATCCCCATATTCACCGATCCAATCGGCGGCCATTTCAAAGGCAAGCGGGTCGCGGTCCACGCCAACGACCTTATCCGCCCCCGCCGCCAGAAGCGCGCGGGTATAGCCGCCATTGCCGAAGGTCCCATCAAGCCAGACACCGCTGACGGGTGAGATAGCGGCGATCAGCGGGTTGATCAGAACAGGAATGTGAGGCTGGGTATCGGCGGCATCTGACATCGCGCCGCCCCTATTCGTCCAACAGGCTAAGAACGTCGAATTCCTCGCCCTGCTCGTCCAGCCAGCCTTTGAGATCGTCGGCGACCTCATCATTGTAGGTTTCGGCTTTCCAAATCTCGAAATGATCGCCAAGCCCGCTGAACTGCAGCTCACCATCAGTGATGCCGAGTTTCTGACGTTGCCGGATCGGCATGACGGTGCGCCCGTCTTTGTCCACGTCCAGTTTGATGGACTGGCCAATGATCAGGCGCGACAGTTTTTTCTTGCGGTCAGAGCCGCGCGGCAAGGCATTGATCTGTGCGACGACCTGATTGAATTCGTCCACCGTATAGCCATGCAGTTCATTTTTCAGGTGATCGCCATAGAGCAGATACATGCGGGGTGAGAGGCCGGGGGCCCATTCAGGGTCGCCGGATTCGAGCACGCGACGAAAATCGGCTGGGATCGACATGCGCCCCTTACCGTCCACCTTTTGGGTGTGTTCGCCTGTGAAACTCAGAACCACTGTCCGCTGGCCCTTTTCTACTCAAGTCCCCCGAAAACCGTCCTTTGGATGCGAAAACGGCGAATTGCGCTGCTGCCACTGCACAATCCGCCGCCCTCGTCCCATCTCTGGGTAAGTCCGACTGCGCGTGCCACCTGGGGGGATGTCTGCTCGCTCACGCGCCGGATCTGTTTTGGGTAAATGACGAAGCCTGTATGAAACCTGCTTTTGCCGGTTGGGGTTCTTGTCGCCCCGTTTTGTTGTGTCCGTCTTTACCGTGCATTCGTTTTGCCATCCCTTGCCGGGCCGATCAACTGTTTTCTGGGAATTCATGGAACAACGTGGGGCAATTGGCGTTGGGGAGCGCTAAAATACGTCGAAAATTTGTTGAAAAATGGCACATTTCTAGCGGAACCTAAAATTGCCGACACCATATATGGTGTCATGGCGGGAATGTGCCGACGGTTCCAGAAAGTCCCAATTTTTTTGATATCACGGCTAATCTCGGCACTTCACTGCCACGTGATCGCCGATTTCACCACCAGATACGGGCAAAAATCCCCGTTTTGTGATTCGTTTGCCACATCGATTCCATGATTTCCCACGGATTCGGACGCCCCTCCGAATCCCGCACCGCGCACGACAGGATTACAGCCCGCAATCGTGCCAAGGCCGATCGCAGATCAACGTATCGTCTATATATATGGTGTGGGGATCGGATCTGCGCCCGCTAAAAGAGCCGCTTGTGCATCACATGCGCATCGACAAAGCCCAGCGCCGGATGCGCGAAGGCATCCGGGATTGTGCCCAGGATCGCATAGCCAAGGCGCTGCCAGAGCCGCACCGCACCGGTGTTGCTTGCCAGTACAAAGTTGAACTGCATGGCGCGATAGCCCAGCGCGCGTGCCTCTTGCTGTGAATGGTCACACATCAGCGTGGCCAGCCCCCGCCCCCGCGCGGCCGGGGCGACGATATAACCGCAGTTGCAGATATGCGCCCCGCCGCCAGATTGGTTGGTCTTTATATAGTATGTCCCAAGGATCTCGCCGCTCTCTTCAGCGACAAAGGTCGCGGCGGGCTGCGTCATCCAATAGGTAAAGCAATCATCGCGTCCAATCTGGGGATCGACCGCATAGGTATCGCCTGCGCGAAACACGTCGCGCAGGATCGGCCAGAGCGTGTCGAAATCCTGCGCCACGGCCGGGCGGATGATCATGCCATGCCACCTTCGATAAAGCGCCGGGCCAGATGGCGGTAGGCGTCGGCCATGGAGCCATCACCTACGGCGATGGGTTCGCCTGCATCCCCGGCCAGCCTTGTGTCCAGGTCAATCGGCAAGGCACCCAGGAATGGTACACCGATCTTCTCTGCCTCTTTCGCGACGCCACCATGACCAAAGATATGACTTTCGGTGCCGCATGTCGGGCAGACGAAGGTGGACATGTTTTCGATCAGACCCAACACAGGGGTGTTCAGCGTCTTGAACATGTCCAGCGCCTTGCGCGCATCAAGCAGGGCCACATCCTGCGGGGTGCTGACGACAATCGCACCGGTCAGGTCGGTTTTCTGGCACAGCGTCAGTTGTACGTCGCCGGTCCCCGGCGGCAGATCGACGAGCAGGATATCAAGTTCCCCCCATTCCACCTGCCCCAGCATCTGCTGCAACGCCCCCATCAGCATCGGGCCGCGCCAGACCACGGCTTTATCCGGGTCGACCATCAGTCCGATGGACATCATTGTGACCCCATGCGCCTGTAGCGGGATGATCGTCTTGCCGTCCGGGCTACCGGGCCGTTTGCTGACCCCCATCATGCGCGGCTGGCTGGGACCATAGATATCGGCATCCAGCAGGCCAACGCGCCGCCCTTCCTTTGCCAGTGCGACCGCAAGGTTCGAGGATACGGTCGATTTGCCGACCCCGCCCTTGCCCGAACCGATAGCGATGATCCGGTCCACCCCGGCGATCCGGGCAGGCCCCGCCTGTGACGTCGGGTGCCGCCCCACCTTCAGCGCGGGCGGCTCTTTTGGTTTGGCTGCGGGGCCGTGGGCGGTGAGGATCACGGAAACAGACCCCACACCGGGCAGGTCAGCGACAACATCTGACGCAGCCTGACGCACGCCTTCCATCTTGGCGGCTTCGTCCGGGTCAGATGCTTCGAGCACAAAGCGGACGGAATCACCGTCAATTGTCAGCGCGCGCACCATGTCACGGGTCACAAGGTCAACACCGCCAGGCAAAGTGACTCGCCGGAGAGCGCCTAAAATTTCATCACGTGTGAGGGGCAAGATTCACCTCCGATTCATAATTCCGCCTATTACATGGCAACATCTGGCAGGTTTTGGCCAAATCGCAAGTGGACGGAAACAGATGCTTAAAAAAGCAACGCATTGATGACATTAGGTCAGCAATGCTCATGCATTTTCTGCATGGCAGCAATGACGAGACGGGTATTGTGCAGGCGCAGCATAATCGTACATGTTAGCGGCAACAGGGCGAAGAACTTGCCCACCGAGTTAGACCGAGAGATGAGCAGATGACATATCAGACCGACACAAGTTTCGCCGCAAACACCTTTGCCCAGCGCATCGCAGCGCTGCGTGCTGATTGGGTAGAGAAAGCTGCGAAACGCAAAATCTACCGTTCCACATACAATGAACTGAACGCGCTTTCCGATCGCGACCTGAACGATCTTGGCATGAGCCGTTCGATGATCAAGCGTGTGGCGATCGAAGCCGCATACGATAACCAGATTTAAGGATCGGATTGGCCGCCTCCTCCCTTTAGGCCGATCTGACACGACCTGACGTTCCTCCTCCTCCCTGAACGTTGGGTCAGCAATAAGGTGGCGGTATCCACCTCCTCCCGGATACCGCCACTTTTGCAACAGGATACGGAACCGCCCACCTCCTCCCGGGTGGAACCGTTTACGCCAAGGACCCACCTCCTCCCGGGTCTGCGGCATGTGCGTCTTGCTCTCTCCTCCTCCCTGGGTGAGACGCAGTAATAGAAACGGCGATGCCCACCTCCTCCCGGGCATCGTCGTTTTTTATTTCAGCAGCGTTGTATCGGGCGAAAATGTCAGGTTTGAGCTTAAGCTCACGGTCTTTCGCCCCAAGCCGTCCAAACATGCACTAAGGATGAGTGGCTGCCGGACGTCCCACGTTTTCTGCTAGACCTTTGTCCGTCAAGCTGTCGCGCCGTGCGTCAAGGAGAGCGATCCGAAAGCTGCGGCAGAGTGTTGGAAAATTTAGTAAACGGCGGCTGTGCATCCAAATTGCCGGGTGCTGCGCGTTTTCCGAGTGACTGCTGGGGCGTTACATCTGCAATGCGCTGTAGGGACATACATCATCTTCAAACGGGACGTGCCGGCGTCGGAAGCGCGTGTCTGGCATTGCTTCTGGGTTGCTTATCCTGTCCATGCGAAAATGCCGAAAGTCGTCGCGTGCCGGGTCCCAGCCGACGAGGTACCAAAGGGGCGGCAAGATCAGCATCGCTTGCGGCTCCACCTCTCTCTGTGTCTGGCGCCCCTTGGCATCGCTATAGTCAAACCGAATGAACCGGCGGCCCAGAAAAGCCGTCTCGAAAGTGGGGAGCAGCTTTGCGTCCATTTTCCCCATGTCCGACAGATCCTGAAGCGGCGATAGCTGGCCAATGTGCAGACAGTCCAGAAACGCGAGCAGGTCTTTCACCTTGTCCGCAGGCAAGGCTTTTTCGATCTTGGCCAGCCCCGCATCGGCAAGTTCGGAAAACGGCAGATTCCCGGCGGCCCGCATCGCGGCCACACTGATCAGTAGCGCAAACACCTCTGGCACAGATAATTTGGCGCGTGTCTGCATCGATTGCGGGTCCAGCTGAAGTCCGCCGCCGCGACCGACATCGGAATGAATCACATAGCCTTCATCCCGCAGCGCGCTGATATCGCGTAATATAGTCCGGCGTGATGCGCCGACATCTTCCGCCAGAGCATCAACAGTTGATGTGCCATTACGGCGGAGGATGCGCACGATGGCGTCATGTCTGAGTCTAACGTTCATATCGCCATTCTAGCATAAATAGTGACAATTTTTGGCACTATTTTGATCTACACCAATTCTAGCAACTAAAAAAAGGAGATTGCGACATGGAACGCAAAGCAGTGAACCCTTGGGATTGGTCGATCAAACTGGGCTACAATCAGGCCGAAGTGATCGATGGTGCGACGCGGCAGGTGATCTGCGCGGGCCAGACTGCGGTGGATGGCGAAGGCAACCCGCAGCATCCGGGCGATATGCGCGCACAGATCAGTCTTGCTCTTGATAATCTGGAGGCTGTTCTGACGGATGCGGGTATGGATTTGAGCAATGTTGTAAAACTCGGTGTCTATGTCACCGATGTTGATGAGGCGTTGAAGAATTTTGATCTGATGGGTATGCGCTTTGGACCCCATCAGGTGGCCCCGCCGATGACACTATTGGGCGTAGCGCGTCTTGCTATCCCCGGATTGCTCTTTGAAATTGAAGCGACCGCAGCGGCTTGAGAAAATCATAGCGGCCATTGCATGGAGAAACGCCAATGGCCGCTATGCACATCGACGCACCAATCAGCATCGCGTGTCTTTGGACGAGCCCATCACCATGTAGCTGGTGATTGACCGCACATGCGGGACCGTCCCCAGAATGTCAGTATGAAACGCCTTGTAGGCGGGGAGATCGGCCACTTCGACCCGCAGCATGTATTCGAACGCCCCTGCCACGTTGTGACATTCGGCGACCTCATCGGCGCGCTGCATGGCTTGTTCAAATCCGCTTTGTGCGGCTTTGGTGTGCTCGGCCAGTCCTACCGCCACGTAGACCACATAAGCCCGCCCGGTTTGCGCTGGATCAAGCCGCGCGCGGTATCCTTTGATCACGCCGCTCCGTTCGAGTTCCTGCACACGCCGCAGGCAGGCCGAAGGCGAGAGGCCGACCTTTTCTGCGAGCAACAGGTTACTGATCCGCCCATCGGTAGAGAGTTCGCGCAATATAGCAGCGTTGATTGGATCAAGATTCGTCATTGATTGCGAAAATAGTGCCAGATTGCACGGGATGGCAATTTCATTGTGCGCAAGACCGCTTATTCTTGCGTGTATGAGCTATGAAATCCTGATCGCCCTTATCGGCTTTGCCTTTGCCAGTTCAATCACGCCCGGGCCGAACAACCTGATGCTGATGGCCTCTGGCGCGAATTACGGGCTGCGCCGGACCGTGCCGCATATGCTGGGCATTTCGCTGGGGCATGCGTTCATGGTGGCTATGGTCGGCGTCTTTTTGCTACGGGTGTTCGACGCATTTCCAGTGCTGAACACCGTATTAAAGGTCGTGAGTGCGGCCTATATGTTATGGCTTGCCTGGAAAATCGCGAATGCGGTTGCGCCTGAGGCGGACAAGGTCACCGGCAAGCCCTTTACCTTTCTGCAGGCCGCCGCATTCCAATGGGTCAACCCCAAGGCTTGGTTCATGGCCATCACCGCAATCAGCGCCTATGCGCCGCAGGAGCGTGGCGTTCTGTTTGGCGCGCTTCTGGTTGCTGCGGTGTTTTGCGCCACCAACTTGCCATCGGTCTCTGTCTGGGCCTGGATGGGCGTACAACTGCGCCGCTGGCTGGGCACAGCGGGCCGGTTGCGGGTGTTTAATGTGACAATGGCGGTGCTGCTGGTGGGGTCGCTTTATCCCATGCTGCGATAGCGCGTATCAAAATGGCACATCATCTGCTGCATCAGCGCTGACGATGAACCGCGCGACCACATGTTTTGAACCTGCCTTGTCGAATTCGATCACCAACTTGTCGCCTTCGATCCCCATGACCTCTCCATAGCCGAATTTCTGGTGAAAGACCCGGTCGCCCAAGGTGAAGGCGCTGACCGCATCCAAGTCGATGGTCATATTGCGCGCCTCTGACGGCATCGACATGCTGCGTTTGTTGCTTTGCGCTTGCAGCCGTTTCCAGCCGGGGGAGTTGTAGACGTTGGCGTCATGCGCCTTTTGATGCAGGTCTGACATCGCGCCACCGGCAATGGCCGGTGAGGCACTGGCCGACATGCCCGCCGCTCCGTAGCTGCCACCGTAGAGACCGGGGGGCGTTAACACCTCCACATGGTCTTCGGGCAGTTCATCAATGAACCGCGATGGCATCTGGGATTGCCATTGCCCATAGACCCGCCGGTTGGCCGCAAAGGAAATCGTGCAAAGCTCTTCGGCCCGCGTGATGCCGACATAGGCGAGGCGGCGTTCTTCTTCGAGGCCCTTAAGCCCGCTTTCGTCCATGGAACGTTGCGAGGGGAATAACCCATCCTCCCACCCTGGCAGAAAAATGGCGGGGAATTCGAGACCTTTGGCGGCGTGCAGGGTCATGATAGAAACCTTTTCACCTTGTTCCTCGGTCTCATTATCCATGATCAGGCTGACATGTTCGAGAAAGCCTTGCAGGTTCTCGAAATTTTCCAGCGCCTTGACCAGTTCCTTGAGGTTTTCCAGCCGCCCCGGTGCTTCGGGGGTTTTGTCGTTTTGCCAGAACCCGGTATAGCCGCTTTCGTCCAGGATCATTTCGGCGAGTTCGACATGGGTGTCAGCCTCGGCCCGGACCTGCCCATGCCAACGGTCCAACCCGGCGACAAGGATTGTGAGTTCTTTCAAACCCTTGCCACCAAGTAGCTTGCCCTGACAGACCAGTCGCGCCCCTTCGAGCAAGGAAACCCCATTGCTGCGCGCGGTGCGCTGAATGGTCTGCACCGCCTTGTCCCCCAGCCCGCGTTTGGGTGTGTTTACGATCCGCTCAAACGCAAGATCATCATCGGGGGAGACCGCCAGCCGGAAATAGGCCATCGCATCACGGATTTCCAACCGTTCATAAAAGCGCGGACCGCCGATGACGCGGTATGGCAGGCCGATGGTCAAAAAACGGTCCTCGAATGCGCGCATCTGGTGGGAGGCGCGCACGAGGATCGCCATATTATCGGGGCTGATCGGGGCCATGCCACGGGTGCCGCGCTGCATCGCCTCGATCTCTTCACCGATCCAGCGGGCTTCTTCCTCGCCGCCCCAATGGCCGATCAGGCGGACTTTTTCGCCCTCTTCCACAGAGGTGAAAAGCGTCTTGCCCAGCCGCCCCTTGTTGGCTGCGATCACGCCGGAGGCGGCAGCGAGGATATGCGGGGTGGAGCGGTAGTTTTCTTCGAGCCGAACCACATGGGCGCCGGGAAAATCCTTTTCAAACCGCAGGATGTTGCCGACTTCGGCCCCCCGCCAGCCATAGATTGACTGGTCATCATCGCCGACGCAGCAGATGTTTTTATGGGATGCGGCTAGCAGCCGCAGCCAGAGATATTGGGCGACGTTTGTATCTTGGTATTCGTCTACCAGCACGTAGCGGAACCAGCGTTGATATTGCTGCAAGACATCGTCATTTTTTTGGAAGATCGTGACCATGTGCAGCAGGATATCGCCAAAATCCACTGCGTTCAGATCGCGCAGACGCGCCTGATAGGCGGCGTAAAGCGCCACACCTTTATGATCAAACGCACCGCTATCACCGACAGGGGTTTTGTCGGGGGTGTAGGCCTTGTTTTTCCAGCCATCAATGATGCCCGACAGCATACGCGGTGGCCATCGTTTTTCGTCAATGCCCGCCGCGATGATCAACTGTTTCATTAAGCGTAGCTGATCATCGGTGTCCAGAATGGTGAAGTTCGATTTCAGCCCGACAAGTTCCGCGTGCCGCCGCAGCAATTTCGCGCAGACAGAGTGAAACGTCCCAAGCCATGGCATGCCTTCTGCCGCTTCGCCGATGAGCCCGCTGATCCGCTGTTTCATTTCCCGCGCGGCCTTGTTGGTGAAGGTCACGGCAAGGATTTCGTTCGGGCGCGCAGTGCCGGTTGTCAGCAAATGGGCGATCCGCGTCGTCAGCGCCTTAGTCTTGCCCGTCCCTGCCCCGGCCAGCATCAGGACCGGCCCATGCAGCGTTTCAACCGCTTCGCGTTGGGCGGGGTTCAGGCCATCGAGATAGGCGGCACTGGGCCGCGCCATCGCGCGCTGGCTGAGTGGCACGGCGGCCTCGAATGCATCATCTTCGGAAAAACTGCTCATGCGGGTCTATATAACGCGTAACAGACGCCCCGAAAAGCATGTTCTCTAATTGTTCGGTGTCCTTTCTGTCATTTTCAGCAATGCTCTGCCAGGTTGTGGCGTCTGAGAAAGGCCAGCATGCGGGCGACGGTGCGCTGTCGCCCTGCGCCCATCTCCATATGTTCCACATCTTGCAGCCGCGCGGCGATCTCGGCCATTGAGCGGATATTGCTAACGCCAAAACGACGCAGCGCGGACGGGTCCACATGTCCCATGCTCCAATCCGTGAAGGTCCGGCTGGATGCGGGGGCTTTGTCCAGCGTGATCAGACCGCGGTGGCGGGGGTCGCGATAAATCCTGTCATAGCAGGCGGTGACATCTTCTTCCGCCCCTTCCAGCACCTGCAGGAATGCCCGTTCGTGATACATCAGCATGCCGGTGATCCCGTTTCGTATGTTATTCCGCCGCGCGGTCCGCAAAATATCAACCAGTTCCTGATCGGTCACATCGCGTATGGCTGTGCTGCAATATATAAGTCTGATCATTGATTTCCTCGTTCCACCTGATCACCCTCTTGCTATGGGATGCGAAACTATCGAAGGCGTATCCTTCCAATCCGTTAAAGATGCCTTTCTCTGGCGGGTCTTATCTGGTTACGTGGCGGCATGAATTCACACGTGCTTTCCCAGCCTGCATGGCTTGCTGTATGCGTCGCCAATTGGTCCGCTGAGCCCGATGCTTGAGGCGTTTTTGATGGCTGCAATTGCTGGCGCCATGATCCCGCTGGGTGGTTGGATCGCTGCACATGAGAACATCAAGCGCGACTGGCTGCGCAATGAGCTGCGCCATAGTGTCATCGCCTTTGGGGGCGGTGCCCTGCTGAGCGCGGTGGCCTTTGTGTTGATCCCAGAGGGCGATGCCGCCCTTGGCAGTTTCGCGGTTGTCGGCTGGATTGTTTTTGGCGCGGTCTTGATGGCTTTGGTCGATGCACGGCTGGATCGCAGCGGGTCGCATATGGCGCAATTGGTGGCGATGCTGGCGGATTTCATTCCTGAGGCGATCGCCCTCGGTGCCGTGCTGGCGACTGATAGGGCCGCTGCCCCCCTTCTGGCCTTGATGATTGCCCTGCAAAACCTGCCCGAAGGGTTCAATGCTTACCGCGAACAGTTGGTGGGCGAAGCTGAGGGTCCGCAGATATTGCGCCGGTTCTGCCTATTGGCCGCGCTGGGGCCGGTGGCCGCATTGGCAGGTTATCTGTTACTGGCCGAACTTCCGCAGGTGACCGGCGCATTGATGCTATCGGCGGCGGGCGCAATCCTTTATTTGATTTTTCAAGATATTGCGCCACAAACCCGGCTGGAAAACCGCCATGCCCCGGCGCTGGGTGCCGTTGCGGGCTTTGTTCTGGGCCTTTTGGGCCATCTGCTGATTGGATAGATATGTCGCTGCACACACGGTTTCCTGCAATTTCGGACCTGAAAGCCCGCGCCCGCCGCCGCATTCCGCATTTCGTATGGGAATATCTGGACAGCGCGACAGGTATAGAGGCAACGCAGCGCCGCAACCGCACTGCGCTGGATCAGGTGCTGTTGAACCCGTCGATCCTGCATGGTGAATTCACCCCTGATCTGCGCACGACCTTGCTAGGTAAGCCATATCCGCTGCCCATTGGCATCGCGCCGGTGGGCATGTCGGGGCTGATCTGGCCGGGGGCAGAACAGATGCTGGCCCGGCTGGCTGCGCGTGAAAACATTCCCTTTGGTCTGTCCACGGTCGCCAGCCAACCGCCAGAGGATGTGGGCCCACACGCGGGTGGTCAGGGTTGGTTTCAGCTTTATCCGCCGCGCGATCCGGCAATCCGCGATGATATCTTGCGGCGCGCCAAGGCGGCGGGCTTTGGCACATTGGTGTTGACCGTCGATGTCCCTGTCGCATCGCGCAGGGAACGCCAGACCCGCGGTGGGCTGACCAACCCGCCCAAGCTGTCGCCCCGGCTGGCATTGCAGGCAGCGCGCTGCCCCGCTTGGCTGAACGGCATCCGCAAGACGGGGATGCCCCGCATGCGCCTGATGGAAGGCTATTCAGAAAACCGCAGCGCCCTGCCTTCGACCCAGCATATTGGGTATCTGCTGCGTACCTCGCCCGATTGGGAATATTTCAAGGCGCTGCGCAATGCTTGGGACGGGCCGCTAGTGGTCAAAGGCGTGGGGCGCGCCGATGATGCGGCCCGGCTGACAGATGAAGGGGCCGATGCGATTTGGGTCAGCAACCATGCGGGTCGTCAGTTCGACGGCGGACCTGCCGCAATCAGCGTCTTGCCAGCGATCCGGGCCGCGACCACCCTGCCTGTGATCTTTGATAGTGGGGTCGCAGGGGGGCTGGATATTCTGCGTGCGCTGGCATTGGGGGCGGATTTCGTGATGCTAGGGCGCGCGTTTCATTACGGGCTGGCCGCATTGGGTGAACCGGGTGCCGCCCATGTGGTCGATATCCTGCGGCAGGATATGATCAGCAATATGGGGCAGTTGGGGGCGCAGCGGCTGAGCGATTTGCCCGGCTGCCTGCGCGATGATGCCCAAGCGGCCCTTACGGGTATGCCACTGAGAGCGTAAGATCCGAGAACACATCCGGATGTCATTGATTTCGTCGGTCAGGCCCCCCAAAAAATTAGCGGTGTCATTGAATGTCTGCGGAACATGACTGTCCGTGCACTGCTAAACGCATTGTGTTTGATTATCTTTTTAGCCGCCAAGCTCTACGGTGACAGCCCCCAGCGCAACCAGCGCCATCAGCAACAGCCGTCGGATGCCGACCTTTTCACCTAGGATGAACCATCCAATCAGCGCGGCAAAAACGGTCGAGGTTTCGCGCAGCACCGCCGCCTCGCCCACTTTGTCCAGCCGCGTAGCCATCATCACCCCTCCGAAGCTGACCCATGCAATCAGCGCACCAAAGAACCCCCGCCATGCAAGCGCGCCCAGCGCTGGTGGCACCGCCATGCGCCGGTAGCGCAGCCACGCCAGAATGGGCATGTCAAAGGCCGTCACAAAGAAGAACCACGCCAGAAAGGTAAACGGGTCCGCTGCTTGCCGGATGCCATAGGCGTCGTAGACCGTGTAGAGCGCGACCAGCATGCCGCCCAGAAAGGCCCAGAACAGCCCCAGCTTGAGCGCAGCGAGCGCCAGCTTTTCCTCGGACAGGTTGCGCAGCGCGAGCAGCAGGATACCGCCCGACAGGCAAAGCACGCCGCACCATTGAATCACCGTGAATTTTTCATGAAAAATCACACTGGCGGCAAGGATCGTCACCAGGGGCCCCGTCCCACGCACCACTGGATAGACCACCGTATAAGCCGCCTTTTCATAGGCGAGCGCCATAGTGACCTTATAGGCGAAATGGATGGCAATCGCCCCCACAAGGATCAGCGCGATCTGCGTATTCGGCCAAGGCACGATGAATAAAGCGATCGGCGCCGAGAGGACACAAAGCCAGGCATCAATGGCACCCCGGCTGAGCCACGGATCATGCCGCCCCTTTTGCAACGCCCCGAATGCCGCATGGGCGATGGCCGACACAAGCGCGAGGATCGTTGCCAGCCGCGCGCCCTCGGGCGTACCGGCGATGCTCACCAGCCAGTCACTCATCAGCAGGTCTCAATCGGGTCGCCATCAAGGCCGTGGCACGGGTCAGTCATCCAGACCGACAAGGGCCGCAGCGAATTCTTCGGGGTCGAAGGGCGCAAGATCGTCGATCTGTTCGCCCACGCCAATGGCATGGATCGGCAGGCCGAATTTGTCGGCGAGCGCCACCAGCACGCCGCCCTTGGCGGTGCCGTCCAGTTTGGTCATCACCAGCCCGGACACATCGGCCAATTCCTGAAACACTTTGACCTGCTGCACGGCATTCTGCCCAGTCGTCGCGTCCAGCACCAGCAGTGTGTTATGCGGTGCGTCGGGGTCTTTCTTGCGAATGACACGGACGATCTTGGACAGCTCTTCCATCAGATCGGACCGATTGTGCAGCCTGCCTGCGGTGTCGATCATGAGCAGATCAGCCCCATCCGCCTGCGCCTTGGTCATTGCGTCAAACGCTAGGCTGGCCGGATCGGACCCTTCCGGTGCGGTCAGGACAGGCACCCCCGCCCGGTCGCCCCAGACCTGCAATTGCTCAACTGCTGCAGCCCGGAAGGTATCACCGGCGGCAATCACAACCTTCTTGCCAGCCGCCTGAAACTGGCTGGCAAGCTTGCCGATGGTGGTGGTCTTGCCAGCACCGTTGACGCCCACGACCAGCACGACCTGCGGGCGCTTGGCATAAAGCGGCATCGGGCGTGCCACCGGCTCCATGATCCGCGCGACTTCACTGGCCATCAGCTGTTTGATTTCGGTGACCGACAGCTTCCGGCCCAGCCGCCCCTCGGCCATATTGGCGGTGACACGCAGGGCTGTATCCACCCCCATATCGGCACTGATCAGCAGTTCCTCAAGCTGTTCGAGCATATCGTCATCCAGCGTGCGTCGAACCACATTCTGTGCGTCGCCTCTGCCGAACATCCGACCCAACAGGCCGGTTTTCTGCGGCGGTTGGGCGGCTTCGCTTAACGGTGCCGTGATATCGACGTTTAGCTTGGCCTGCGTGTTCTGCTCTGCCGCAACTGCGGCTTCGACCGCGTCTGACGCCGTGTCTGTGACGCCGAATTCCACCAGCTCATCAATGATATCAGGATGGGGCACGGTGCCCCCGCTTGCGTCTTCTTCCTGTGCAGCCTCTGGAATGGGCGGAACATCGTCCCGGACCTGATCCGGGACCTCAGCCTCTGGCTGGGCTGCAATGTTATCCTCTTCACCGCCATCGCTGACAATCGCATCCAGACCCTCGTCGATCTTGGACGAGGATTTGAACATGCGTTCCTTGAGCTTTGTGAAGAATGCCATGGATGATCCTACTGGGCTGCGTCTGTCTTCAACTAATGTGCAAATGCCCAAGTGGGAAGGGAGGTTCAGCAATTTCAGCACGCGGGCTTGCGTTTGGGCAGAACCGACGCACGTCTTTGCGGTTCAAATCTCATCCCCGAAATGCTTCATCACTAGCTTGATCGGATTCGGGGCAGCCTGCCCCAGCCCGCAAATCGACGCATCCGCCATCGCGGTGCACAGATCCGACAGCAGGGGCTGATCCCAGTGATCGGCCTGCATCAACTTGACCGCCTTTTCACAACCCACACGGCAAGGCGTGCATTGCCCGCAGCTTTCATCCTCGAAAAACCGCAACATGTTCAGGGCCGCATCCCGCGCGCTGTCTTGATCGGACAGCACCACCACCGCAGCCGAGCCGATGAAGGTCCCATGCGGTTGCAGCGTGTCGAAATCGAGGGGGATATCATCCATGCTGGCGGGCAACAGGCCAGAGGATGGCCCACCGGGTTGGTAGGCCTTGAAAACATGCCCCGCCGCCATGCCACCCGCCGCAGCAATCACATCAAGGATCGTCGATCCTGCAGGCAGCAAATAGACACCCGGTTGCGCCACCCTGCCAGAGACAGAATAGCTACGCAGCCCTTTGCGCCCGTTTTTTTCGGTCCCGTTCAGCACCTCTGGCCCCTCGCGGCAGATACGCGCGATCCAATGCAGCGTTTCGACGTTATGAACCAGCGTGGGCCGGTCGAAGATCCCCACCTGCGCGACGAACGGCGGGCGATGGCGAGGAATGCCGCGCTTGCCTTCGATGCTTTCGATCATCGCGGATTCTTCACCACAGATATAAGCACCCGCGCCCCGGCGCAGGTCAATGTAACCTTCTGCGACGATCCCCGCCGCCTCAAGCGCTTTGATTTCGCGGCGCAGAATGTCCAGCACGGCCGGATATTCATCCCGCATATAGATAAAACAGGTGTCCGCCGCGACGGCCCAAGCGGCGATCAACATGCCTTCAAGGAACAGATGCGGCACCCGTTCCAGATAGTAGCGGTCTTTAAAGGTGCCCGGTTCGCCCTCATCTCCGTTGACTGCCAGATAGCGCGGCCCGGGATTGGCGCGCACGAAACCCCATTTCTTGCCGGACGGGAACCCCGCGCCACCAAGCCCGCGCAAGCCCGCAGCCAGCACCTTGTCTTGCACGACCTCCCAATCGCCGCGTGTGCGCAGGTCCTTGAGCGTGGCATAACCGCCATCCGCGGCATAGGCTGCAAAATCCTGATAGGCTGGCAGATGCGCATGGGTGTTGCCTGCCGCGATGGCCGCCTGCACCTTGTCCACGGTGGCGTGATCCACATGGTTATGGCCCAGCTCCAACACCGGGGCTGTATCACAGCGCCCCATGCAAGGCGCGCGCAACACCCGGACCTGTGATGTATCAAGCCCGTCTTCCAAAGCGTCCATCAATTGCTGCGCGCCCGCCAATTCGCAAGAGAGGCTATCACAGACCCGAATGGTCAGCGCCGGCGGGGGCGTCTCGCCTTCTTTCACCACGTCAAAATGAGCGTAGAAACTGGCGACCTCATAGACTTCGGCCTGACTGAGGCGCATTTCTTCGGCCAATGCCCGCAGATGCCCGGCGGAGAGGTGACCGTATTCATCTTGGATCAGATGCAGGAATTCGATCAACAGATCGCGGCGGCGTGGCTGATCGCCCAGCAGCGCGCGGACCTCGTCCCATGCCTGATCGTCCAGCTGGCGGCCCTTGGGGGTGCGTCGCCCCTTGCCTTTGCCGGATTTCCAAATACCATCGTTATTATCCAGAGCCATCATTGCCCCCTTGCCTGATGGCCCAACCATAACCGGCTGACAGCGCACCGACTAATTAAAAGCGACATAGAATAGACGCAAAGCGGGGTTAGGCGCGTGGTTCGGTTATCCCACCAGAAACAGATGACAACGATACGAAACAGCATGTCCCGATTGCCGCTTTTTTCCATTGCTACGCTGACCCCGGTTATTCTGATTGCGGCCGGTGCTCTGTGGGGCGGAATTTGGGTTGTGTTGTCGGTGCTTTACCTGACCGGCCTGACCAGCCTGCTCGACCGATTGGTGCAGCGCATCAGCCCCGCATCCGAATTTCCCAGCGGCACGCCACTGTCTGTCACGCTCGCCCTCTGCCATTTCGCCCTGCTGCCGCTTGTGGTGGCCGGATTGTCATCGGCATGGCTGAACCTGCCGGAAAAGGCCGGGCTTTTCTTCGCGGCGGGGCTGTTTTTCGGACAGGTGAGCAACGCCAACGCGCATGAGCTGATCCACCGGGGCCAGCGCGCGTTGCACCGGCTGGGGATGTGGGTCTATGTCACACTGCTGTTCGGCCATCACACGTCAGCCCATGTGCTTGTGCACCACCGGCATGTCGCCACCCCTGCGGACCCGAATACCTCGCGCAAGGGCGAAGGGTTCTATCGTTATGCATTGCGGGCCTGGATCGGGTCCTTTCGCGCAGGCTATACCGCCGAGGCGGCGCGGCTGGACCGCATCGGGCGGGCACCTTGGCACAACCCTTATCTGATCTATATCGGGGGCGCGGTGTTTTGTCTGATACTGGCCGGGCAGATCGGCGGGATGGCGGCCATTCTGGCTTATCTGGCGCTGGCCGGTCACGCGCAGGCGCAGCTGTTGTTGTCCGATTACGTGCAGCATTACGGGCTGCTGCGGGGCACCGATGCGCAGGGCAAGCCAGAGCCGACGACAGCGCGGCACAGTTGGAACAGCCCGCATTGGTTTTCCTCTGCGCTGATGCTGAACGCCACCCGGCATTCCGACCATCACGCGCATCCCAACCGGCCCTACCCTGCCCTGCGGCTACCGGCAGAAGGGCCAATGCTGCCCCGCCCCTTGCCGGTCATGGCAAGCATCGCGCTGGTCCCGCCGCTTTGGCGCCGGGTCATGGACCCACAGGTGGAGCACTGGAAAAATGCGTAACCTTCTGATCTGGCTGCTGCTCGCCCAACCATTGCACGCGCAGGAGTTAATGAGCCCCGCGGAATTTGCAGCCTTCGCCGACGGGCAGGTGCTGGGGTTCAGCGTCAGCTCTGGCGATCTCTATGGCACGGAGCGTTATCTTCCCGGTCAGCGGGTGCTTTGGTCCACCCCAAACGGGCGCTGCACAGGCGGTGACTGGTTTGCGCGCGGGGATAGAATGTGCTTTCGCTATGACGATGCGGGACAGGACAAGTGCTGGCTCTTTTTCAGGACCGGCGACACGATCACCGGCATGTTCGAGTGGAACTGGGCCAAACCTATCTATGTTGAGGTGATTGATGAAACCGAGATGTTTGCATGCGGCAAGTTAAGCTGACGCTGAAAATATGGCTTTGCGCGCTGGTTTGCTGGGGCGGCGCCGCCTTTGCGGAGGACCGCATGGATGCCGCCGCATTCGATGCCCATGTAACCGGGCGCACCGTGACCTTTCGCACCGACGGGGTCGCGGTCTACGGGATTGAACGCTATCTGCCTGGCCGCCGCGTGATGTGGTCCAGCCTGAACGGCATCTGCCAATATGGCGTCTGGTTCGAAAGCAAGGGCGATATCTGTTTTCGTTACGACGGCGATCCAGAGCATAAATGCTGGACGATCTATGCTGCGCCAGACGGTATGCGCGGGGTCTACACAACGCGCCCGCCCTATACCGTAATCTATGAACTGGCTGACCGCGATGACCCGTTGATCTGCAACGACCTGTCATCGTGACCACAGTTCCGGCAGAACTACTGATCACAGAATGCGCACAGGCTAGCGCGGCCCCCCCCGACTGACCGGCATCCGGCCATCTGCAAATTCTATTTCCAGCACCTGCGCGCTTTCCGCTGCGGCCTTGCCAGTCACGACATTTCCATCGCCACGCACCACAGCATAACCGCGTTTGAGCGTTTCAACATAGCCCAGCGTTTCGCGCAGCCGGTCAAGCGACTGCAACCTCGCGACCCGATCCTGCTGCTGCCGGGTGGCGCGATCTGACAGGCGATGCGCGATATTATCTAATCGCTCACGCTGCCGGGCGAGACGATCGTGCAGCACCTCTGCACGCAAGCCCCGCGCCGCGCGTTCCAGCGCAACAGCGCCATCCCGTGACCTGCGTTTTAACGCAGGCACCAGCCGTTTTGCCGTATCATCAAGCCGCCGCCGGTCATCGGCCATGTGGCGTGTCAGGATACCGGGGCGCAGGGCGGCCTCTGACATCTGAAGCCGTTTTTTGGCCGCTGCGGCGCGCAGCGCGTTCGGCAGCCGGTCAGCCAAATAGTCGAGCCGTTGGCGGGGTCCTTCGACCAGCGCGTCTGGCTGCGGCAGCGCTCTGCCCAGATCGCGCAGCCTTTGCTGGCGTTGTTGTATCCCGCTCAGCAGTGCCCGGCTTAACCGCATGCCTTGCTGATCCACCCAGCCCAAAAGCTCTAACCGCACGGGCACTGCCAGCTCAGCGGCGGCGGTGGGTGTGGGCGCACGCCGGTCGGCCACGTAGTCAATCAACGTCGTGTCGGTTTCATGCCCCACGGCAGAGATCAGCGGGATGTCTGACGCCGCCGCAGCCCGCGCCACGATTTCTTCGTTAAAGCCCCACAGATCCTCCAACGATCCGCCGCCGCGCGCCACGATCAACAGATCAGGCCGTGGCAGCGCGCCGCCCGGGGTCAGCCGGTTGAACCCGTCAATCGCGGCGGCGACTTCTGCGGCGCATTTCTGGCCCTGCACAGCGACCGGCCAGACCAGCACCTTGCGCGGGAACCGGTCGCGTAGGCGGTGCAAAATATCACGGATCACCGCGCCAGAGGGTGAGGTCACAACGCCGATGATTTCGGGCAGATAAGGGAGCGGCTTCTTCCTCTCAGGCGCGAACAGCCCTTCGGCGGCCAATTGCGCCTTGCGTTTTTCCAGCATGGCCATCAGCGCACCGGCCCCGGCGGGCGCGATGTCTTCGATCACCATCTGGTATTTCGACTGGCCGGGGAAGGTCGTCAGCTTGCCGGTGGCGATAACCTCCATCCCCTCTTCGGGGCGGTGGGCAAGGCCCTGCGCGCGGCCTTTCCAGATCACCCCGGATAGCACCGCCCTGTCGTCTTTCAGGTCCAGATAGATATGCCCCGATGCCGGGCGGGAAACGCGCCCCACCTCACCGCGCACGCGCACATGGGAAAAACCACCTTCGATCGCCTTTTTGACCGCTCCCGAAATCTCGGAAACCGAAAATTCCGGTGTGTTGTCGCCCGGTTCGTCGTCAAACAGATCGCTCATGGTCGCCCTCTGGTGTCAGGTTCTGCAAAGGAAGTGATGAAAACTTCCATTGCAGGAATGCACTTGCCGTAATGACAAATGCCCCAAAAAAGGCAAACACATAAGACCCAAAAATCACCGAAAGCGCAAAGGCCGCGACGCCGATGATCCACATTAGCCCGGTCGAGAAGCGGACCGATGATACATCCGGGTCCGGCCAATATTGCACCAAGGGGCGCCCGAATTCCTGCGCATAATATTCCAGCGTCCGTTCATAGCCCGGATCATGCTGCAATGGAGGGAAGTCCTCGGGGTGGTGAATCGTGCGCCCGATAATGCGTGGACAGAAATCTTCGAAATAGGCGCGCTGGTCCTGAATATGCAGCCGCCAGACCAGATCGACGATGGGTGACGGGGACAGCGTTTCGCCCGTGCTGCCCATAAGATACATGAAACGCCGATATTCCTCTACCAGCGTATAACAGACGTCGGTGGAATGCCCCGTTTCATCTTCGAGTCGATCAACCAAAGAGCGGGTCAGTGGGCGCTCATGAAAACTATAGCCCTCCAGCCTATGCCAGAGCTTGCGGTCGGTTTTCGTCCGTTTCATAAATTGCACCTGTCACCAAGTGCCCCCAATGACCGATCATAGGTGCAATATGCCGATCCGCCAAGCCGCCCTGCTGCCACTGGGCTATATTTTGATTTATAATAGCGAACAGGTTTCCAATTCGCTGGCGCGGGACGAACCCCGCCCCAGCGTGATATGGTCAGTTTACCCGCACCCAAGTGCCGCCGTCGCGGCAAATGCCGAACACGCAGCCGGACACAGAAAGCTGGTCACCATTTAATTGCAGCCGCGAATTGTAGGTTTTATCCCGGTCGGGCGAAAACACTTTGCCCCGATACGCGCCGCCGCCGTTGGGCGTGGTCTCTGAGATGATGTTGCGACCGATCAGATCGGAGGGAATTTCGCTTCCGCTCGAATCAAATGACCGCACCAACTGGCCACACAGCGCATCACCACACGGGGCCACCTGAATATGTCCAAAATTGCCGTTATCATCGCGTACTGTCTGCCAGACCCCTTCCAGCGGGTCGGCAAACACGGCCCCTGCCAATGTCATCGCGGCAGCCGCAGTCACTATCAATTTGCGCATGATTTTTCCTCCCTGAGCACACGGCACAGCATGCGCCCGGCGAGTGTGCTGGATCAAGCCTGATGTCACAGGTTTCCGCAACGTTGCATTCCCCCGGCCCCCATGCATAAACGCGGCAGATTTTATGAAAGGCCGCCCCATGATCCTGTACCCCGCGATTGACCTGAAAGACGGAAACGCCGTGCGTCTGGTGCATGGTGATATGGAACAGACGACCGTTTTCAACGACGACCCGGCAGCACAGGCCCGTGCGTTTGTGGACGCCGGGTGCCAATGGCTGCATCTGGTAGATCTGAACGGTGCTTTTGCTGGTGAGCCGGTGAATGCGGCCCCGGTAGAGGCGATTCTGAAAGCCTGCCCGGTTCCTGCCCAACTTGGCGGCGGCATCCGCGATATGGCCACAATCGAACGCTGGCTGGACAAGGGGCTGGCCCGTGTGATCCTTGGCACAGTGGCCGTGGAAAACCCTGATCTGGTGCGCGAAGCGGCAAAGGCATTTCCCGGCAAGGTCGCTGTGGGGCTGGATGCCCGCAATGGCCGGGTGGCAACCCGTGGCTGGGCGGAGGAAACCGATGTGATGGTGACAGACCTTGCCCGGTCGTTTGAAGACGCCGGCATCGCTGCCATCATCTATACCGACATCATGCGCGATGGGGCGATGAAGGGACCGAACATCGACGCGACCGCAGATCTGGCACGGGCCGTCGATATCCCGGTCATCGCCTCCGGCGGTGTCTCTTCCCTGAACGACCTGATCGCCCTGCGTGACACCGGCGTGATTTCCGGCGCGATCTCAGGCCGTGCGCTTTATGACGGGGCGATTGATCTACAGACTGCTTTGACAGTACTGTCTTGATTTTTTTTTCAGACAAACGCCAATCCCGACTGGGTGTTCATGTAAGGCTTCACGGCGACAGACATTATCAAATCAACTTCCGCGTCATCCTCGTCCAGCCGTTTGGGGCGCAGAAGTGCAGACGTTTCGACCGATAATTTGGAAAGTTGATCGTCGTCTTCCATCAGGCAATAAATGCGTTCAGACTCTACAAAAACATCTTTTGCACCATCCATTTCTTGCCGCTGAGGCATACGCAAACAGTCCACCAAAGTTTTTACTCTATTGTCTAGATCACCATTATGAACCACCCCTCCTGGAGCGTCGCGGCGCATGAAGAGGACGTCGAGATGGACCGCAAGATACAGGTGCTTCGAAGCAAGTGGAACGAAGTCGAACCCACCCCTATAATTTTTCGCGGCCAGCAAATCCGCTAATGGCTCATCATCATCGTCACTTGCAAGTAGACTGATAGTATCACTCACAGGGCGTATATTTTCGAACTCAGACCTTGGCGACGTCCACCCACTCAAAGTTTTGTTCGTCCGCCAGAGTTCCTTCAGTTGGTCGTGGAACGCGCGACGTATGTGCCAGCGCTGTTCGTTTAGCTTTTGTTTCTTCTCCCCCTTGCTTCTCCGTTGCGTCGATGAAAGTGGACCATGATAGACAAGGTAAAATTCCATTAGAATCTCCTTAGGATGCTTAAATGGCGGAACGCGGCATTGCCTTCATAGCAGAATAAACACATAGACATTCGTGTAGAAACAAACCAGCCGTTGTCATGTTGAAAACCCGTATTATCCCCTGTCTGGATGTCGCCGAAGGCCGCACCGTCAAAGGCGTGAACTTTGTCGATTTGATCGACGCGGGCGACCCTGTTGAACAGGCTGTCGCCTATAACGCCGCTGGCGCGGATGAGCTTGTCTTTCTGGACATCAAAGCCACCCATGAAAACCGGGGCACGATGTTTGATCTGGCAACGCGCACCGCCGAACAGTGTTTCATGCCGTTGACAATCGGCGGTGGGGTCCGCACCCATCACGACGTGCGCGATCTGCTGTTGGCCGGGGCGGATAAGGTCAGCTTCAACTCTGCCGCCGTGGCGAACCCCGATGTGGTGGCCGAGGCGGCGCTGCGGTTCGGATCACAATGCATCGTGGTGGCAATCGACGCCAAGACGGTGGCCCCCGGCAAGTGGGAGATTTTCACCCATGGCGGTCGCAAGCCCACTGGGATCGACGCGGTGGAATTCGCCTGCACGGTGGTCGAAAAAGGCGCTGGTGAAATTCTGCTGACCTCTATGGATCGCGACGGCACAAAATCCGGCTTCAACCTGCCCTTGACCCGTGCGATTTCCGACGCGGTTGATGTGCCCGTCATTGCCTCAGGCGGGGTCGGTACGCTGGATCACCTTGTGGAAGGCGTCACCGAAGGCGGGGCGAGCGCGGTGCTCGCCGCCTCTATCTTTCACTTCGGCACCTATACGATTGGCGAAGCCAAGGCGCATATGGCAGCAGCAGGGATACCGGTACGGCTATGATTTTGGATGAACTCGCAACGCTGATCGCATCGCGCAAAGGCGTGGACCCTGATAGCAGCTGGACCGCGCAATTGCTGGCCAAAGGTCCCGAAAAATGCGCCGAGAAATTCGGGGAAGAGGCGATAGAAGCCATTATCGAAGCGGTCAAAGGCGACAAGGCGCGCCTGACCTCGGAAGCGGCTGACGTGCTTTATCACCTGCTGGTGATGCTGGCCGCACGGGATGTGACGCTGGATGAAGTCCTGTCAGAGCTTGCCCAACGGCAAGGAAAATCCGGCATCGCGGAAAAGGCCAGCCGTTAAAGCTTGGACGACACGATCCCGGTGTTGAACCCGACCATGCGCAGTTCACCAAACAGCCGCTGATATTCGATCTTTGGACAACGATTCTGGATCACGTCGATGCCGCGCGCCTGTGCCTTGGCCGCGGCTTCGGCATGTTCCACCCCGATCTGCATCCAGATCGTCTGTAGTTTCGGCCAGCGCGCCAGCGCAGCATCCACGATCCCCGGCACCGCGTCCGAGCGGCGGAAAATATCGACCATATCCACATCGTCCGGCACCTCTGCTAGATCGCCATAGACCATTTCCCCCAGCAATCGCTGCCCGGCCAACCCCGGATTAACAGGAATCACCCGATAGCCCTTCAGCCCCAGATACCGCGCCACGTAATAGCTGGGACGCGCTGGGTTTGCAGAGATGCCCACCACAGCAATAGTCTGCGTGCGTTTGAGCACGTTGCGCAGGAAATCGTCGGAATATGTCATAGCCACACCTTAGCCGCAGGGTCCGCAATAAAAAAGCGCCCGGAGACATCCGGGCGCGAGTTATGGAACGAGGGACAGTGATACAAAGCGCGCAGGTTCCATCGCGGCGCTTCACTTAAAGAGTTAAGCACAAGTCTTACTCTGGAAAGATGTGATCAGGGAAATGTGAACGGTCCGTTAAATTGCGTGTGCGGGTCACAATATACACTCGCAGCCCGCATATCTGCGCCAATCACCCCGCCATAAATGCAGCAGGCCAACATTCATCGGCGCGCGCCACGTTTGCAGGAATGTCATCCGACCAATGGGTCAGGATGCTGGGCGACGCAGTCAGATAAAGGCGCCCCTCGTATATGCGCCAGGCCTGCGGGTCGGAAACCTTCAAGAAACCATGGGCCATCGCATAGGCGCAGTACCCGCCATAGCGCGGGGCATGGGCGATGGGGTTCCGCTCGAATATGGACAGGTTGGTTTGCGTTGCAAATCGCCAGACCGCGCCGCGCCACATCAACATATGCGCATCCACCCCTGGCACCGGCGCACCGCTGGCGAAATAGCCAACCGGATCATAGCCGCCGATGGCGTAACCATCATTGGAACTGATCCGCGATGGCCCAGCCTGCGCCCGTGTAGCAACAAGGGGCGCTGTGGCAAGCATCGCCAACAGTGTGCGTCGTTTGATCATGGACAGTCTCCGGCAGCAGATCCTGCGAAGATACGTACACTATCACGTTTCGCCTAGCCCCCTCGCCAAGCCGTGAGCAAGAGTGAGCCGGTCATTAGTCAAAAGCATCCTCGATCACATCCCAGATTTCCGAGATGATTTTGCGGCCGAAGCGGCTGAAATTAAATCGTTTCTCGCCCCGTTGCGACGATTTTTCCTTGCGACGGTCCCCGTGTTTTGCTTTCGGTTTTCGCACAAGTACCGCAGTTGGCGCATTTGCGGCCCTGCGTGCTTTTGGTAACATTTTCAGTGCCCGCAACGGTGCGCCACAGCTGCTGCAAGCTAGTTCATGTCGCTCTCTGCCGCGCAGCACCAGCGCCGCTTTCGTACCGCAATAACAACAGGTGGCGATTTTGGTTATCGACATGCCCCTGGCCTTCAGCGCTGTACCGCGTAGAGCGCGACAGCCGCCGCATTAGAAACGTTGAGCGAGCCAAAACCACCCGCGGCGTCGATCCGCACCAGCGCATCACAAGTTTCGCGGGTTTTTTCACGCAGACCCGGTCCTTCGGCCCCCATCACGATAGCAATGGCGCGGTCACGCTTTTCCGCAACCGCCTCTTCAATGCTTTGCTCGCCGTCACCATCCAGCCCCAACACCAGATAGCCCATGTCTTTCAGCGCAGTCATCGCATCGGACAGATTGCGGACCCGCAGATAAGGCTGACGTTCCAGCGCGCCGCTGGCGGTCTTGGCCAAGGCACCGGTTTCCGGCGCAGAATGACGCTGTACCGCGACCACAGCGCGCGCGCCAAAAACCTCGGCCGAACGCAGGATTGCGCCGACATTATGGGGGTCTGTCACCCGGTCGAGAAGCACCATGCGCGGCGGCTGCGCGCCCTGCCCCAGCGCCACATCCTCCAGCGTTCCCCAATCCAGCGGTTTCACTTCCAGTGCCGCGCCCTGGTGAACAGATTGCGGGTCCAAAGGTGCTGCGAATTTACGCGGGTCAGAGATCTCGGGCTCCAGCCCACCCGTGGCCACGGCGTCGCCCAACCGCTCCAGCGCGTTGCGGGTCACAACTAACCGCAGCTTTTCGCGGGCGGGGTTTTCCAGCGCATCGCGCACCGCATGCAGGCCGAACAGCCAGACCGTTTCATTGGCCGCCACCCGCTTGGCCTGTTCCTTGGCAATCACCCATTTCGGCTTTTTCATCTGCGATCCAATCCCGGCATTTGCACGCGCGATACATGACAATCGGGCATGTGTGAAGTGGCCGGCAGAAAAGCCACGTTTTGCGGTTGACGCGTTCGCAGGCCACAGGTAATCAGCCGCTCAGTGGGCGACAGGCCGCAAGGTGTGGCAGGGGACTGTAACTCCCTCGCGGAGACGCACGCCTGGTTCGATTCCAGGGTCGCCCACCACTTCACCCAAAAATCCAATAAAATCAATGAAACGGTGTCCCGCAGTAGATAAAATCGGCCCGAATGATATCAATAGGTTAGCAGGCAAGTGCCCCGCAGTAGACCGATCATTTTGCTATGGCGTGCCGCGCTATCGGTCTTCGGCTTAGGGAAACATTTTTCAAGATTCGTCTACGGGTCCGCTTCCAGTTAACTGCTTTCCATTCCCAAAGCAGGCCTTTGAACCAGGAGTAACGCTGGGTTGGTTTAGCCACATTTTGTTGAAAAACTTGTTGTTGATTGAGGCCTAAGTTGCTGATTCAATTCTTCTTGTAGGGATGGATTGGCGATGATGGGACCGAGGTAGGAAGCGCAGGCGGCACTGTTCTACGAGTTTTCGCTGGAGGACCATGTTCCCCAAGATCATCAGTTGCACTCCATTGATCGGTTCGTCGATCTTGGCAGTATTCGCAAATATCTTGCGGATTTCTACAGCCACACGGGTCGTCCGTCGATCGATCCTGAACTACTGATCCGGATGCTGTTGGTCGGCTATTGCTTCGGCATTCGGTCCGAGCGATTGATCGCGGATATCCTCAAGCACCACGCGGCTTCATGACAAGACTGGCCTTCGTCCACCAACGCGACGACCCTTTCTCGTACGTCCATTGATAGTGATTTGCCCATGATCCGTCTCCGCATATGGTGAATCACAAAAATGGTCCCGTGGGAATCCCGCCGATCCAGATTTCAAGGCCGAAGCTCTAGAGGAGGCATGCAAATCAGATGACAGTCTCACCCTGTTTGCCTCAGACAGCTAATACTGAATGGACAAGACGGCAGGAATCACGGCAATACCTTCAAGGTTGCTGTTCGAACCTAGGCGAGAGCTCGGTGGCGCAAACTGCAACGCGCCATCAATTTGCTTTAATCTGGTGCTGATTGGACATGACTTGTGGAAATTGTGACGAAACGAACAACTAATGCTTACTTTAAAAAACTTTCGCATCGAGTCCACATCGCAAGGCGCAACGCTACGCTGCGACGTCAGTAGCAAGCTCGACGCACCGTCTGTGCTTTGGTTCGAGACTGATCCGGAAAACTATGACTTGCTGGATGTGGATGAGCCGAGTTGGGCAGCGCTGGCGCTTTATTATGTGGCCTTGGCCAGTGGACAGGACCTAATTATTGAAGCCGACATTTCACCCCGGCTATTGCATAACCTCCGCTGGGATCTTGGGATATTCCTGCGCCATTACGACCCCGCCGGTTTCTCCGAAATCAGCATAGACGCGGGGACGAGCGCACCCGAACGTGCAAACGGGTCTTTGGTGGCGACAGGTTTTTCTGGCGGCGTTGACAGTATGGCAACCGTACTAACGCGCGTCGGGCCCGACGTACCCGAACGGGCAAGAATCAATACACTCGCGATTTTTCAGGTAGGTGCGATGCTCAGTGATGATTCCAGACACCGGCTCGCCGCTGCGAAAGACCGGGCGCGGGCCTTCGCAGCGCCACATGGTCTACGCGTCATCACGCTCAATTCCAATCTTGATGCATTCTACCGTTCGCTTCCGAACCCGAAACTGCGCAGTCTTGGACGCACCGTCAGTCTGAGGAATGGTGCCGGCGCTTTGGCGTTAGGGCGTGGTATTCGAGAATTTCATCCCTCCGGAAATGTCGGGTATGACAGAGCAAGCTTCGGCCCCAGCAACATCATCGAATTTGCGGAACCTGTCCTTGCTCCATTGATGACGACGGAACACACGACATTTCAAGCCGGCGCGGCGGGGTTATCTCGACCCGACAAGATCGCCTTCCTATCTGATCGGCCAGAGGCTCACAGATTTCTGGATGTTTGCGTCGGGCCCGCGGACAAAAGATACCAGAACGGCGTCATCAATTGTGGAGAATGCTGGAAATGCGCGCAGACGCTTGCGCAACTGGATGGCCTCGGCGCCCTTGATCGTTTCGGTGCAGCCTTTGACCTGAACAGCTACCCAGAAAACCGGGCACGCATCTACGAAAATCTTGTGCTTTGGTTTGGAAGTCGTGGGCAAAACCATCTCGACGCAGAATTCGAACCGCTTCGACAGGCAGGCGTACCAATACCGCCGTGGAAACAAACTTTGCGGCGCGATCGCATAAGGCGGCATCTCCGCAAAATACGCAGGCTTGCATCAAAAAATCTGGCGGGGCATTAAAACGCACGTTTCGCTGACAGCCTAGAACGTCACTTTTGCCAGTAGCCCAGACCCAACAAAACAGTTCTATCCATGGGCTGTGTATGGCGGAACCTCAAACAGGTTTTCCCAATCCTGATGCCTTGCGTGCGAAGGATCGTATTTCCGCGGCAACCTCTTGATCATGAGATTTAGTGAATCCCCGAAAAATCGTTTCTGGAAATTTCGCCTCCCCGATCCACTGCTCGGGCCGCGGCAAAATAACTTGGCGCCAATTATTCTGGAAACACCACCGCGCAAACCGGACATCAACAAACCGCTTGCTAGTTCTCATGAAGTCGAATTCAGGGTATTGGGTCGCATGAAGGGCTACCGTACCGGTGCCAAGTTGGTCGACCACCAGCCGGTCTTCGATTGCGTGACTAAAATGTAAGACCTTTCGATTGTCCGCGATTCTTTTCGGAGAGAACTCCCACCATTTACGCAACGCACGTCGTGAAATTCTCAAAGGTGGACGACGATAAAAAAGGCTTCCATGATAGCCCACCACAATCCCATGTCCGAGATCTTTCAGGTGCGAAATCGTATCAGACACATAGTCTTTTGGGTAAATCAGGTCATCGTCGATCAAAAACACAAATTCGCTTTGACCGATATCAGGTAGAAATTTTCCTGTATCCTTTAGATCCTGATCAGGGATGATCTGATGAACGTTCTCAAGTTCAACAAGTTCGGGGATTGGGTTAGTATATTCGTTGAGGATCAGATTCAGGCGATCGACTTGCGGCGCTACGCTGCGTGCAACGTTTATCACGGCGTTCCTACGCGGCGGGTATGTGACAAGATTCGCGGTAATCATCTGATCGGGCCAAAGGGGCAGGTTGAAATCAGGTCGTTCACGCACCTACGGATGTCTGGTGCACTTGCGTGGTCTGGCACGCGCAGCGTGGCGTGATCTCGCCAGACAGAGTTCGGGGCCGCTACCGGTGGCGCGACACGTAATGCATGAAAGTGATCACGGAACTTGGAACCATCGCCATGGATCGCCGCCACCGGTTCGCACCACATCGAAGGCACGCCATAAGCATGGGACACAACAAGTCCGTGAAGCGAAGACGACATCGTTACCTCACAAGAAGCAATCTGTGACGCGACCTTTTCGACCGGCTGTGTCACATCAATGAGCTTCACCCCGGCGGCGAGATCAATTTCGCGAAAAGCGGGCAGGTCCACAAAATGTGGGATCAGACCGAGCCGATGGGTCGCAGTCACGCTGACCTGAGGATAGACCCGTGACAAAAGCAGGCCTGGGTCACCAAACCGATCCGGGCATTCAAAACCCAAATCTTGAAGTCGCTGCTGCGTCAATGGCCCCCGTACGCACAGGGTGCGGCGTGGACGTAGCACCTCGTCGTCGGCGGACATAATACCGCTTCCCCAGACAATCGCATCATCTTCGAAGCGAATTCTGCGTAGGATACTTCCAGCGGTAAAGTAGCAACCGCCCTGGGTGCGTGACGATACGTCGTGGTAGACCGGGCGCTTCCCGGTGATCTTCTCGAACAAATAGGGTCCGATCCAGTCTCCGAAATTACGTGGTATGTACCAAGACCAAAACATTGCGCGCCGCCCCAACAGTCCGTTACGACCAAGGAACCTCATCACCTTATCGGATTTCTTATTGTGGATAATTTCAGTCATGCAACCCGGGGACTTTTTCGGCAAACTCAAGAAGACAGGCTGATGTCATCGTGCTCGCTCCCCTAACCACAGGTATTGCACCCAATTTGTTCCAACGAAAGGGGCTTTGCATGCAGATATGCTTGACTCCCTGTACGAGCTCAAACGGCTCGATCAGCCATCGATGCAGCGTCGATGATCCGGCTCAAGTTCGCTTTTGTTGAGGGTTTTCCGATGCGGGTCGCGGCGTGAGGCTGGCGTCTTGGCGGGCGCACGATCCGCGCTGGAAAACCTTCACCACTAAGGTAAGTTACAGCTAACGACCGGTATCATGTTAGCAGGAACGCATAGTCCGAGTTTTTTCCGAACGTCGAGTACGAGTCGATGAACTGAACGCTGCTTAAACTGCGGGCGTATTGCCCTTTTTTTATAGGTCAGGGAGCGAAGGGCGGCATTGGACCTTGCCATGCCGGAATTTTATTGACCGTTTGATAAATTCTCTCAACGGTTTGAGCAATCACACAACAGGAGAACACGACATGTCTAACGCATTTCGCCCTACGCGCCGTCACTTTATGATTACAACTGCAGCGTCCGCGCTGCTGGCGAGCGCAACCCGTGCTCTCGCGGCGGAGCCGATTAAGACCGCTGGGATTTACACCGTGCCTGTTGAACAACAATGGGTCAGTCGCATTCACATCGCGGCCGTCGCTGCCCAAGATCGGGGTGATATCACGTACAGCTATTCCGAAAACGTGAGCAACACTGATTATGCCCGCGTCATCCGCGAATATGCTGAAGCGGGAAACAAGCTGATTATCGGTGAAGTTTTCGGGGCCGAGCAAGAGGCCCGTGAAGTCGCCGCTCAGTACCCTGATGTCGCTTTCCTCATGGGTTCTAGCTTTAAAGAAGATCCTGCGTTGCCAAATTTTGCCGTTTTTGACAACTACATACAAGATGCGGCCTATCTTTCGGGTATTATTGCCGGGGCCATGACCACATCCAACAATATTGGCATGGTTGGTGGTTTCCCGATCCCGGAAGTGAACCGTTTGATGCATGCCTTCATGGCTGGCGCGCAGGAAATGAACCCAGACATCGTATTCCAAGTCAGCTTTATCGGCAGCTGGTTTGATCCGCCCAAAGCCAAAGAAACTGCCTTTGCGATGATCGAAAGCGGTGCAGATGTTCTTTATGCAGAACGGTTCGGTGTCTCAGACGCAGCAAAAGAAAAAGGCGTTTTGGCCATCGGTAACGTCATTGATACTCAGGCTGAATACCCTGACACGGTCGTGGCGTCCGCGATCTGGCATTTTGAACCGACGTTAGACAAAGCTATCGCCGAGGTTCAGGCAGGCACATTTACTGCAGCAGATTATGGGATTTATTCATTCATGAATGCTGGCGGTACTTCGCTTGCACCGCTTGGGACTTTTGAAGGCAAGGTTCCAGCTGAAGCAATGGCGTTGATTGAGAAACGCACCGCAGAGATAATGTCGGGTGCGTTTGCCGTGACCATCAATGATGAAGAGCCAACGTCGTCGTGAACAAAACGGCTGTTGAGGCACTTAGTTTAGAAGGCATCACAAAGCGATTTGGCGCGCTGACCGCAAATGATGCGGTCAGCCTGTCATTGAACCAAGGTGAAGTCGTCGCTCTTTTGGGTGAAAATGGTGCTGGAAAAACCACGTTGATGAATATCCTTTTCGGCCAATACGCCGCCGATAGTGGTGTCGTGCGCGTCTTTGGTAAGGACCTTCCATCAGGTAATTCACGCGCAGCCTTGGACGCAGGCCTGGGTATGGTGCATCAACATTTTACGCTCGCTGACAATCTAACAGTGCTGGAGAATATCACTCTTGGGACTGAGTCCTTATTACGAATGCGGGCCGATCGGCAGGGAGCGCGGCGGCGGATTTCAGAACTATCAGCGAAGTATCACTTGGAGGTAGCCTGTAATGCGCGCGTTGGTGCGCTGACGGTGGGTGAACGGCAACGGGTTGAAATCCTCAAAGCCCTTTACCGCGATGTGCGCATTTTGATCTTGGATGAGCCAACTGCCGTTTTGACACCACAAGAAGCGGACGACCTATTTGCCACGTTGCGATTGGCCGTTTCGGATGGGCTGTCGATTATTTTTATCTCTCATAAACTGCATGAGGTGATGGCGATCGCTGATCGTGTGGTCGTATTGCGCCACGGTAAGGTGGCCGGCGGCGCGCGAATAGAAGACACCGACAAGGCCGCTCTTGCGGCCATGATGATGGGCACTCAAGCGCAAGCCCCCAAAGTAGTGCTTGCGACCCCCGGTAAGACGCTTTTGGAAGTAACGAATGTCACAACGCCCAACCAAGGCAGCGCGCCGGGGATGAAATCTGTTTCTTTGGCGTTGAAAGCAGGGCAAATAATTGGGTTGGCAGGCGTTTCGGGTAACGGGCAAGCTGCTGTTGCAGGTCTGGTGGGCGGAACGCTGAAACCTGCCTCCGGTACTCTGACTTTGAATGGCAAGAGCCAACAAAAGTGGACGCCGCGTATCGCCGTACAAAGCGGGATTGCACGGATTCCAGAAGACCGGCACAAGACGGGCACGATTGCCGACTTTGACTTGACCGAAAACGCGATCCTCGAACGATACGCAACCGATGGCTTCAGCAAAGCGGGTTGGTTGAACTGGAGGTCCGCACGCGATTTTGCGAATGCAATTATCACCAAATACGATGTCCGGTGTCCCGGCCCAGCCACGCCGATCCGGTTACTGTCAGGCGGCAATATGCAAAAATTAATCTTGGGGCGCACGTTAGAGGCTGATCCGCAGGTTATCCTGGCCAACCAACCAGTTCGGGGATTGGATATCGGTGCTGTGAATTACGTTCACACTCAGCTTTTGGCCGCGCGTGAACGGGGTGCGGCTGTTTTGCTGATTTCGGAAGATCTGGACGAAATCATAGCTCTGTCTGACGTTATTCATGTTATTGCAGATGGCCGCCTCTCGCCGGAGTTTGATCGTGGGCAGATGACGTCTGCGCAATTGGGGTTATGGATGGCCGGTCAAGGATTTGAGGACGAGAAAAAACATGCGTCTTGAACCAATCACTGACCCAAGTTTAACACGCAAACTGGGGTTTCCGTTTGGCGCACTCTGCGCCACGTTTTTGATCGCGTCGCTGCTCGCGATGATCGCGGGAGCGAACCCATTTTCTGTCCTATATCTGATCCTAAAGGGGGCGTTTGGATCGGCGTTTGCGATCCTTGAAACGTTGAATCGCGCTACGCCGCTGATTTTCACGGGGCTTGCTGTCGCGGTCGCATTTCGGGCAAAGTTTTGGAACATCGGGGCTGAAGCCCAGCTTTATGCAGGCGCATTGATGACCGTGTTGTTGGGGACCGGAGTTTTACCGTGGCCAACAGCTGCTTTGCTGCCGGTTTTGGCCGTGTCGGCTATTCTGGCGGGGGCAATATTGTTGTTGGTTCCCGCGATCTTGAAAACCCGGTTTGGTGTAGATGAGGTTGTTACAACCTTATTGTTTAATTTCATTTTTTTGCTGTTCATTTCTATGTTGTTGGAAGGCCCCCTAAAAGACCCGATGGGAATGGGGTGGCCCAAATCCGCCCGTCTCATCGCTGAAGCGCGGCTGCCCAACATGTTCGACGGGTTACGTTTGCATTGGGGCTTCGGGGTGGCGATCATTTCAGCCGTTCTCATCTGGTTGATCCAGACTCGCACGACCTTGGGATATGAGATGCGCGCCGTCGGTCTAAACCGGCAAGCGGCGGCGTTTGCTGGTATTCCGGTGAACCGGACTTTGCTGAAAACGGCTTTGTTGTCGGGGGGCCTCGCGGCGCTCGCCGGATTTTCGGAGGTCGCAGGTGTTAAGGCAAGTCTCACGCTCGATCTGTCGCCCGGCTACGGCTATACGGGGATCATCGTGGCCATGCTTGCGTTGCTGAACCCATTAGGCGTTGTGGGGGCAGCCTTGTTTGTCGCAGGCATTTTCGTAGGCGCTGACAGCATGAGCAGGGCGGCGGGTGTGCCAACTTATCTCGCGGATATGATGTTAGCGATCGCGCTTTTATTGATGGTGTTGGCGATCATGCTGACACGGTTCCGGATCGTGAGGGATTGACGTCATGGAAATCGTCGAAATCCTATTTTCCGCCAGCTTTTGGGCCGCTGCGATCCGCATTGCGAGCCCGCTCATCTTTGCAACTTTGGGCGAAGTCGTTTGCGAACGAGCCGGTGTTCTGAACCTCGGGATTGAAGGGATCATGGTCGCGGGGGCCTTTGCGGGCTGGATGGCTGTATACTCCGGCACCGGGCTTTGGGTCGGTGTTGGCGTCGCGATGTTCGTCGGTATGGTCTTCGGTTTGCTGCATAGTACGTTAACAGTGCCGTTTGGGCTTTCGCAACACGTGGTTGGACTAGGGGTTACGCTGCTGGCGACCTCATCAACCTATTATGCCTACCGATTGGCACTACCAGAGGTCAGAAGCCCACCAAAGATCGAAGCGTTTCAACCTTATGAAATTCCGCTTGCATCTGATATTCCCATAATTGGCGAGGCTCTGTTTTCACAGACGCCGCTGACCTACCTTGCCTTTGTGCTGGTCGTGATTGTGAGTTTCCTGTTGTACCGGACGCCCGTTGGGTTGGCAGTACGCGCAGCAGGTGAAAATCCGAATGCTGTTGCCGCGCAAGGGCTGTCTGTCACGGCAATCCGCATGGGCGCTGTGATCGTTGGGAGCGGGTTGATGGCTGTGGGCGGTGCGTTTTTGACGATGTCGGCCTTCGACAGTTTCTTTTTTGAGATGGTCAATGGACGCGGCTGGATTTGCATCGCCTTGGTGGTATTTGGGTCATGGCGACCGGGCAAGGCATTGCTCGGGGCCGTGCTCTTTGCGGCATTTGATGCGCTGCAAATTCGGGTTCAACAAACGAGCATTGGTACAGTCGTCCCCTATCAAATATTCCTGATGATGCCTTATATCTTGTCCATTTTGGCACTTGTTATCATGTCGCGCCGTGCAGCGGTTCCTGCTGCCTTGATGGTGCCGTTCAATAAAGGAGAACGCTGATGTTCGATCTGATGATCAAGGGTGGGACCCTACCGGATGGTGACATTGCCGATATTGGAATTGTCGGTAACAAGATCGCCGCGGTGGGCGCGCTTGACGGTGCGCAAGCTGGCCAAGTGGTTGATGCGACCGGCGATCTGGTCAGCCCGCCCTTTGTTGACCCGCATTTTCACATGGATGCGACCCTGTCGTACGGGACACCACGTATCAATGCCTCTGGCACGTTGCTGGAAGGGATCGGATTGTGGGGTGAGCTTAAGCAGGTGGTGACACAGGACGAAATTGTTGGCCGTGCGCTGACCTATTGTGACTGGGCGGCCAGCATGGGCCTGCTTGCGATCCGAAGCCATGTGGATGTTTGCGACGACCGGCTGCTGGGGGTTGAGGCGCTTCTTGATGTGCGTGATCAGGTGAAAGATTACATCGACCTTCAACTTGTCGCCTTTCCGCAGGACGGGTTCTATCGCGACCCAACAGCGCGCGACAACACAGTCCGCGCACTTGATATGGGCGTCGATGTGGTTGGCGGCATCCCGCATTTTGAACGCACGATGGCCGATGGGGCTGCATCCATTCGAGAGCTTTGCGAACTCGCGGCCACACGCGGCTTGCAGGTCGATATGCATTGTGATGAAACCGACGATCCGATGTCGCGCCATATCGAGACATTGGCCTATGAAACCCAGAGGCTAAGGTTGCAAGGACGCGTGGCAGGGTCACATCTTACTTCGATGCATTCGATGGATAATTATTATGTTTCCAAACTGTTGCCATTGGTGGCTGAGGCTCAAATCAACGCAATCCCTAACCCGCTGATCAATATCGTTCTGCAGGGGCGACATGACACCTACCCCAAGCGTCGGGGGCTCACGCGTGTGAAAGAAATGCAGGCCCATGGGATCAATGTCGGTTGGGGACAGGATTGCGTTTTGGACCCTTGGTACTCACTTGGCACCGCAGACTTGCTTGATGTGGCATTCATGGGTTTACACGTGGCTCAAATGACCAGCCCTGAAGAGATGCGGACATGTTTTGAAATGGTCACAACCCATAATGCGAAGACGATGAACCTTGCTGATTATGGACTACACGTCGGCGCCAAGGCGTCACTTGTAGTGCTCGACGCGGGCAATCCGATTGAGGCGCTACGCCTGCGTGCAGCGCGGTTACACGTTGTCGCAAATGGGAAAGTCATCAGTCAAGGCGAACGCGCTGATGCAAAGATCTCGTTGCCCGGCCGACCATCTGTCTCTCGTCGGCGTCATCAGGTTAATTGAGCGGTCAGAAACGGCATACAACCGCGACGAATTTGTGCTTTGTCCGCCATCACCTCATTTAATCTGAAAAATGCTGCGCGATTGATCAACGTCCGCTTTCGAAAAGCTGCATCGTAGAGCGCTTAGTCACGACCAAGGTCTGCTTTGGGCCGTGAATGACGTTACCGCATAAGCGCCGGACTTCGGATGCCGCGATGCGGAGAATGGCGGCAGAGAGCCCAAAGTCACCGATGCTGCGCCCCGCATGAACGACTGCTTCCCCCAAATTTGATAAATTATCATAGATCGGTTGAACTTAAGCGTGGCCGCGCAAAGCTGCTTGAACGCTTTGTTCCAGCGCTTCTACGGCTGGTTCGAGATTGGGTCGGGCGACAAGGCGAACGGTATAGTCCGGTAGGCTAGGAAGAATATCAGCGCTGATTGCTTCCAGACCCGCATCCAACATGCTTTCCGGCAATGGAGCGACGGCAAAGTCCGCCATAACTGCCGCGACCTGGCCTGCCGAATGTTCACTCGTTAGCGCAATCCGATAAGCACGGTCTATGTTGGCGCACGCCTCAATTGCAACTTGCCGCCATGCACAGGTTTCGTCGGCCAAGGCGAGAGGAAGAGGTGTCTGATGGGCTGCTGAACCCGATGCGGCACCAACCCAGATCAATCGCTCTTGATGAACGATCTTGCCTGAAACGCGCGGGTCGTTCTCTGCAAAAGTCACAAGGCTCACGTCCAGTTTCTCGCTCTCGATCTGCGCCAGTATTTCGCTGCTCGGTCCAAGAACAACGCTCACCTCGATTGCTGGATAGGTTCGGGCAAAGGTCTTGAGGATGTCTGGCAACCAGCGAGTTCCGTAATCATCCGGCGCACCGAAGCGCACTCTGCCCACCGTCTGTCGGGTTCCAAACCGTGCTGCGATCTCACCGTTCAGAGAAAGCATGCGTCTCGCATAGCTCAACAACGCCTTGCCATCTTCGTTGAGCTGCACGGTTCGCCCATGCCGGTTGAAAAGTGGCCTGCCAATCTGCCTTTCAAGCTTAGCGATTCTGCCGCTGATTGCTGCGGGAGAACGGTGCACAATGTCTTGGGCAGACCTGAACGAACCCGTTTCGCAAACAGCGACGAATGTGCGCAGCGCGTCGGCGTCCAGCGCTTTGGCGCGGGCGCTTTCGGCTTCCAACTCGTTCTTAACAACATTCATCCTGTTCAGGATGGCCGATCAGTCTGAGCAAAACAACCTGTTTTGCCGATCAGTTACTACATGGCATGTAAGGTCATGACTGATCGAAACCCCATTGAACCCAAGCCGAAAATCGACCTGACTCTGGCAGGTCACAGCTCTGCCTTTCTCCTGATGGCATTCGGGATGCTGACAATCCCGATCATGGACGTGATCGCGAAAGTGCTCGCCGTAGACGGGATGCCAGGCACACAGGTGGCTTTAGCGAGGTTTATTGGCCAAGGCGTGTTTACGCTCGCTTTACTGCCCATTGCCATCTTGCTCGTACCGGGAATTTTTCTTGAAGAGACGTCGATACAGGGGCAGTCCACGTTGGGGCGCTCTTGGGCTGACCTACGCTCAGCGTGGACAAAGACCAATCTCGCACGTGGAATCGCGCTCGCCGGAGCCACCGCTTGCTTCTTTACCGGCCTTGCTACCCTGCCACTCCCTGCCTCGGCAGCGATCCTGTTTCTGGCCCCTTTGATCCTGACGCTACTTGGTGGAGCCGCGCTGAAAGAACACCTGACTTTCCGCAGGGTCGCTTTGTGCGTAGCCGGTTTCCCCTGTGTACTCTTGATCGTTCGCCCCGGATTCGACGGTCTTGGCTTGGATGCCCTCTACCCGCTTGCAGCGGCTTTCCTGTTCGCCATCTATTTTCTGCTCACGCGAATGGCATCGGGTCAAGGTTCGCCGCTCTCGATGCACGTCGTTGCAGCCGCCTCTGGAACAGGTATCCTCGCGTTTTGGCTCTATGCTGGCAACGCAGTTACTGACAGCGCTCAGATCATATGGCCGACGCAGGTCTCTACGTGGATGGCCCTGGCGTCCCTTGGCGTCATCTCAACGATTGCGCATATGGCGATAATTGTCGCCTTTGCGCGTGCACCAGCGTCGGTCCTTGCACCGCTGAACTACCTGGAAATTGTATCTGCCACGGCACTCAGCTTCATTGTGTTTGGAACACTTCCAGACAAATGGACGGTGATCGGCGCAATACTCATAATGGCAATCGGATACGCTGCGACCCGTCCGGAGAAAAAGATCATTCGCCGGTAGAGTGTGCTTGGCCGATGGAGCTTTTCAGCTGAAGCGGACCTTGGCGCAGGTGCGGCGAAAGCTCGGTTTGTCCCGCACAGCAGACCTCGGCAGGCGAAACGCGCTGCGCGACCAATGAATGTCCGCTTCGGGGAAGCTGCATCGCCGCATTGATCGCACTGGCCAACGGCAGGTTTGGACCGTTCATCACCCATCCACAAAGAAACACCTCTACAGGAACATCCCCACCCGCGCGGCCCCATGGCTGGCAATCCGCGCTGTTGGCCGCACCTATGCCAATCCAACCCCGGTCCGACGGCAATCCGATGGAAATCCCCGCGTCACTCTTCTGATCAGCACGGGCCGTCCGGCGGGTCGGGCCGGGGGTCACACCGCGTCTTAACCCGCCTGCCTCAACGTCTTTCCTAACAAAAACCTGCAAACCCGCGCGGTGCGGTCCGATGGAAGTCCGATAACAGTCCGATCCCTCACCACCCGCTAAGGCACTGGCAAAAAACATGTTTTCGCCAAAGGCCCATAAAACGGAAAACCGCCCACGCATCAGCGCGGGCGGTTCGTTTAGACCTCGTTAAGATCCGCTCAGTCGATCTTGGGCAGCAGTGCGTCCAGCGACGCCTTCGCATCGCCATAGAACATCCGTGTATTTTCCTTGAAAAACAACGGGTTCTCGATGCCCGAATAGCCCGTCCCCTGCCCGCGTTTGGACACGAAAACCTGCTTGGCTTTCCAGCACTCCAGCACCGGCATCCCCGCAATCGGGCTGTTCGGATCATCCTGCGCGGCCGGGTTCACGATGTCGTTGGACCCGATGACAATGGCGACATCCGTATCCGGAAAATCTTCATTGATTTCATCCATTTCCATCACAATATCATAAGGCACCTTCGCCTCTGCCAGCAGCACATTCATATGCCCGGGCAGCCGCCCCGCGACCGGATGAATCGCGAATCGCACGGTCTTGCCCTTCGCCCGCAGCTTGCGCGTCAGCTCCGCCACAGCCGATTGTGCCTGCGCCACAGCCATCCCGTATCCGGGGATAATAATAACGCTATCCGCCTCATTCAGCGCCGTCGCGACACCATCAGCATCAATCGCCACCTGCTCACCTTCCACGGCCATCTGCTCACCCGCCGGGCCGCCAAAGCCACCCAGTATCACACTGATAAAGCTGCGATTCATCGCCTTGCACATGATGTAGGACAGGATCGCACCGGAAGAGCCAACCAAGGCTCCCACAACGATCAGCAGGTCATTGCCTAGGCTGAACCCAATCGCCGCCGCCGCCCAACCGGAATAGCTGTTCAGCATCGAAACCACGACAGGCATATCCGCCCCGCCAATCCCCATGATCAGGTGATAGCCGATGAACAGCGCCGCCAGCGTCAGCAGCATGAGCGGCACAAACCCGCCCGATGCCAGATACCAGATCAGACAAATCACCGAAATCGCCGCCGCCGCGATATTGAGCACATGCCCGCCCGGCAGTTTTTCCGCGGCTGAGCCAACACGCCCTGCCAGCTTGCCATAGGCAATGACCGACCCGGTAAAGGTGACTGCGCCGATCCAGATACCCAGCACCAGCTCAACCCGCAGGATGTTGATTTCAACCCCGGTTTTCTTCGCCACAATGGCCGCAAAGCCCCGGAACTGATCCGCAATCTCTTTGGCGGCACCGGTCAGCGTGCCATAGCTTTCCTGCGGAAAGGGCAGGCCCGCGTCGACATAGGCGGCGGTGACGCGACCGATCTCGATATGTGCGTTCAGCCCGACGAACACAGCCGCCAGACCAACCAGCGAATGCATCGCCGCGACCAGTTCGGGCATTTGAGTCATCTGGACCCGCTGCGCCAATTGCATACCGATTACAGCACCGGCAGCAATCAACACCAGCGACAGCAACCATAGCCCTGCCCCCGGCCCCATCAGTGTGGCCAGCACAGCCAGCGCCATGCCGACAATGCCGTACCAGATCGCGCGTTTGGCGCTTTCCTGGTTCTTCAGTCCGCCCAGCGCGAGGATGAAAAGAACAGCCGCAACAACATAAGCGGCAGTGGTAAATCCGAAATCCATGTGTCCTGCTCCCGCTTACGATTTCTGGAACATGGCGAGCATGCGCCGTGTCACCATGAAGCCGCCAAAAATGTTGATCCCGGCCATAAAGACCGACAGCGCAGCCAATATCATCACCAGCCACGACCCTGATCCGATCTGCATCAGCGCGCCCAGAATGATGATCGACGAAATCGCATTGGTCACTGCCATCAGCGGCGTGTGCAAGCTATGCGCCACCCCCCAGATCACCTGGAAACCGACAAAGACCGCCAGCACAAAAACGATGAAGTGCTGCATAAAGCTGGCAGGCGCGACAAGCCCCACACCCAAGAGCAGCGCCGCACCAATGGCGAGCAATGTCACCTGATTGCGGGTCTCTTTCTGGAACGCGGCAACCTCTTGTGCCGCTTTTTCGACGGCGGTCAGCTCTTTCGGTGGGGCCTTTTTCGGCTGGGCTGCAATCGCTTGCACCTTGGGTGGTGGGGGTGGAAAAGTGACCTCTCCCGCGTGGGTGGCGGTCGCGCCGCGGATCACGTCGTCTTCCATATCGTGCACTGGCTTGCCGTCTTTTTCGGGCGTCAGGTCGGTCATCATATGGCGGATGTTGGTCGCATAAAGCGTCGAGGATTGCGCGGCCATCCGGCTGGGGAAATCCGTATAACCGATGATCGTCACACCGTTTTCGGTGACAATCTTTTCATCCTTGACCGTCAGCTTGCAGTTTCCGCCGCGCTCGGCCGCAAGATCGACAATCACCGATCCGGGCTTCATCGCGTCAACCATGTCCTTGGTCCACAGTTCTGGCGCATCTCGGCCCGGGATCAGCGCGGTGGTGATCACGATGTCCATGTCCGGGGCCAGTTCGCGGAATTTGGCAAGCTGCGCTGCCGCAAACTCGGGCGAGGATACAGATGCATAGCCGCCCGTGCTGGCGCCATCCTGTTGCTCTTCCTCGAAATCAAGAAAGACGAATTCCGCGCCCATTGATTCAACTTGTTCGGCCACTTCGGGGCGCACGTCGAACGCATAGGTCATCGCGCCCAGCGATGTCGCCGTGCCAATCGCGGCCAAGCCTGCCACACCGGCCCCGACAACAAGCACCTTTGCAGGTGGTACCTTACCGGCGGCTGTGATCTGCCCGGTAAAGAAGCGGCCAAAGTTGTTGCCTGCCTCGATCACCGCGCGATAGCCTGCGATATTGGCCATAGAGGACAGCGCATCCATCTTTTGCGCCCGGCTGATCCGGGGCACCATATCCATCGCGATGACGGTGGCACCCTTCGCATTCGCATCCGCCATCAGCTTTTCATTCTGGGCAGGATAGAAGAAGGAAATCAGGGTCTGATCCTTGCGTAGGCGCTTGACCTCTGTGTCGGTCGGGGGGCGGACCTTGGCGACGATATCGGCGGCCTTGAACAGCGCGGCCCCGGTTTTCACCACCTCTACGCCTGCATCCTTATAGGATTGATCGGAAAATCCGGCCTTGGCCCCGGCCCCGGTTTCGATCACGCATGTATACCCAAGTTTTTGCAGATCCTTGGCCGAGGCGGGTGTCATTGCAACCCGATCCTCGTCCGCGAGTATCTCTTTCGGTGTGCCGATTTTCACGGACCATCCCCCATATTTTTGCTTACCGTTTCAAAAGAGTTAACTGTCAGAATTATATTTCACAAGAGAGCGTCGGAACGTTCAAATATTTGCAGTTCAAATAATTTCACCCAGCGGCGCCTCTTTTGGCTACCGCTGAAAATCTGGTTCCACAATATGCGCCGTATGCGGAACATCGTGACCATCCCCGGTCACAAAGGCAAGATATCAATCTTTGTCCATCCACGCGGTAAAGCTGTCCCGCCTCTTGCCGATCGCACAGACCGCTGTAGCATCGCCACCAAATGGAGGAATGGAAAATGGAACACACAGGCAAACACGCAGTGGTGACCGGCGGTGGTACAGGCATCGGTCAGGGAATCGCAGTGGCACTGGCAGAAGCCGGGGCCGAGGTGACAATCACCGGGCGACGGGCCGATAAGCTGGAAGAGGTCGCAGCCCAAAACCCCCGCTTGCACCCCCTGGTGATGGATGTGACCGATGAATCCTCTGTCCGTGATGGCATGGCACAGGCGGCCGCAGCGCGCGGCCCGGTGCAGATTTGCGTGGCCAATGCTGGCATCGCCGAAGGCGGGCCATTTGCCGATACCAGTCTGGCCGCGTGGCAGCGCACAATGGGCACGAACCTTGATGGCGTGTTTCTGACGCTGCAATCCGCGCTCGCTACGCTTGGCCCTGACGATGATGCACGCATGATCATCATCAGTTCCGTCGCGGGCCTGCGCGGGCTGAAAGGGGCAATCCCCTATACCGTATCGAAACACGCGGTTATCGGGCTGATCCACGGGCTGTCCGAAGAATACATGAAGCGCCCCATTACCTTTAACGCGATCTGCCCCGGCTATGTGGACACGCCCATCGTGCGCAACCAATTGCCGAGCGTCATGAAACGTTTCAGCGTGGATGAAGCCGGGGCAATCGAAGTGATGGCCCGCGGCAACCGGCACCGTAAATTGCTTGAGGTGGATGAAACAACCTCTGCTGCGATGTGGCTTTGCTCGGACGGGGCGCGCAGCGTGAACGGGCAGACGGTTAATATCGCAGGCGGTCAGGTCTGACCTAAGGATCAGCGGCCAGCGGCATCGGGCGTCTGGCGGCTATCCTCATCCAGAAATGCGGTCTGCGGATCGGTCTGGAGCGTATCGGAAAGATGTCCATGCACATGCACATTCAGCGCCGCGCCCAGCAGGATCAAGTAGGCGCTGACATAGAGCCACAGCAACAGACCGATGACCGCTCCGATTGATCCGTAGACCTCATTATAGCTGGCGAAATTCGTCAGATAGTAAGACAGGCCCATAGACGCGCCGACCCACAGGATCACCACGATAAACGCGCCAATCGTGAACCAGCGCCCCCGTCCGCCGATCCGGGCCGGGCCGAAACGATAAAGCAGCGACAGCCCGACCAGCAGCACGCCCAGTGCGATCAGCCAGCGCACCCCTTCAAGGATCCACGCGGTAGAGGCAGCAAGCGGCACAAAGGTCAGCGCAATCGGCAGGATCACCACCACCATCAGCGCCACGATCCCAAGCACCACCAGCGCGATGGTCAGCATAAAGGCGACAGCGACCTGCCAGACGCCATTGCGCAGCCGCTGACCGGCAATCGCGTTCAACCCGCCGATCAGCGCCCCAACCCCCGCCCGGCAAGACCAAAGCGCCACGCTGATGGACACCACAGTCGCCCACCCCAGTGTTTCAGGCCGTGCCGTGATCAGACTGTTGACCTGTGACGCCAGAATACGGAACACTTCGGGCGGAATGATCCCTTCCATCAAGACAAGCTGTTCGGAAATGACAACCGGATCAGCCAGCAGCCCAAAAATCGCGATAATCGCAGCTAGCCCCGGAAAAATCCCGAATATCCCAAAGAACGCGACACCCGCCGCGATCAGGCCAAGGTGCTTTTCGCCCGCCATGATGAACACCGCCCATAAAAGACGCCACAGCTTTTTAAGCCTGCTTATCACGCGGGTTGCTCCGTTCTTCGGTTTCTCACCCGTCTTACCTAGGGCATAAGACGGGCGCTTGCCACTTTTGTGGCCGTTTCACCCGCGTCTTTGCACGTCGAAACAGCCACCGCACAGAAAAAGGTCGCGGTGCGGGGCTGTCCACGCTAGGCTTGGCGCACAAGACGGGGCAAATCCCGCAGGCAGGCAGGTATTTCATGTTTACGCGCGATATCTACGTCACCACACTCGCAGAAGAGCTTTTGGAACGCGGCGCAGGACGGCAGTTGGTCGCTGTGACAGGCGCACCGGGTAGCGGCAAATCCACACTCGCCACAGAATTGGTCCGCCGGTTGAACGCACAGCGGCGCACCGCCATCGCTGTGCCGATGGACGGGTTTCATCTGGATAATGCGATCCTTGATGCGCGCGACATGCGCCAGCGCAAGGGCGCGCCGGAAACCTTTGACGGGGCGGGGTTTATCCGCATGATGCGCGCCCTGCGCATGGGGCAAGAGGTCTTCGCCCCGGTCTTTGACCGCACCCGCGATCTGGCCATTGCTGCGGCGGTCGCTGTGCCGCCCGAAATCCAGATCGTCGTGGTCGAAGGCAATTACCTGATGTTCGACGAAGCCCCGTGGTCCGAACTTGCCCCGCTGTGGGACCTGACCGCGCGTCTGGACGTGCCGATGCCGGAACTGCGCGCACGGCTGATCCAGCGCTGGCTAAGCCTGAATTATTCCCGTGCCGTCGCCACGCGCCGGGCCGAGGGCAATGACATTCCCAACGCACAGCGCGTGATCGACCGCGCGCTGCCCTGCGACTTTACCTTTGACGGGCAGCCGCAAACCTCTACCTAGTTGCCAAGCCACAGACACAGACACAGAATACCGGAGCCGCCATGACCGCCCATACCGTCGCGACACAGCCGATCCCTGACCAAAAGGCCGGCACCTCTGGCCTGCGCCGCAAGACCCGCGACTTTATGGCGCCGCATTTTCTGGAAAACTATGTGCAGGCGATCCTGAACGCCATTGGTGGGGCTGCTGACAAACGCTTTGTCGTCGGTGGCGACGGCCGGTTTTTCAACGACCGCGCAATTCAGGTGATCCTGCGGATGGCCGCCGCCAATAGCGCAGCAGAGGTGATCGTCGGCCGGAACGGGTTGCTATCAACCCCCGCCGCATCGCATTTGATCCGACTGAACAAAGCCGATGGCGGCTTTATCCTGTCGGCCAGCCATAACCCCGGCGGCATCGACGAGGATTTCGGGCTGAAATTCAACATGGCCAATGGGGGTCCCGCGACAGAGGCAGTGACCGACCAAATTCTGGCCGAAACCAAAAGCATGCGCGCCTATAAAATGCTGGACGCGCAGGATATTGATCTGGGCCAGCCGGGCGAAAGACGGCTGGGCGATATGGCCGTCCGGATCATCGATCCTGTCACCGATTACGCCGCCCTGATGGAAACGCTTTTTAATTTCGACGCCATTCGCGGGCTGTTTAGCGACGGCTTCACCATGCGGTTCGACGCGATGCACGCCGTCACCGGCCCCTATGCGCAAGAGCTGCTTGAAAACCAGCTGTGGGCCGCACCCGGCACCGTCATCAATGCCACCCCCCTGCCCGATTTCGGCGGCGGTCACCCGGACCCCAACCCGATCTGGGCGCATGCGCTGATGGACATCATGACTGGCCCCGACGCGCCTGATTTCGGTGCCGCCAGCGATGGCGACGGGGACCGCAATATGATCGTGGGCCGGGGCGCATATGTTACGCCGTCGGACAGTCTGGCGGTGATCGCTGCCAATGCGCAGCTTGCCCCCGGCTACAGGGGCGGTCTGGCCGGTGTCGCGCGATCCATGCCGACCTCTACCGCCGTGGACCGTGTGGCGCAGGCGAAAAACATGCCATGTTTCGAGGTGCCCACCGGCTGGAAATTCTTTGGCAATCTTATGGATGCAGGCAAGGTCACGCTTTGCGGCGAAGAAAGTGCCGGGACCGGGTCGGACCATGTGCGCGAAAAAGACGGGCTTTGGGCGGTATTGATGTGGCTAAACATCCTTGCGGCGACAAAACAATCCGTGGCCTCACTGATGCAAAGCCATTGGCAAACCTATGGCCGCAATTTCTACACCCGTCACGATTACGAAGCGGTGGACAGCACTGCCGCCAATGGGTTGATGGACGCGATCCGGCAAAGGCTGAACTCCCTGCCCGGTCAGCATTTTGCAGGGCTGACCGTCAGTGAGGCCGACGAATTCGGCTATACCGACCCCGTTGATGGCAGTGAGACGACGGGCCAAGGGCTGCGCATTCTTTTCTCAGACGGCGCGCGCGTCGTGTTCCGCCTGTCCGGCACAGGGACCGAAGGCGCGACCTTGCGGGTCTATCTTGAAAAGCTGGAAAATGACCCAGACCGCTTTGGCGATGCGCCAGCAACGGCGCTGGCCGATGTCATCCGTGCAGCGCAAGAGATCGCAGAGATTACCCCCCGCACCGGGCGTGACAAGCCGGATGTAACTACCTGAACAGCGTGCTCATCGCGGCCCACCAGCCTGCCAGCGTCCCGTCGATTACAAACAGCGTGATTGCCGGGAACAGCAGCAAGATCCCCACGCGAAAAATGTCGGACCCGACAAAGAACAGCACCGCCTTATAGGTCGCAACCATTGGCGTGTCCTTGTCCATGTTGTTGATGATGAACAGGTTCATCCCCACCGGCGGGGTGATCAAACCAACCTCAACCACAATCAGAACAAGGATGCCGAACCAAATCGCGACCTCTTCGGTGCTCATCCCGAAATCCAGCGTCTGGATCACCGGCCAGAAAATCGGGATCGTCAGCAGGATCATCGACAGGCTGTCCATCAGACAACCCAAAATCAGATAGAAGGCCAGGATCAGCACCATCACCACCCAAGGGCTGAACCCCTGTTCGGTCACAAAAGCCGACAGTTCTTGCGGCACCTGTGTCAGCGCCAGAAACCCGTTATAGAACCCTGCCCCCAGCACGATGAAAAAGATCATGCCTGTGCCGGTTGCCGTCTGGGCGATGCTGTCGCGGAACACAGCCCAATTCAGCGCGCGTGAAAACAGCGCGATCAGCCCGGTGCCCATCGCCCCCACGGCAGCGCCTTCGGTTGGGGTGAACCACCCATTGTAAATGCCGCCAACAACCAACGCAAAGACCAGCAACACAGGCCAGACGGCCGACAGTGCCTTGAACCTTTGCGCATAGGCCAGGCGCGAATGGGTGCCCGCCTGTTCGGGGTACAGCCGGACATAAATTGCAATGGTCAGCATATAGCCAAGTGCGGCCAGCAAGCCCGGCACAAAAGCCGCCGCGAACAGCTTTGCGATATTCTGCTCGGTCAGGATCGCATAGATCACGAGGATCACAGACGGCGGGATCAGGATACCCAGCGTTCCCCCTGCCGCCAGCGTCGCCGTGGAAAACCCGCCAGAATAGCCATATTTGCGCAGCTCTGGCAGGGCGACCTTGCTCATCGTGGCGGCGGTCGCCAAGGACGATCCACAGATTGCGCCAAACCCGGCGCAGGCCCCGACAGCCGCCATCGCCATGCCGCCTTTGCGGTGCCCCAACCACGCCTCGCCTGCCTTGAACAACGCGCGGGACATGCCGGAATGGGTCGCGAACTGCCCCATCAGCAAGAACATCGGGATGATCGACAGGTTATAGCTGGAAAAGGTCGAATACACCTCTGACTTCAGCTTGGCCATGAAAACGACCGTGCCATCCGTGGCTAGCCACAGCCCGCCGATCCCGCAGATCAACATCGCCAATCCGATGGGCGCGCGCAGAAAAATCAGCAGCAGCAGAACCGGAAAGGACAGGTACCCAAGGGCCAGATCGGTCATATCTTACGCTTACCTGTCAGGCGCATCGCGGCGCAGTAAAGGCTGACAATGCTGGTGGCCAGCGCGGCAGCAAAGCTGGCGGCATAGGCCCACCAGATCGGAAACTGGATCAGATAGGTGGTTTCGCCATAGCGCATCTTGTCCTGCATCCCGACGAAAAGCCGCCAGCTGATCAGCAGAATGGCCAGCGCCATCACTACGCTCCAGAATGTCGCGATCAGGTGGTTGGCACGCGGGCCCAGCCCATTGGTGAAGATATCGACGCTGGCATGTGACCCGGTCAGCTGCGTCAGCGGCAGAAATGCAAAGATGGCAAAGGCGATCCCGGCTTCGACCAGTTCGAAATCACCGTTGATCGGCCCCACGCCCCGTTCCAGCAGCCATGGCCCGACGGCCCCCAGCGCCCCATCATGCGCCAGCCCGTTCAGCATACGGCCCACGATACTGACACAGACCGTCGTCACCAGCAGGCACAAGACGACACCGCCCAGCAATGCCATAAGCTTGGCCAGTCCATGGATCGCGCGGTGCAACATGCGGGGTCATCTCCTGATGCAAAGCGACCCCCGGCATCGCTGCCAGAGGTCACGCACCCTTTAATCACTGACCATGTATTTGGCAATCAATGCCGGTGCTGTCGGTACCCGCCGGTCAGACGATCCGCGTCACCACCGGTTCCAGATCGCCAATGGTCCCCTTCAACACATCACCCCGCACCACAGGGCCGACCCCGGCGGGGGTGCCTGTCATGATGAGGTCTCCGGCGCACAGGGTGTAAAGCGTCGACAGATCAGCGATGATCTCCGGGACTGACCAGATCATATCAGACAGATGCGCCTCTTGCGTGACCAGATCGTTTACACTCAATTGAATACGCTGCGGCCCCAGCGCAGCAACCTCTTGCGCTGGGGTGATCGGACCAATGATCGCCGCATGATCAAAATCTTTGCCAGTGTCCCACGGCCTGCGTTTTTCTTTGGCCTGCGCTTGCAGATCGCGACGGGTCATATCAAGCCCACAGCCATACCCAAACACCACATCCATCGCATTTGCAGGCGCGACATCACGTGCCTCTGCCCCGATTGCGACCACCAACTCCATCTCGTGGTGCAGGTCATTGGTACGGGGGGGATAGGGCATGTCTTGGCCCGACAGCAGCACGGCATGGGCGGATTTGGTGAAATAAAACGGCGCTTCGCGGTCGACCTCATGGCCCATCTCGGCGGCATGGGCGGCGTAATTGCGCCCGACGCAGAAAATACGCCCAACGGGAAAGCCGCCTTGCCCTTTGACGGGCACAACAGGGGTGGCGCGTGGCGGGAATACAGTGTCAGTCATACGCAATCTCGCTTTGTAGAGTTGTTCTGAAAGGGGTCGTGGCCTATCTGTAATCAACGCGATATCGTCGCGACAAGCGCGGGGCAAGTCCCGTGCATGAAACAGGAGCCGCCCTTGGCCATGGCCTTGCCACCGCTGGATGATCTGGTTGCATGCCCGCAATGCGACACGCTGCATAATGCGGCCACGCTGCCGCCCGGCTCGCGGGCCTATTGCCAGCGTTGTGGTGTGGTGCTGATGACCTCGCAGCCTGCGGCGATGGCGCGTATCCTCAGCCTTGCGCTGACCGCTTTCGTGCTGATGCTTGCTGCAATCAGCTTTCCGTTTCTCAGCCTTGATGCAGGCGGGCTGCATAATGCCACCTCCGTCATTGATGCGATTATGGCCTTTAACGAAGGCCTAGCGATCCCATTGGTCGTGGCGGTTGCATTCTTTATCATTGTCATCCCGCTGATGCGGCTTGGCGCATTGATCTATGCGCTGGGGCCGTTGGTGCGGGAACAACCGCCACGGGCAGGGGCGCGGATTGCCTTTGGGCTGGCCGAACGGCTGCGGCCATGGAGCATGGCAGAAATATTCATCGTCGGCGTCACTGTGGCGCTGATAAAGGTCGCAGGTATGGCGGCTGTGACCATCGGCCCTGCCTTCTGGGCCTTCGCGGGGGTCGTGATCATCACGGTGCTCAAGGATCAAATGATTTGTAGGTATTCGATTTGGGAAGCACTGGACCAATCAGCGGCCTGATCTCGGCACGGCAAGCCGGGTTGGTCGCCTGCCAGCGGTGTGGGCAGGTACATTTGCAGGACGCAAAAACCTGCAAACGGTGCGACGGCGCCCTGCGCAGCCGTGACACGGAAAGCCTGCAAAAGGTCTGGGCCTGGCTGATCGCCGGGATCATCGCCTATATTCCCGCCAACACCTATCCGATGTTGCTAACCAATACGCTGGTGGAACATACGGAAAGCACAATTATCGGCGGGGCGATTGAGCTGTTTGACCATGGATCTTACGGCGTGGCGGCCATCGTCTTTATCGCCTCTGTCCTGATCCCCATCGGCAAGTTCATTGCGATCATCTATCTGGCGCTCAGCGTGCAGAACAGATCCCAAAGCGATCCGCATACACGCCATATGGCTTATGAAGTGGTAGAGTTTATTGGCCGATGGTCCATGATTGATGTGTTTGTCGTTGCAATCCTGTCGGCGCTGGTGCAACTCGATACTATCGCCACAATTAACCCGGGTATTGCCGCCGTGAGCTTTGCACTTTCTGTTATCTTCACGATGCTCTCTGCACAAAGCTTTGACTCCCGGCTGATCTGGGACGCTGATCGGGACCCCGCATGACAGATCAACAATCGACAGGTCCCGCCCCGCTGGATGTGCGGCCGGTCAAGCAGCGTATCTGGCAGCGTCTTTCGCTTGTCTGGTTGGTCCCTGTGATCGCATTGGCCGTGTCGCTGGGGGCCGCGTGGCGGAACTATCAGGACCTTGGCACGCTGATCACGATCAGTTTCGAAAACGCATCCGGTGTGACGGCAGGCGAAACAAAAATCCGCTACCGCGATGTGATCGTGGGCGAAGTCGAAAGCGTCGAATTCGACGCAGGGCTGACTGTTGTATTGGTCCATGCCCGCATCGAAAACTCTGTCGCGCCTTATCTGGATGATGATGCGCAGTTCTGGGTCGTGCGCCCTGATGTGTCTGTGCGCGGGATTACCGGGCTCGATACCGTGCTGTCGGGCGTTTATATCGAAGGCAATTGGGACACCGACGCGGATGTCGCCCAAGATGATTTCGTCGGCTTCGAAGAGCCGGTCCTGACGCTCGCCCGGCAACGCGGCACCCTAATCACGCTGCGCACCAATGATGGCAGCGCGGTTTCCGCTGGCGCACCGGTGCTACACAAAGGGATTGAAGTCGGCTATCTGGAAACCCCGGAACTGTCCGAAGACGGGACAGAGGTCTTAGTCAACGCCTTTATCGAATCCCCCTATGACCGCAGACTCACCACCAGCACACGGTTTTGGGACACATCCGGTTTCAGCCTGTCCTTTGGCACCGCCGGGGTGTCGCTGAATGTGAATTCGATTGCATCGCTGATCGAAGGTGGCGTCGAATTCGACACCATCGTGTCGGGCGGTGCCCCGATTGACCCCGGCCATCGGTTCAACATTTTCATTGACGAAGAAACAGCCCGCGATAGCCTGTTCACCGATCCCGATGCGGAAACGCTGGATGTGGCGGTGCTGTTTGAAGAATCCGTCAGCGGGCTGACTGTCGGATCAGAGGTCCGCTTTCAAGGTATCCGCGTCGGCGAAGTCGGCGACCTGAACGCCATCGTCGTCGGTGAAGGTCCCACCGCCGAGGTCCGCTTGCAGGCGCTTTTAGCCATCGAGCCGTCTCGTCTGGGGATGAGCGCGGGATCCACCGCCGAAGACGCGATGGTGCTTCTGTCCGATTTCGTCGCACGCGGTTTGCGGGCACGGATGGTAACCGGCAATATCCTATCGGGTTCGCTGAATGTTGAACTGGTGCAAATTGATGATGCATTGCCCGCCATCATGAACCTGACCTCTGGCCCCTACCCTGTGATCCCGACCACGGATTCTGATATTTCCGATGTGGCCGCCACTGCCGAAGGTGTGCTGGCCCGGATCAACGCCCTTCCGGTGGAAGAACTGATGGATAGCGCCATCAGCATGATGAACAGCATCGAACGGCTTGCAGGCGATGAGTACACACGCCAAGCACCCGAAGCTTTGGTTGGGCTGATCGACGACGCCCGCGCGCTGGTGTCCTCTGAAGCGCTGCAAGCAATCCCCGGCGATGTCCGTGACGTGATCGCCGATCTGGATCAGATCATCGCCGGTGTGGCCGAGACAGAACTGGTTACCGATATTGACGTTGCCATTGCCGCCGCCAGCCGCGCTGCCGCAAATGTTGAAGAAGCCACGCAGAACCTGCCCGAAATCACCGCCCAGATCGAAGCGCTGACCGCCAAAGCCAACAGCCTAGAGGTGGAGGCGATGGTCGCCTCTGCCACTGAAACGCTTAATTCCATCGACCGGCTGATCGGCACAGAGGACGCCGTCGCCCTGCCCGGCTCTTTGAATGGCGCATTGGACGAAATGCGCCGCTTCCTTGCCGAAGTACGCGCAGGCGGTGCGGTTGAGAATGTGAATGCAGCACTTGCCTCTGCCAGTGAAGCCGCCCAGGCCATCGAAGAGGCCGTGCAAGGGCTGCCTGATCTGTCAGAGCGCGCCAGCATTCTGGTCGATCAGACCGGCACGGTCGTTGCCAGCTATGGTGAACGGTCGCGCTTTAGCTCGGAAACGCTGTCGACCCTGCGCGACATTCAGGCCGCCGCCGATGCGGTGTCCGATCTGGCCCGCGCTATCCAGCGCAACCCCCAATCGCTTCTGACAGGACGTTGATCATGCTGAAAAGACTGGCCTTTCTTACCATCGCGACGCTCAGCGCCTGTGCATCGCCCGAACGCCTGTCACTGGTCGCGCTCGACTCGCAGTTGGAACTCCGCCCGCTGGTCAGCAGCGCAGTCGTGCGCACGATCACCCTGCCAACCTATGCCGCAGTCGAAGAAATCGCCGCCGAGACAGGCGAAGGCCTGATTGCCAGCAACGAAGACGTGCTGTGGGCCGATGACCCGCAACGCGCCATGACGCTAGTCGTGGCCCGCAACCTTGCGGATATCCTAAACACGGATGTGGGTGCCGACCCTTGGCCCTTTGTTGATTTGCCCGATGTGGCCATTGATATCAGGGTTGAACGGATGCTGGCCGGGGCCGACGGGGTTTTCCGGCTCAGCGGTCAGTTCTATGTGGGCGGCGACGGAATCAGCTTTCCCAACAGCACCCATACTTTCGCGATCACAAAGCCGCTGCCGGATCAGACGCTGACCGGGCTCGCCACGGCACAAGCCCAAGCGGTGTTGAGCCTGTCCGAACAGGTCGCCCGCACGCTAGCCCGCTAGCGTCACCCACGCCCCGTCCTGTTTGGACGAGCGGACGCAGGCATCGACAAACTGCATCCCCACTAAACCGTCTGCGATGGTGGGATAGATCACCTCTGGATCGGGCGCATGGCCCGCACGATGGGCTTCAATTGCATCCGCCGCTTCGCGATAAATCGTAGCGAATCCTTCCAGATAGCCTTCGGGATGGCCGCCGGGAATGCGTGTGACACGGTTTGCCGCATCCGTCGCCCCGGCCCCGCCTCGCGTCAGCAAGCGCTTGGGTTCGCCAAACGGCGTGAACCACAGCTGATTGGGGTTTTCCTGCGCCCATTCAATCCCGCCTTTGTCACCATAAACCCGCAGGCGCAGCGCATTTTCATTGCCCGGTGCCACCTGACTGCACCACAGCATCCCGCGCGCGCCACCCTTGAAGCGCAGCATCACATGGGCATTGTCGTCCAATTCACGCCCCGGCACAAAGGCTTGCAGATCGGCGCATAGGCTTTCCAGTTCCAACCCGGTGACAAAGCTCGCTAGATTGAACGCATGGGTGCCGATATCGCCTGTCGCGCCGCCAACGCCCGATTGCGCGGGGTCGGTGCGCCAACTGGCTTGTTTGCTGTCATCAGCCTTGGTCAGCCAGTCCTGCGGATATTCCACCTGCACGACGCGCAAATTGCCCAACTGACCCTCTGCCACCATCTGACGGGCCTGCCGCATCATGGGGTAGCCGGTATAATTATGGGTCAGCACAAACAGCGCATCGCTGTCATCTGCTTCTTTCACCAGTTTTCTGGCATCCTCCAACGTCGCGGTCAGCGGCTTGTCACAGATCACGTGAATGCCTTGTTTCAGGAAAGCACGGGCGGCGGCGTAATGGACATGGTTCGGGGTGACAATCGCCACCGCCTCAATCCCATCATCCAGCCCTGCCTCGCGGGTCGCCATCGCCTCAAAATCATCATAGGTCCGCGCCGGGTCCAGCCCCAGCGCCGCACCGGACGCGCGCGCCTTTTCCGGGGTCGAAGACAGCGCGCCCGCGACAAGCTGAAACCGCCCGTCGATGCGGGACGCAATGCGATGCACCCCGCCGATAAAGGCATCATTGCCGCCGCCAACCATGCCCAGTCTGATAGGTTTCACCATGATCAGATCCCCAGCATTTTGCGGTTGGTTGCATCATCCACAGCGCCACCGGCAAAATCATCAAAGGCGCGTTCTGTCACGCGGATGATGTGGTCCTTGACGAATTGCGCCCCTTCGCGCGCGCCGTCTTCGGGATGCTTCAGGCAGCATTCCCATTCGACTACAGCCCAGCCAGCAAAATCATTGGCCGCCATCTTGGAAAAGATCGCCGCAAAATCAACCTGCCCATCGCCCAGACTGCGGAACCGGCCCGCCCGGTCCACCCAAGGCTGATAGCCGCCATAGACCCCCTGCCGCCCGGTCGGGTTGAACTCGGCATCCTTAACGTGGAACATTTTGATGCGGTCTTTGTAGATGTCGATATTGTCCAGATAATCCAGACATTGCAGGACGTAATGCGACGGATCATACAGCATATTGCAGCGCGCATGACCGTCCAGCCGTTCAAGAAACATTTCAAACGTCACCCCATCATGCAGATCTTCGCCGGGGTGGATTTCATAACAGACATCCACGCCGCAATCCTCGGCATGATCCAGGATCGGACGCCAGCGCGCGGCCAGTTCATCAAATGCGGCCTCGACCAGACCGGCGGGGCGCTGCGGCCAAGGATAGATATAAGGCCAGGCCAGCGCGCCGGAAAATGATGCCATTCCGGTCAGGCCCATATTCTGCGATGCGGTCAGCGCCAGTTTCACCTGGTCCACCGCCCACGCCTGACGGGCCTTTGGGTCACCATGCACGGATGGGTCAGCAAAGCCGTCAAACGCCGTATCATAGGCCGGGTTCACCGCGACCAGCTGGCCTTGCAGATGGGTCGACAGCTCTGTCACGGTCACGCCATTGGCGGCGGCCTGCCCTTGAAATTCGTCGCAGTAATCCTTGGATGTTGCGGCCTTTTTCAGATCAATAAACCGGGCATCCCAACTGGGCACCTGCACGCCCTTATAGCCGCAATCTGCCGCCCATTTTGTGATGCCGTTCCAATCGTTGAACGGTGCTTCGTCGCCTGCAAATTGCGCCAGAAACAGCGCGGGTCCCTGAATGGTTTTCATCTGATCCTCCCTTGCTCCGGCTCGGACTATAACGTTTTAGGAATAACTGGCCAGACCCTGTTTCGCAGGATCAGCAGCGCGCGCGCTCCGCGCGACAACTGGCATGACCGGGGCCTGTCCCAGACTATCGCATCTGTTGTATTTGTAGGCCGGATGTACAAGACTGAATGCGACAGCGACATCGTTGTTCACCAGGGAGGACATTATGAAACCAAAGAACATGACCCGGCGGGTCGTGCTGGCTGCGGCGACGGCAGCGTTTTCATTCAGCACACCCGCCTTCGCGGACGGCCATCAGGTATTGGATAGCATCCACTTTCTCATCCCCGGCGGTGCAGGCGGCGGCTGGGACGGGACCGCGCGCGGCACCGGCGAGGCGCTGACCGAAGCCGGGCTGGTCGGTCAGGCCACCTATGAAAACATGTCGGGCGGTGGCGGCGGCAAGGCGATTGGCTATCTGATCGAAAACGCCGAAAGCCAGCACGGCACCCTGATGGTCAATTCGACCCCCATCGTGATCCGGTCGCTGACGGGTGTTTTCCCGCAGAACTTCCGGGATCTGACACTTGTGGCCGGGACGATTGGTGATTACGCCGCCATCGTCGTGGGCAAAGACAGCCCGGTCAATTCCATGACCGATCTGGTCGCCGCATATCAGGACGACCCGCGCGGCACGGCGGTCGGTGGCGGCTCTGTCCCCGGCAGCCTTGACCATCTTGTGGCCGCAATGGTGATGAAAGCCGCAGGCGAAGACGCGACAGCGGTCAAATACATCCCCTATGATGCGGGCGGTGAGGCAATGGCCGCCCTGCTGTCAGGCGAGATCGCAGCACTGAGCACCGGGTTTTCCGAAGCGGTCGATCTGGCCAACGCGGGCGAGGTCAAAATCATCGGTATCACCGCCCCGGAACGCAGTGACACCTACCCGGACGCACCCACGATGATGGAACAGGGTATCGATATGGAGTTCGTCAACTGGCGCGGCTTCTTTGCGGCCCCCGGCCTGCCAGTGGATCAGCTGGCCATGTATCAAGACGCACTGGCCAAGATGTATGACACCCCGGAATGGTCAACCGTGCGCGACCGGAACGGCTGGGTCGATATTCATAACAACGGCGACGACTTCCGCAGCTTTCTGGAAAATCAGGAACAGGTCATCGGTGATCTAATGCGCGAGCTGGGCTTTCTATAAAGCCTCTGCCCGGCAACCACCCTGCCGGGCAAATACATTTGGGGGGATAAAGATGGCACTTGACCGCTGGATAGCGCTGGTCATTTTACTGATGAGCACAGCCTACGGCTATACCGCATTCTTTACGATGGACGGGACCCTTGCGCCGTTTATGCGCAACAACCCGATCTGGCCCTCGTCCTTTCCTAAATTACTGTCCGTGATGGCGATGATCGGCGCTTTGATCATTGTGCTGGGCTTCGAAAAAGGCGGCAGTGATCCTGCCGCAGGTGACATCAATTATCGGCGGCTGACCGATTATAAACTGGGGCAAGCGCTGATCCTGCTGGGATTGATGGTGGCCTATGCGCTGATGCTGCGCCCTTTGGGTTTTCTGGGATCAACCGTTGGCTTTTTGATGACCGGCGCGCTGATCTTGGGCGAACGGCGGTTCATCGTGCTGACCATCATCGCCCTGATCGCCGCCGTCGGCGTCTGGTATCTGGTGCAAGAGGTGCTGGGCATCTTTCTGCGCCCTTGGCCATATTTTCTGGGGGTCTGAACGATGCTAGACGGTTTGATGATCGGGCTCAGCACCGCATTTTCGATTTCCAATATTCTGATGGTCGTGGGCGGCTGCCTGATCGGGACATTCATCGGCATGCTCCCCGGCCTTGGGCCGATGTCGATCATCGCAATCATGATCCCGGTCGCCATTTCCATCGGCGATGCATCCGCCGCGCTGATCCTGCTGGCGGGGGTCTATTACGGGGCGATCTTTGGCGGTTCGACCTCTTCCATCCTGATCAACGCGCCCGGCGTGGCATCCACCGTCGCCACCAGCTTTGACGGCTACCCGCTGGCGCGGCAAGGCAAGGCAGGCAAAGCGCTGACCGTCGCGGCGATTGCGTCGTTCTCTGGTGGCACAATCGGCGCTGTGCTGCTGTTGATCTTTGCCCCTGCGCTATCGACGGTTGCCTTGCTCTTTGGCTCCCCCGAATATTTCGCGCTGATGGTGGTCGGCCTGTCCGCCATCGCGGCCTTTGCTGGGACCGGACAGGTCACCAAAGCATTGCTGATGACCATCGTGGGGCTGATGCTTGCCACGATTGGCGAAGGGGTGCTGTTCAACATGCCCCGCTTTACCTTTGGTGTGATGGATTTGCAGTCCGGGCTGGGGTTCATCACATTGGCCATGGCCATGTTCGCCCTGCCAGAGGCGATCTACCTGATCCTTGATCCTGCACGTTCCGGCTCTGAAAGTGGCCAGAACGAGATCAAAGACCTACGCATCACACGGGCAGAGGCGCGCAGCATCGCGCCGGTCATCGGCAGGCAGTCCATCCAAGGCTTCCTGATCGGCGTGCTGCCCGGCGCAGGCGCGACGATTGCCTCTTTTCTGGGCTATGCGGTGGAACGCAATATCGCGTCGAAGGAAGATCAGGAACAATTCGGCAAGGGCAGTCTCAAAGGGCTCGCCGCCCCCGAAAGCGCCAATAACGCGGCCTGCACCGGGTCCTTCGTGCCGCTGTTGACGCTGGGCATTCCCGGCTCTGGCACCACAGCGATCCTGCTGGGGGCACTGGTGGCACTGAATGTTTCACCGGGGCCGCGCCTGATGATCGACGACCCTGAAATCTTCTGGGCGGTGATTATCTCTATGTATCTGGGCAACCTGATCTTGTTGATCCTGAACCTGCCCTTGATCCCCTATATCGCCAAAATCCTCGCTGTACCGCGCACTTTCCTGATACCGTTCATTTTGTTCTTTACCCTGATGGGGGCCTATATCGGCCAGAACAACGCGACAGAGCTGCTGATCCTTGTTGGGCTGGGTGTCTGCGGGACAGTGTTGCGCTTTGCGGACTACCCGCTGGCCCCGCTGCTGATCGGGTTCATTCTGGGACCGATGTTGGAAAACAATTTTTCCCGGTCAATGAACCTCTATGACGGGTGGAGCTTTATCTACGAACGGCCCCTGACGCTCGCGCTACTGGCCATCGCGGTGTTGCTGATCATGCTGCCCAGCTATCGCGCGCGCCGGGCAAGGTTGCGGGCACGCGGGGTCGCCGACGGCGATTAATCCGACAGACGGACCGCATCGCTGGTGGTGCGGTCTTCTGACCCAAACCCCGCCTGATGCAATCCGAAATACGCAACGACGGCAATCAGTGCGGTGGTCGCAAATGCGGCAAGCATGGCTTTCATCGGCTGATCCTTCCTATTCTGCGGGCGTCGCGTGAGAGGTCTCTTTTTCCTTCACCTCATCCACCCACAGGCTGTGGTGTTCGCGGGCCCATTGTTCTTCGACCTCGCCCGATCCCATCGCATCAAACGCGCCTTCCATCCCGACAGAGCCGATATAGATATGGGCGATGATGACAGCCATCAGCAGGAAACTGACAATCGCGTGCCAAAGCTGCGCATATTGCATTTCGGCATGAGGCGTCAGATTGCTTTCCAGCACGCCAAAGCCCAGTATTGCGGGCAGCCCGGTATCGTTCATCAGCGCAAAGGTCTTGCCAAACATCGGCAGTTCGAACGGGAAAAGCAGCGACAGGCCAGATAGCGAGATTGACCCGCCCAGCAGGATCACCGACCAGAAAATCACCTTTTGACCCGCGTTGAATTTCTTTGCAGGCGGGTGCACGCCCTTCTTGAACAGACCCCCGCCCACGGCGATCCATTTCAGGTCCGTCCGATTGGGGATATTTTCGAGCACCCACATAAAGAAGATCATGATCAGACCCAGCATAAAGGCCCATGATACATTATTGTGGATCCACTTCGTCGCCAGCGCCAGCGTGGCAAAGCTGTCGTGTCCGAACAGCGGAATCATCACCTTGCGCCCAAACAGGCTGATCAGACCGGTCAGCGCCAGCAGCACGAATGAGCCTGCCATCAGCCAATGTCCGAACCGTTCAATCGCCTTGAACCGGGTGAGCGTCCGCCCTGTCTTTTCGCCATCAATCCGGATACGCCCCCGGATCAGATAGAACAGCGCCAAAAGCGCAATCGTTCCGCCCAGCAAATACGCCCCATAGGTCGCCAGCGGCCCTTCGCGGAACTGCAGCCACCACATGCCGCTATCCTGAATAAGAACATCGCTGGCAGCACCACGGGACTGCGTTGTCACATCCGCCGCATCATAGCGCAGCGCGCGCCAGATTTCAGCGTCAGACACACCGCCGCGCGTACCCAATGGGTCCGTGGCGGGTGCCGCCGCATCCGGATCGCCAAGCGCGTCGCTGCGGAAACTTTCGTCAATTTCCAGCTGCTGCTGGCGCGCCATGATATCTTCAAGCGTCTGGGCACCACCCGTTGCCGTGCGGTCGGGTGGGGCAACCTCTTGCGCCTGTGCCGCTGTCCCAAGGAAACACGCAAAACACATCACAAAAATGGCACGAATCATGGCCTGCTCCTTGGTCATTCTGACACGTATCGCGGGCAGCATCAGCCGCCCGCCATTGCGGGTTTAGCCGCCCTTCTGGTCGTAGGCGGTTCCCCAGCCCCAGGCACCGGAGCCAAAGCCGCGGGCGACCACGCGTTCGCGGTAGATGCTGGACACTTCGTCCCCGTCACCAGCCAAAAGCGCCTTGGTCGAACACATTTCGGCACAGATTGGCAGCTTGCCTTCTGCGATCCGGTTGCGCCCGTATTTGGCGAATTCCGCGGCAGAGTGGTTTTCTTCGGGCCCACCAGCACAGAAGGTGCATTTATCCATCTTGCCGCGTGATCCGAAATTGCCCGCCTGCGGGTATTGCGGCGCGCCAAAGGGGCAAGCGTAAAAACAGTACCCGCAGCCGATGCACAGATCCTTAGAATGCAAAACGATGCCGTCTTCGCTTTGATAAAAGCAATCGACCGGGCAGACCGCCATGCAAGGTGCATCGGAACAATGCATACAGGCGACCGAAATCGACCGCTCGCCCGGTTTCCCGTCATTTATAGTGACAACCTTGCGGCGGTTGATCCCCCAAGGGACCTCATGCTCGTTTTTACAGGCCGTGACACAGGCGTTGCATTCGATGCAGCGTTCAGCGTCGCAGAGGAACTTTGCTCTTGCCATCTTCTTGTCTCCTTACGCTGTCCAGATTTTGCAAAGAGTCGCTTTGGTCTCTTGCATCTGGGTCACTGAATCATAGCCATAGGTCTGCGCGGTGTTGGTGCTTTCGCCCAAAACATAAGGGTCCGCGCCGTCGGGGTATTTATCCCGCAAATCCACGCCTTCGAGATGCCCACCAAAGTGGAAGGGCATAAAGGCGACGCCGGCCCCGACCCGTTCCGTAATCATCGCCTTTACCTTGACCTTGCCACCTTCGGGCCCTTCGACCCAGACATCAGCGCCTTCGCGTACCCCAAGATTATTAGCGTCACGGGTGTTGATCTCGACGAACATATCTTGCTGCAATTCGGCCAGCCACGGGTTGGAGCGGGTTTCATCCCCGCCGCCTTCATATTCGACCAAGCGACCAGAGGTGAGGATGATCGGATAATCCTCGGAAAAGTCATTTTCCTGGATCGACTTGTAAAGCGTCGGCACCCGCCAGAATTTCCGGTCGTCGTAGGTCGGGTAATCCGCCACCAAATCACGGCGATTGCTGTATAGCGGTTCGCGATGCAGCGGCACTGGATCGGGGAATGTCCAGACCACAGCGCGGGCTTTGGCGTTGCCAAAGGGGGCACAGCCATGGGCAATGGCCACACGCTGGATACCGCCCGACAGGTCGGTCTTCCAGTTCACGCCGCCAACCTTGTCGCTGTAATCCGACGGGATTTCCCCTGTTTGCGAGGTTTCCCCCACCTCCTCGGTGCCGGGCCGCGTGTCGCGGAAGCCGGACACCCATTCAATCACCGCACGCTCATAAGGCGTCAGATCACCATCCCAGCCAAGATCAATCAGCATCTGCATGGTGAATTCGGGATAGCCATCCTCGATCTCGGACCCAACGCTATAGACGCCCTCGGCCAGCAGATTGTCACCATCGCGTTCCACGCCAAAGCGGGCACGGAATGTCAGGCCGCCTTCGGCCACAGGCAGCGACATGTCGTATAGGTTCGCCGTACCGGGGTGGTTCATTTCGGCAGTGCCCCAGCTGGGCCACGGCAGCCCGTAATAATCACCATCAGCAGGCCCGCCAACAGCGCGCAGCGATGTCTTGTCAAAGGTATGCTGATTGGCCATATGCATTTTCATGCGCTCCGGGCTTTGACCGGTATAGCCAATGGTCCACATGCCACGGTTAAATTCGCGGGTGATATCCTCTACATTCGGCTCTCCCCCATCATCGATGGCGATGTTGCGGAAAATCTTGTCGTGGAACCCGAATTTTTCGGAAAACTTCGCGATGATCGTGTGATCCGGCAGAGATTCGAACAGTGGTTCAACCACTTTGTCACGCCACTGCAGTGACCGGTTCGAGGCCGTGACCGATCCGCGCGTTTCGAACTGCGTACAGGCGGGCAGCAGATAGACACCATCTGTCCGGTCCTGCAACACGGCCGAGACTGTCGGATAAGGGTCCACCACGACCATCAGGTCGAGCTTTTCCATCGCCGTTTTCATTTCCTTCTGACGGGTCTGACTGTTCGGCGCATGGCCCCAAAGCACCATCGCGCGGGTGTTGTCAGGCTGGTCGATATTTTCGCTATCTTCCAGAACCCCATCAATCCAGCGGCTGACCGGGATCCCGTTCAGGTTCATCATCGACGTATCGCCGAATGCGGCCTCTGAAAAGCGCCCCTTGAGCCAGTCAATATCCTCTTCCCAGACACGCGCCCAATGGGCCCAGGCGCCATCCGACAAGCCGTAATACCCCGGCAGCGTATCCGCCAGAACGCCCAGATCGGTCGCCCCTTGCACGTTGTCGTGGCCCCGGAAAATATTGGTGCCCCCGCCAGCGGTGCCCATGTTCCCCAGCGCCAGTTGCAAGATGCAATACGCGCGGGTGTTGTTGTTGCCGTTGGTGTGCTGCGTGCCGCCCATACACCAGATCACGGTGCCGGGTCGGTTATTGGCCAGCGTGCGGGCGACCCGCTCTAGCTGCGATCCGGGTGTGCCGGTGACGCGCTCAACCTCTTCGGGGTCCCACTTTTTCACTTCGTCGCGGATCTGGTCCATACCCCAGACACGGGTGCGGATGAATTCCTCATCCTCCCAACCGTTTTCAAAGATATGCCAAAGAATACCCCAAACCAGCGCCACATCGCTGCCGGGACGGAAGCGCACATATTCATCAGCATGGGCCGCAGTGCGGGTAAAGCGCGGATCACAGACGATCAGCGGCGCGTTGTTTTCTTCCTTGGCTTTCAGCACATGCAGCAGCGACACCGGATGCGCCTCTGCCGGGTTGCCGCCAATGATGAAAATCGCCTTGGATTTGTGGATGTCATTGTAGCTGTTCGTCATGGCGCCATAGCCCCATGTGTTCGCAACACCCGCCACAGTGGTCGAGTGGCAAATCCGGGCTTGGTGGTCGACGTTGTTGGTGCCCCAATAGGCGGCAAACTTGCGGAACAGATAGGCCTGTTCGTTATTATGCTTAGCCGACCCCAGCCAATAAACACTGTCCGGGCCGCTTTCTTCGCGGATCGACATCATTTGATCGCCGATCTCATTGATCGCCTGATCCCAGCTGATCCGGACCCATTCGCCGTTTTCGCGCTTCATCGGATAACGCAGGCGGCGCTCGCCATGGGCGTGCTCGCGGACAGAGGCCCCTTTGGCACAATGCGAGCCCAGATTGAATGGGCTGTCCCAGCCCGGCTCTTGCCCGGTCCAGACGCCGTTATCGACCTCGGCAATCACCGTACAGCCGACAGAACAATGGGTGCAGACAGATTTGACGGTTTTGACCGCGCTATTCACGGCCTCTTGCGCATTTGCGGCAGTGACGGTGCCGCCCGTTGCGGCGATGGCGGTCAGCCCGCCGATGGTCAATCCAGAGCCGCGCAGGAAGCTGCGGCGATCCATGGTGCCTTTGGTCGACTGGGTCTCAATCCCGGCGCGGCGCGCAACACCATTGGTCTTTTTGCGTAACATATCGTTCTCCCTTGCTGGCGCCGGCTTGCCCGGACTCGCTGGGTGTGTGGTTAAAAGCCCTTAGAAGCGGGCGCTGGCCAGATAGGCGCGTGTATGGGCGGTGTCTTGTATCTTGTTTGCATTCAGGTCGACCTGCGCGGGCTCTGCCGCTGCGCCGGACGCGGTCGCCGCAACCATTGCCGGTGCGGCCGCCCCGAGTTTCAGAAAATCGCGACGGCTTGTGCCGTCTTCCTTACCCTGTGCCATTTAAGCCTTCCTTTCACACGCGGCGAAACCGCCGCTATCTTCCACGCGGATCATGCCGCAATCATTCGAAACGCTTCGCGTTCGATCTCCATGAACAAGCGCCCCACCGTTCCTACGGATGCATAGAACACCGCATTTTTGGCCGCTTCCAGATCAGCAAAGAAATGACCTGCCCATACGCCCACGTGTTTGTTGAAAAACGCTTTTTGTTCGTCGAGCGGCGCAGGTGGCGCAGCAAAGCGCCCCACGATCAGCCCGCCCATCATCTCCATCAGCGACGCGATGTTATCCTCTGGCTCGAACACATTCGGATCGCGGGCAATGCCGCGCCGTTGCATATCCGTGCGCAGGCTTGCCAGCGGTTTTTCGTTCAGAAACCCGGTCAGGTAATAGCTGGCAAAAGGCAACAGCTCTCCCCGGCCCAGCCCGATGAACAGCGCATTGAATTCGCGCGTGATCGTTTTCGGCTGCATCGCCCCGGCAACACGGGCCAGTTGCGCCACCGCGCGGCCCAATTCGCTGTCGTCCCCGTCAAGCGCCGCCGTCTGGCCAAGCAGCATATCATCCGGCGGCCCGGACAGCATCAGACCAAGGTAGTTATAAAGATCGGCGCGCAGCCGGTCCTCTGCGCTGACTGCGATCGTATCGGCGGCAACGCTCATACCGGGGCCTCGCTTTGAGTGTCTGCGCCATAGCTGATCCGCATGCGGGCGCGTGGGGCTGGGGATTGCTCTGCCACCGCGACAGCCCGCTCCGCATGATCCGGTATCTCTGGGGTTTCGACCTCGGTCACGGGCAGCGCCTCTTCCTCTGTGATCTCTTCAGGCCCGGCGGCGGTCAGCGCCTCGGCTTGGCGCGCCATTTCCTGCACATGGGCCAGCATGCCCTTGCCGACCTGATAGGCGGTCTGCATGTCAGTCTTCACTGTCGCAGCATCGGTGTAATCATCCGCGTAATCGACCAGCCCATCCAGATTGGCCAGCACCGGGTTCGTCCGCCAAAGGGTACGCAATGCGCGACGACGGAGATGAGCAGGCACAGCCTTGTCCATGAAGCCCTTGATATCGTCACCCAAAGCAATCGTATCAGGATCAGGCAAATCGAGCGCAGCAAGGATGTCCGCGTCTGACATCGGCTCCGCTTCCGGCATCTGCGCCTCGACCGGTGCAGCGGCCTCTTCGGCGACACGCGCTTTGCGGCGCGACCAGAAATCGGTCTGCGGTTTGTTCATGCGGCAGGCTCCTTACGACCGGGCGCACGGTAAACATCCGTCATCTGCGCGATTCGCGCATCGCCCACGCCGTCTTCGACCAGATCAACATGCTTGCGGTCACGGCGGCGCTTGACGAAGATCTCTTCTTCGTAATGGGCATTCACGAAATCGCTAATCCAGCCCACCAGCCCGCTGGGCATTGGCAGCTTTTCTACGACATCCTCGCCATTATCCATGTAATCCTGCGCTTCATAGGGTGAGGCAGTGACAAGCAACACCTGCAGCGGCCTGTCAGCCACGCCAGTCTGGCGCATCACCACATAGACCGCCGGGGTCTTATCAGACAGGGTGACCAGATACGCCTCACTGTCGGCAGGATGCAGTTGAAGCACCGGTGTGGCGGCGTGAAACTCGGCCACGCCGCCCTCTTCGCGCAGCAACCGCCAATTGGCCGGCGCAGCACCGGGTAATACAGACACCGCTTTCCACGACCACGCCGCCCAACGGGTCACCCCGGGACTGCGGCGTACCACCACGCCGACCGGCATGGATTGATCTTGATGCGGATTGTTGACCATTGCTCCTCCCAAAGCGCTACGTCGCCGGTCTGTATATGGTTGTATGCTGTACTAAAATGCGCGCCAGTCAAAGCACTTTTTGGTGGGTAACTCTGCCGCACCGCAGCAATTTCCCTATCTTTTTTTTCCGGTTTGCCCGCACCTCTGCCAGCGGCTAAGGTTGCCCGACGGCACAGCACAAACGCCGTGGAGGAAGAGCATGCCGAACGGGCAAAATCACCCTAAAAAACTGATTTTATGTGACTGTTCCGGCAGTCAGGTGATTGATGCTGACAGCATCACAGCGGCAACAGGCATGGCGTGTTCCCCTGTGCATACGGCCCTATGTACCCGCGAAACAGATCATGCCGCCGCAGCGATGACCGGCGGCGATGTAATCATCGCCTGCCAGCAAGAACGGCGCCGTTTCGAAGACCTTGCCCATGAAATCAAAGCGGTAACGCCTGATTTCGTCGATCTGCGTGACCGCGCGGGCTGGTCCGAGGACACCGCGTCAAAAGGTCCCAAGATGGCCGCACTTGCTGCGGACGCATTGCTGCCTCTGGTAGAGCCAAAGGTGCGCGACATTACCTCTGATGGGATTTGTCTGATTATTGGCGATGGCGAGGTGGCGCTGGACGCCGCGCAAAGACTGTCGGACACGCTTAGCGTCACACTGCTGCTGTCGGATGCGACAGAGCCGCCAGTGACCGACGCCTATGACATCATCCGGGGGCGGCTGATCCGCGCCACGGGCACATTGGGCCATTTCGAAATGCAGCTTGATGCGGTGCAAGAGGTCGACCCATCCGGGCGCGGCGCGCTGTCTTTCACCGCCCCGCGCGACAATGCCAGATCGCAATGTGACGTGATCCTTGATTTGACCGGGGGCACCCCGCTGTTCCCGGCCCCGGAAAAGCGTGACGGCTATCTGCGGGCAGACCCGAAACATGCGCCATCGGTATCCGCTGCGGTCTTTGCTGCGGCACAATTGGTCGGCACATTCGAAAAGCCGCTTTATGTCCGTCTCGAAGAAGCGCTCTGCGCCCATTCCCGCGCCGAAAAGCCCGCGTGCTCCAACTGTCTGAACGCCTGCCCGACCGGCGCAATCACATCTGCCGGGGATCATGTGGCCATCGACCCGCTGATCTGCGCAGGCTGCGGGGCCTGCGCCGCGCTCTGCCCGTCAGAGGCGATCACCTATGACGCACCGCCCGTCAGCCACCTGTTCCGACGCATTCAAACGCTGGCGGAAACCTATCGCAAGGCAGGCGGCAGCAATCCCCGCCTGCTGGTCCACGACGATGCACACGGGACCGAGATGCTGCGCTTGGCCGCGAGGTTCGGGCGCGGGCTGCCAGCCGACGTCATTCCCCTTGCAGTCACAGCACTGGCAGGCTTCGGCCACGCGGAAATGCTCGCCGGATTGGGCGCAGGCTTCGCCGCCCTCGATATCCTGCTCTCCCCCACCTCTGACCGGGACACGTTGCACCGCGAGGCGGAACTGGCCACAGCCATCGGCGGGCCAAAGATCACGCTGCACGATCTCGCCGATCCGGATCAACTGTCCGATGCACTCTATGATGCGCCCGTGATGGACGCCGTGGCGACGCCTATTCTTGCGATCGGGACACGTCGCCAGATCACCCGCACTGCGGGCAAGGCACTCGCCGCCGATGCGCTGATCCCCCTGCCGGATACCGCGCCTTATGGTGCCGTCCTTGTGGATGCCGAGGCCTGCACGCTGTGCCTGTCTTGTGTCTCGCTCTGCCCGTCCGGTGCGCTGACAGATAACGAAGACATGCCGCAACTGCGTTTTCAGGAAGACGCCTGCCTGCAATGCGGGCTATGCGCCAATATCTGCCCGGAAAAAGCGATCACGCTGGCACCGCGCCTGAACCTAAGCGATCAGGCCCTGTCAGAGGTTGTGCTGCACGAAGAAGAACCCTTTGCCTGCGTAGAATGCGGCAGCCTGTTCGGGGTGAAATCCACGATTGAAAAGATCACCGAAAAGCTTGCAGGCAAACATGCGATGTTCGCCAATCCACAGGCCGCGCGGATGATCCAGATGTGCGACAATTGCAGGATTCAGGCGCAATATCATTCTGACAACAACCCCTTCACCGGCGGCGCACGGCCCCGCGTCAGAACCACCGATGACTACCTGTCAAAACGCCGGGATCACTAAGCCATTCAGCTAAGGAAAAGAAGATGAGCGACGATTTCAACATGTCCATGCGCAAGTTTCTCAAACAGGTCGGCGTCACCTCGCAGCAAGCCATCGAAGAAGCGATGCGCGCTAATGGTGCCGCTGGGAAAAGCTTTGACGCCAAGATGGTGCTCAGTATCCCCGAACTGGGGCTCGAACATGAGGTGACCGGCAAGATCACCGGGCAGGACAGCTGATTTGACCATCACACGTGACGTGGTCATCGCGACCCTGAAGACGATTAACGACCCTGTTTCGGGCGATGACATCATGAGCGCCGGACTTGTCCGGGCGCTGCATGTCGATGAAGGCAACATACGCTTTGTGTTCGAGGTGCCGGGCTCTGCCGCCGCGCAAATGGAACCGGTGCGCGCCGCCGCAGAGGCCGCGCTGAAAGCACTGCCCGGTATTGGCAGCGTGTCGGCAATCATGACGGCCCATAGCAGCCCCGCCGCACCGCCGGACCTGAAACCGCAGCGCAGCGCGGAACCCAAAGGGCCGCAGAAAATCCCCGGCATCGACCGGATCATCGCCATCGCGTCCGGCAAGGGCGGCGTGGGCAAATCAACCGTGTCTGCCAACCTCGCCTGCGCGCTGGCCGCCGAAGGGCGGCGGGTCGGGCTGCTGGATGCAGATGTCTATGGCCCCTCGCAGCCGCGCATGCTGGGCGTGTCCGGGCGACCAGCCTCGCCCGATGGCAAGACGATCCTGCCAATGCGTAATCATGGCGTCACAATGATGTCGATCGGGTTGATGACAAACGAAGATCAGGCAGTTGTCTGGCGCGGGCCAATGCTGATGGGCGCTTTGCAGCAAATGCTCAGCCAGGTGCAATGGGGCGCGCTGGACGTGCTGCTCGTCGACCTGCCCCCCGGCACCGGGGACGTGCAGATGACGCTGGCGCAAAAGGCCGAACTGACCGGCGCGATCATCGTCTCGACTCCACAAGACGTGGCGCTGCTTGATGCGCGCAAAGGGATCGACATGTTCAACCAGTTGGGCACGCCGATCATCGGCATGGTCGAAAATATGAGCACGCATATCTGTTCCAACTGCGGGCACGAGGAACACACTTTCGGCCATGGCGGCGTCGCGAAAGAGGCGGCAAAACTGGGCGTGCCTTTGCTGGCCGAACTGCCGCTGCATCTGGACATCCGGCTTGCAGCCGATGGCGGCGCGCCGGTTGTGGTATCGAAACCCGACAGCGCGCAGGCGCAGGCCTTTCGTAGTCTTGCCCGGCAGTTGATCGCTGACGGCAAAGGATGAACGGGCCAGTCTTTCCACCCCTGCTACAAGGGCAGGCCACCGTCGATGACCCGCTCAGCGTCGCTGTGACCATGGCGCATGATGGCTGCGATGCCGGGGTTATCGTGCATCATCTGGGCAGCGACCCGATGCGCGCCGCACTCATCCTCGCCCCCGATGTGCCGCTGGCTGACGCCATGTCCATGCTGCCCGCTTGCGCCGTCGGGTTCCAAAACGCGCTTGGCGCCATCGCCCCGCCCGAAGTCGCGGTGCATCTAGGCTGGGAGGGGCGCATTATCGTGAACGGCGCGCACTGCGGCGGGCTGCAAGTGCGGGCCTCAACCGCTGACCCCACGGCCATTCCCGACTGGCTGGTGGTGGGGCTGAGAGTGCCGCTTTGGCCTGCCAGCGAAACACCGGGGGACACACCGGGGCAAACCGCGCTGCATGCCGAAGGCTGCGGCGATATCACCGCGACTGACCTGCTTGAGGCCTGGGCGCGGCACAGCCTGCTCTGGATCAGCCGCTGGACAGATGCAGGCCCTGCCGCGCTGCACGCCGAATGGATCGGCCTGCTGCAAAAGCTCGACGATTTTGTAGGTGCCGACGACCGCTTCGGCCTGTTGCGCCGCAGCGACGATGGCACCACACTCACCCCGCTGACCACTTTGTTGGAGCCCGCATGACCGATCACTATCTCGCCCGCGCGATCCATTTCGACGAAAGCGACATGAATATCTTTCACACACCCGCACGCACCGGCGAATGGTGCATCTCCGGCGGCTTTGAATTTTCCAACTGGTCCGAGGCTGACCTGTCAGGCAAAGCACGGCAAGCCTTCACCAACGGCTGGCTGGGGCTGGAAACCTTCGGGCGGGTGACGGTCGTGGCGATCACCAAAGCAGAACCCGCAGAGATCGACGCGCTGACAGAGGCGCTGGCGGCACATTTTGTCAGCCACTACGGCGCACCATCAGTCGACGCGGCACGGGATGTGGCGGCCGAAGAAATCCAACAGATGTCCGCGCTCTGCGCCGACCAGACGGCCAACACGCTGCTGATGGTCAGCCGCGAACTGACAGAAGCCGGGGTACGCGAAAGCTACCGGATCATCCCACCGCAAGAGGCAGGACTGGACCAATTCGCAATCCACGGATCACTGGATGAAGAGCCGCACGGGCATTAGGAGCTGGATCAGCCCCGAAACTGAACAATCGCCACCGGTGGTCTGGTTGACCTCTTCCATATCTGTTGCGTGGCAAAGCACACGAAACCAATCTCCCGCAATGATAGCTTCGAGCCCCAAATGCCCAATGCTGCGCCACGAACGAAAGTCTGCTATTTATGTGCAACGCAACAACGATAGTCGGAGACATTGATGCGAAGTACCATGTGGCGGCGAATTGATGCCGTAGGCACAGAAGCCTGTTCGGTTATCGACAACGGGACTTCTCGCTTAGTCTCTGGCATGGCCGTTTACGCTGGCGAGAATTCTCCGACACGAATAGCCTATTCCGTAACATGCAACGACAATTGGGAGTGTCGCGCCGCTACCGTCGAGCGTTGGGTTGGCGCTGATAAACTTGATCTTGCTCTTTCGCGACAAGACGACGGCACCTGGACCTCGAATGGAAAAGTTGTGAGTGCCGTAGACTCATTGGTCGATATCGATCTGGGATTTACGCCGGCCACGAACACGAATGCGATCAAGCGACTTGAGCTGAGGATTGGAGATCATGCAGAGTTTGCCGCTGTCTGGTTGGATGACGAAACTTGGACGTTCAAACCGCTGAAGCAACGATATGAGCGGTTGAACGAGAATACCTATAGGTACACTTCGGTCGATAGTGGGTACGAAGCAGATTTGGCCGTCGATGGATTTGGCTTCGTTCAAGTTTACCCTAGACTTTGGGAGACAGTGTCAACTTAGGCCTAATGAGCACTTCGAAACCGAAACGATTGCTAAGAGCGGACCTTCCCAAAGACCCGCTGAACGGTGGCTCCGTACCGCGCTGCAGTCATCCAATCGACCCGAAATGCTGCGCTCTGCATGAATGTCCGCTATGCGGGCTGCGACCGCAGCAACAAGGCACCTAGACGAGTGACCGGTATGGGCCGTCCGTGACAACGCGGTTTGTGCATATACACCGTGATGCTGCAACCGATCTAATGGCCGCGAAGAGCCCATCTTGCAGTTTTTCTGTGATGCAGAGAATGTCAGGTTGGGATGGAGAAAAGGGAACCTCTATGGACATTATGTGCTTGAATGGTTGGGGTGGGAAGCTCCACGAAGACCTGCTCCTCTTTCTCCAGACGGCCACTCCTGAAATTCTATGCTTACAAGAGGTTGTCCATAGCCCAGCCTCAGATAAGGAGTGGCTGACCTACCGTGACGGGGACCACATCCTGCCGCAACGCGCAAACTTCTTCTGCGATGTGGCGAGAGCGCTACCGGATCACGTCGCTGTTTTCTGTCCGGCTGCGCAGGGTGTCTTGTGGGATGGGGAACAGTCGATCCCGTCACAATGGGGGTTGGCAACTTTTGTGCATAAATCCGTGCCGATAATTGGTCAGGTTCAGGGTTTCGTCCACAAGACTTTCTCGCCAGTTGGCTACGGTGAACACCCTCGTTCTCGAAGTGCCCATGGCGTGCGCGTGTACGATTACGATTCCAATCATTCCATCAGCATTACGCATATGCATGGTTTGCGTGATCTGAAGGGAAAGATGGATACACCTGAACGTACACAGCAGGCGCGACGATTGCTCGACCTCTCGCAGCACGTGTCTGAGCCAGAGGATGTGGTGGTAATTTGCGGTGACTTCAACGTTGAACCAGAAAGCGAGACGCTTCGTATCTTGGCCGATGCTGGGCTGGTCGAGCTCGTGACTGGACGCGGGTTCAAGACCACACGAAACTCTCAATATAAAAAGCCGGGTAAGTTTGCCGACTACATGCTGATCAATGATACCAATGCAGTGAAGCATTTTGACGTAGTTTACGATCCGGAGGTTTCAGACCATTGCCCGCTCGTCCTTACCATCTAGAGCATGTTGCACTCAATGGCCCTCATATCCTGCGGCCTTGAAGTAGTTGTAGCACTCTTCGTCTGAGAAAAGGTCGCAGACCTTCCCTACGGCGGCCCAAAGTTGATCGTACGTTCGTGCGGCAGCTTTCCTGATCAGGGTTTTCAGTTTTGAGAATGCCATTTCGATCGGGTTGAGATCGGGGCTGTAGGGTGGAAG